>NZ_JBMDJV010000035.1:0-48085 GCF_057809375.1 Aquitalea sp. FG25
GCCCACCACGCGCTAAGTCACTGAGCGGCAATGCTTTATGAAATGCGGGTTTTATTGCAGTGCAATGACAGCAGGACCTCTACTCAAAGCATCACTGCCCATAGTCTGCAAATTAACCCTGTATACATATCCCCAAATCACGGTTTTTTGCAGCCAATCTATATATATATATAGGCTTCACACGGATAATGCAGATGCCGCACTGCAGCGCTTCTGCTAATCTTTAGCCTTCTGCAAACTGCCCTACTCCGCCTGACGGCGGCATCTGCCATGCTCAAGTTTGATGTTCTGATTATCGGTAGCGGTCTGGCCGGCATGACCCTGGCCTTGCATCTGGCTGCCACGCGTAAAGTTGGTCTGATTACCAAGCGCGATCTGCTGGAAGGCAGCTCGACCTATGCCCAGGGTGGCATTGCCGCCGTGCTGGACACGGAGGATTCGGTGGAGGAGCACATCCGCGACACGCTGATCGCCGGGGCCGGATTGTGTAATGAAGAAGCCACCCGCTTCATCGTCGAGCATTCCAAAGAGGCGATTGACTGGCTGATTGCGCTGGGTGTGCCCTTTACCCGTGACGACACCCACAAGACGGGTTATCACCTGACACGTGAAGGAGGCCACAGCCACCGACGCATTATCCATGCGGCGGATGCGACGGGTGCGGCGGTGACCTCCACCCTGGGCCAGAAGATCAAGGCTCACCCGAACATCACCGTGCTGGAAGACTTCATTGCCATTGACCTGATTACCTCGCGTAAGCTGGGGCTGGAAGGCAAGCGTTGCTATGGCGTGTATGCACTGGACAAGACTCTGGACCATGTGGTGACCATCTCGGCCAAGCACACCATGCTGGCTTCGGGGGGGGCGGGCAAGGTCTACCTCTATACCACTAATCCGGATACGGCGACTGGCGATGGTATTGCCATGGGCTGGCGTGCCGGTTGCCGGGTGGGAAACATGGAATTCATCCAGTTCCATCCCACCTGCCTGTACCACCCGCACACCAAGTCTTTCCTGATTTCTGAAGCGGTACGTGGCGAAGGGGGCATTCTGAAATTGCCGGATGGCACCCGCTTCATGCCGGATCACGATCCTCGCGCCGAACTGGCCCCGCGCGATGTAGTCGCCCGCGCCATCGACTTCGAAATGAAAAAGCATGGTCTGGACTGTGTCTATCTGGACATTTCGTACAAACCGGCCAATTTCATCAAGGAACACTTCCCCAATATCTACGCCCATTGCATGGAGCTTGGCATCGACATCACCCAGGAGCCGATTCCGGTGGTACCTGCCGTGCACTTTACCTGCGGTGGTCTGGTGACTGACCTGACCGGCCATACCGATGTGGACGCGCTGTACGCGGTAGGTGAAGTAGCCTGCACCGGCCTGCATGGTGCCAATCGCCTGGCCAGCAACTCGCTGCTGGAATGCCTGGTGATTGGCAAGGCGGCAGCGGAAGACATCCTGGCAGCTCCGGATATTACCCTGCCGCCGATTCCGGACTGGGATGACAGCCAGGTAACGGACAACGACGAGGAAGTGGTGATTTCGCACAACTGGGATGAGCTGCGCCGCGCCATGTGGGACTATGTCGGCATCGTGCGCACCAACAAGCGCCTGATGCGCGCACTAAGCCGCATCCGCCTGCTATCGGAAGAAATCAACGAGTACTACAGCAACTTCCACGTCACCAACGACCTGATCGAACTACGCAATCTGGTGCAGACTGCAGAACTGATCGTACGCTCGGCACTGTTGCGCAAGGAAAGCCGTGGTCTGCACTACAGCCGCGACTACCCGGAAATGCTGGAAGAAACGCAGGAAACCATACTGCAGCCCGCACAGCATTGAAGGTTAGCAAGACAGAACGGCACCCCAGGGTGCCGTTTTTCATTGCAGGCCGTTGCCGCGCTGCAATGGCAAGGTAAACCAGAACACGCAGCCGCCGGTCACGCTGGCATTGACGCTGAACTCGCCACGGTGGAACTCGACAATCGATCGGCAGATATTCAGACCAATCCCCATCCCATCCGGCTTGGTCGAGTAGAACGGCGTAAACAGCTCGTTCTTGATGTTTTCCGCTAACCCCGGCCCATTATCCGCTACCTCGACGCGCCAGAAAGCCGCACCGACCACCGTACGCACGATGATATGCGGCCTGCGTGTCTGCGCCTCCACCATGGCTTCGATGGCATTTTTCATCAGATTGAGCAGTACCTGCTCAATCAGCACCGGGTCCATGTCCAAGCGGCAGTCTGTCGGGTCCTGTTCGATCACCAGCTGTACGCCAGCCTTGAACGCCATCATCTCTGCAAGGCCAGCAGCACGCGCCACCACGCGGGCGGGATCGACATTTTCCAGCTGCGGTTCGTGCTTTTTTACAAAAGCGCGGATGCTCTTGATGATTTGCCCTGCGCGCTGCGCCTGCTGACTGATGGCAGCAACCGCCTCGCGCACCCCGGAGGGCAGCGCCAGACTCTCCGGCAGACGCCGGGCCAGACCAGCCGAGTAGGTGGAAATCGCCGTGAGCGGCTGATTTAACTCGTGGGCCAGGCTGGAAGCCATCTCACCCATGGCAATCAGTCGCGAGGTGGTCTGGAAGCGTTCCTGCTGCGCCTGTGCCCGCCCTTCCCGCTCGCGCTCTTCCGTCACATCGGCCAGAATCACCAGCCAGGCTGCTTCACCGCTTACCCACTCCAGCCGGCGGCGCTGCAGTTGGAACCATTGCTTGCCATCCTGCAGGGTAAATTCACTGGCCAGATCATCTTGCTCCGGTTCTTCGCGTAGCCCAGGCAACAACAGGCAAGAGGGTGCATCCGGCTCTTCTGCCAGCCACAGGAAAGAAAATGTGGGATTGGCATACAGGAGCTGGCCGCTCTGCTGGCTCACGACACAGACCCCTGCCTGCATGCCATTGAGTACGGTAAGGAAGCGCTGGTGCGAAGCATTGAGTGCCAAACGCTGGCGCTTGCGCTCGGTGATGTCAAACAACGCGGCAATCCAGCCACGATGGCTGCCATCCCGCTCAATCAGTGGCGTGGCATACAGCCGCACTTCGACAAAATCGCCATTCTGGCAGGCAAAGCGCAACTCGAAGCCCTGCTCCGGCTGCATACCCTGCCTGACCGCATCCATTGCCGCGCGCATTTGCTGATGGTCACTGGCGGGCCAGAATACATGCGGTGGACGCTGCCCCACCAACTGCTCCGGGGCATAACCCAGCATTTCGCAAAAAGCACGGTTCACCCGCAGGATTTCGCCTTCCAGACTAATAGCCACCAGACCGCTCTTCATGCAGTCTTCGATGGCCTGACGCAAGGCCACCTCGGTGGACAATGCCTGCTCGGCGCGTGAGCGCTCGCGCATATGGCGCCGGATGCGCCAGATGGAATACAGCAATGCCAGCGCCAGCAGGGTAATCAGGCCGGTGAGTACCGGCAGGGTAAGTCCCAGCCCGGAGCGGTAGCTAACGGCACGCAGGTACACGCCAAAGCCTGGCGGGTCAAAACTGGTTTGATGAGAGATGTTGCCGGGGTGTTCGGAAGGGTCGAACTTGCTGGCCAGCGTACGGCCACCCACGTCAACAAAGCTGATGTAATTTTTGGAGGCAATCCACCACGGCACCTGCCGGTGCAAGAGCTGATCGAACTGGTACACCAGCCGGATGCTCCCCAGCACCTTTTCATTGGCGATGATGGGTACTGCCAGATCGAAACGGTACTTGCCATCGGCACGGCGGTAGGGCTGGCCATATGATGCGCGGCGCAAGCGCGTGGCCCGCCACACGGCATCGTATTCGTCACCATGCAAGATCTTGCCCGGCAACACCTGGCCGTGTTGATCGCGCAGCAACATGGCGTTTGGGTCGATCTGCTGCACCAGCAATACTTCCGGGCTTTCCCGCATCAGGAATGCCGCACTGGAAATGAAACGCGCCGGGGTCAGGTTGCCATTAGCAATATCTGATGCCACACCCTCGGCCCACTCCTGCTGCCCTTCCATATGCAGCCGCATCGACTGCTCCAGCCACAGCACTTCCTGAATCAGATTATCCCGCTGCTCATCCACCCAGTCGCGGTAAACCAGATAAAACAGGCCGCCCAGGGCCAGCACCAGGGCAATCAGGGTAAGCGAGGTACCCAGCCATAACAGGCGGGGAGAACGGCGACGGGCAAGCAAATCGATAACGTGCATAGGCAGATACGGGAAAACCCCAATGATGAAGTCCCCAATGGCATGTTGTTGGTGCGCCTTCTACTTTACACGGTATTAACAGCCCGCTGACAAGGGCTGTAATACAAAGCAAAAACATTCAACGCAAACGGAGAGACTCATGAAACTGAAGATTGCTGCATTGCTGATCGGTGCTTCCTTTGGTGTAGCTGGCCTGGCTCAGGCTGCTGGTGAAATCGTCATCAAGTTCAGCCACGTGGTATCGCCCGATACCCCCAAGGGCAAGGCTGCTGAATATTTCAAAAAGCTGGCGGAAGAGCGTACCCATGGCAAGGTCAAGGTACAGGTTTATCCCAACAGCCAGCTTTACAAGGACAAGGAAGAACTGGAAGCCCTGCAACTTGGCGCGGTTCAGATGCTGGCCCCGTCGCTGGCCAAGTTTGGCCCGCTGGGCGTAAAGGAATTTGAAGTTTTCGACCTGCCGTATGTGTTCGACAACTACGACGAAGTGAATAAAGTGATGCACGGCGCCATCGGCAAGCAATTGCTGGGCAAGCTGGAAAGCAAGGGCATCAAGGGCCTGGCTTACTGGGATAACGGCTTCAAGAACTTCTCTGCCAACAAGCCGATCCGCACCCCGGCTGACCTGAAGGGCATGAAGATCCGCATCCAGTCCTCCAAGGTACTGGAAGAAGAAATGCGCTCGGTAGGCGCACTGCCGCAAGTGATGGCCTTCTCCGAAGTCTATCAGGCCCTGCAAACCGGCGTGGTGGATGGTACCGAGCTGGAAGCCTCCAACTTGTACACCAGCAAGGCTTATGAAGTGCAAAAACAGCTGACTCTGACCCAGCACGGCTTCCTGGGCTATGCCGTCATCGTCAACAAGAAGTTCTGGGACGGCCTGCCGGCTGATGTGCGCACCCAGCTGGATGGTGCAATTGTCGATGCCTCCAAGTACGCCAATGACATTGCCAAGAAGGAAAACGACCGTGCACTGGCCGCCATCAAGGCCTCCGGCAAAACCCAGGTCTACACGCCGACTGCCGCCGAACGTGCTGCCTTCAAGAAAGCCATGCTGCCAGTCCACGCCAAGATGGCCAGCCGCATTGGCCCGGACCTGCTGAAGGCCATCTATAAAGAAACCGGTTTCAACCCCAACAACTGATCAGCCCTGAATCGAGCGTGCGTGCCGTGGCACCCACGCTCTTTTTGCGAAAAGAGAACAATCATGCTGAAATTCCTCGATCATCTGGAGGAGTGGATGATTGCCCTGTTGATGGGAAGCGCCACCCTCATCACCTTCGTCGCGGTTCTGCACCGCTACGGCTCGGGCATCGACACCCTGCAGCCCTACCTGGCCCACATCAATATGGCCTGGGCTCAGGAGCTCACCATTTACCTGTTTGTTTGGATGGCCAAATTTGGCGCAGCCTACGGCGTGCGTACCGGCATCCACGTGGGTGTGGACGTGCTGATCAACCGCCTGTCAGACAAAAACCGCGCCAAGTTCATCGTGTTCGGCCTGCTGGCCGGTGCACTGTTTACCGGTGTCATCGCCGTACTGGGCGGCAATTTCGTTTGGGAAATCGCCCATACCGACCAGACCTCGCCCGATCTGGAAGCGCCAATGTGGCTGGTTTACCTGGCCATTCCCTGCGGCTCTACCCTGATGTGCTTCCGTTTTCTGCAAGTGGCCTGGAACTTCATCAAGACCGGCACCCTGCCCAAGCACGACCACGGCCACGTTGATGGCATCGAGGAAGGTGCCGAGGATTTGGACAATCTGCACCCGCACGATCTGAACCACGGAGGCAAGCACTAATGACCACACTCATCATTTTCGGTCTGCTGCTTACCCTGATGCTGACCGGCATGCCGATCTCCATCTCGCTGGGTCTGACGGTACTGACCTTTCTGTTCACCATGACGGACGTTCCTATTCAGTCGGTAGCGCTCAAGCTATTTACTGGCATCGAGAAGTTCGAAATCATGGCGATTCCCTTCTTTATCCTTGCCGGTAACTTCCTGATGCATGGCGGTGTCGCCAAACGGATGATCCGCTTTGCCACCACCCTGGTGGGCCACTGGTATGGTGGCCTGGGTCTGGCTGGCGTGGTGTCCTGCGCCCTGTTTGCCGCCATTACCGGTTCATCCGTTGCCACTGTTGTAGCCGTTGGCTCCATCATCCTGCCAGCTATGGTCAAGCAAGGTTATCCGCAACGCTTTGGTGCCGGGGTGATTACCACCTCCGGTGCACTGGGCATCCTGTTTCCGCCGTCCATCAATCTGGTGATGTACTCGATTGCCACTGCCGGCATGGATGTGACCGGACCAAATGGCATGAGCGTATCCACCGCCTCGGTAGGCCAGCTGTTCATGGCCGGCGTGCTGCCCGGCCTGTGCCTGTCGGTATTGCTGGGCCTGACCACCTGGTACCGTGCCAAGAAGTTTGACTACCCGCGTCTGCCGCGCGCCAGCTGGGGCGAGCGCCTGCAAGCCTTCCGTGAATGCGTGTGGGGGCTGTTGCTGATCGTGCTGGTAATCGGCGGTATTTACAGTGGCATCTTCACGCCGACCGAAGCCGCTGCCATGGCTGCGGTATACGCCTTCATCATCGCCGTGTTCGTCTACAAGGACATGGGGCTGAAAGACGTGCCGCGTGTGTTGATCAATGCCGCGTCGATGAGCTCGATGCTGCTGTACATCATCACCAATGCCGTGCTGTTCTCCTTCCTGATGGCATCCGAGCAGATTCCGCAGGCAATGGCCGCCTGGATGACCGCACAGGGCCTGGGCATCGTTGCCTTCCTGCTGCTGACCAACATCCTGCTGCTGGCTGCAGGCAACTTCATGGACCCGTCGGCCATTGTGCTGATCATGGCACCCATCCTGTACCCGGTTGCAGTCAAGCTGGGGGTGAATCCGGTACACTTCGGCATTCTGATTGCAGTCAATATGGAAGTCGGCATGTGCCATCCGCCGGTAGGGCTTAACCTGTACGTGGCCTCCGGCATCACCAAGATGGGTATTACCGAGCTGACTGTGGCCGTATGGCCATGGCTGCTGACCATGCTGGGCTTCCTGATCGCAGTGACGTATCTGCCCGGTATCTCGCTGTGGCTGCCACGAATGTTAGGTATGATGCAATAAAAGCAGGACAAGACAAGCAACGCGGCAGAGGTGAAAACCTCTTGCCGCGTACTTTGTCTGACAGGACCATAGCCCCGATAGAGGGTTAGCCCTTATAATATTCAGCTAAATTATTCAAAACGACCATAAGAAACCACCCAGGAGTTCACGAATGGACGAGCAACTGCGCCAAGCCGCACTCGATTTCCACCAGTTTCCTCAGCCCGGCAAGATCCAGGTGTCCCCGACCAAACCGCTGGCAACCCAGCGCGATCTGGCCCTTGCCTACTCCCCCGGTGTGGCCGCCCCGTGTGACGCCATCGTGGAAGATCCGCTCAATGCCTACAAGTACACCGCACGCGGCAACTTGGTAGCTGTCATCACCAACGGCACTGCCGTACTGGGCCTGGGCAATATCGGCCCGCTGGCTGGCAAGCCGGTGATGGAAGGCAAGGGTGTGCTGTTCAAAAAGTTTGCCGGCATCGACGTTTTCGACATCGAACTGAACGAAAACGACCCGGACAAGCTGGTGGACATGATCTGCGCGATGGAACCGACCTTCGGCGGCATCAACCTGGAAGACATCAAGGCCCCCGAGTGCTTCTACATCGAGAAGAAGTGCCGTGAGCGCATGGGCATTCCGGTCTTCCACGACGACCAGCACGGTACCGCCATTGTGGCCGCTGCCGCGGTGCTGAACTCGCTGCGCCTGGTCAACAAGGACATCGCCAATGTCCGCGTGGCTGCATCCGGTGCCGGTGCCGCCGCCATCGCCTGCCTGGACCTGCTGGTTGCACTGGGCGTGAAACGTGAAAACATCACGGTTTGCGACTCCAAGGGTGTGATCTATCAGGGCCGTGACGAGAAGCTTGACGAATCCAAGCAGCGTTACGCCATTGTCGACAACGGCAAGCGCAAGCTGGCCGATGCCATGGTAGGCGTCGACATCTTCATGGGCCTGTCCGGCCCGCGTCTGGTCACTCAGGAAATGGTGAAAACCATGGCCGCGCATCCGGTGATTCTGGCCATGGCCAACCCGGAACCGGAAATCCTGCCGCCGCTGGTGAAAGAAGTGCGCCCGGATGCCATCATCGGCACCGGCCGTTCCGACTTCCCCAACCAGGTGAACAACGTGCTGTGCTTCCCCTTCATCTTCCGTGGTGCGCTGGATGTGGGCGCCACCACCATCAATGAAGAAATGAAGCTGGCCACTGTACGCGCCATTGCCGACCTGGCCATGGCCGAACAGTCCGACGTCGTGGCCACCGCCTACGGCGACGAAGAGCTGTCCTTCGGCCCGGAATACGTGATTCCGAAGCCCTTCGACCCGCGCCTGATCGTGAAGATCGCCCCGGCCGTGGCCAAGGCTGCCATGGACTCCGGCGTGGCTACTCGCCCGATCCAGGATTTCGACGCCTATGTCGATCAGCTCACCCAGTTCGTGTACAAGACCAACCTGTTCATGAAGCCGGTGTTCTCGCAAGCCAAGAAGGAAAGCAAGCGTGTTGTGCTGACCGAAGGCGAAGACGAGCGCGTACTGCATGCCACCCAGGAAATCGTACTGGCCGGCCTGGCCAAGCCCATTCTGATCGGCCGTCCGAGCGTAATCGAAAAACGTATCGAAAAGCTGGGCCTGAAACTGGAAATCGGCAAGGACTTCGAGCTGGTCAACAACGAATCCGACCCGCGCTTTGCCGAATACTGGAAGGACTACTACAACCTGATGAAACGCAAGGGCGTTTCCCAGGAACAGGCCCGTCGTCGCGTCATCGGTAACACCACGCTGATCGGTGCGCTGATGGTACGTCGCGGCGATGCCGATGCGATGATCTGCGGTACTTACGGTACTTACCGTCAGCACTTCGAAATCGTGGAAACCGTACTCGGCTACAACAATGCCGACAAGGTGGCCGGTGCCATGAATGCGCTGATCCTGCCTACCGGCAACATCTTCATCACCGACACCTACGTGAATGCCAAGCCGGATGCAGTACAACTGGCCGGCATCACCAAGATGGCGTCGGAAGCCATGAAGCGTTTCGGTATTGCACCGAAAGCCGCCCTGCTGTCCAACTCCAGCTTCGGCACCATCAATGGCGAATCCGCCGACAAGATGCGTACTGCACTGGAACTGATCCGTGACGCTCAGCCTGACCTGGAAATCGACGGTGAAATGCAGGGCGATGCCGCCCTGGTGGAAGCCATCCGCACCCAGGCCATGCCGGAAACCACGCTGAAGGGCTCGGCCAACCTGCTGATCATGCCGAACGTGGAAGCTGCCAACATCAGCTACAACCTGCTGCGTGTTTCGGCCTCTGACGGCGTGACCATCGGCCCGATCCTGATGGGCATGAGCAAGCCGGTACACATCCTGACCCCGATCTCCTCGGTACGTCGTATCGTCAACATGGTAGCCCTGGCTGCCGTGGATGCGCAGGTAGCAGCCAGCAACAGCTAAGCTGTCATCTTTGGTCTTATACTGAACGGGCAAGCCAGTGCTTGCCCGTTTTCTATTTCTGACCAGGAGAGCCAGCCATGAGCGCCGATTTCACCCCGAACGACCCATTCGCCATGTTTCGCCAGTTCTGGCAAACTGCCACTCCTGCCAGCGCCCAGCCCTTTCTCCCACCGATGAGCGAGGAAGAAATCGACCGCAAACTGGCAGAACTGCGCGTGGTGGAAGGTTGGCTAACCATGAATCTGGGCATGCTTTCCATGCAAATGAAAACCCTGGAAATGCAGCGCGCCGCCATGGCGGCCCTAAAACCACGCGAAGACAAAAAATAAACCGTCACAAACGGTAACGACGACGGGACAAGCCGGCCAAAGACGCCGACACCCGGATAAACAATAATGCATCTCCGTGCATGAACGCTTTTAGAAGAACTCTGCGTGAAAACTATCGAATCACCTTCGAGGCCTCACCCTGTCCGGCTACTGGGACAGCTGGCCAGTGGCGACTTTTCCCGGCGCGATTATCTGGATGAGCGCAAAAACCGCATCAAGCTGGTATTGCGCAGCCTGCTCTCCCTGTCCAGCAGCTACCGCTGGCTAAGCTATCTGAGCAGCCAGCCACTCTTGCTCGACTACCTGAAACTGGCACCTCGGCTGTCACAAAAGCTGCACCGGCCTTATCTGCACCGCAGCCTGGGCAATACGGCAAAGGTGGAGATCCTGCAGCAGCACTATGGCCGGATACTGCAGCTGCCAGCCCATGTCCGCAGCCAATTGCTGTCGCTGGACAATATCTGCATTGCCAGCGTCACGGGCAAGGATGAAAGCAGCTTCAGTTGGGTACTGGGGCACAACCACTATTTCGACAAGGAAGGCGAGCTGTCGCTGCAGTTTATCGATGCCCAGCAAGTGGCACTGGCCACCCTCACCTTTACCCTGTGCCAGTACCAGGGCCAGCCGGTGGCGCTGATTGGTGGCTTGCAAGGCCCACGCAAGGAGTTTGGTCATGAATGCATCCGTACTGCCACCAAGGCCTGTCACGGTCTGTTCCCCAAACGGCTGGTACTGGAAGCCCTGACCGTCATTGCCCGTGAAATGGGCTGCCAGCAAGTGCTGGCCGTGTGCAAGGACAGCCATATTTACAGCTCCTGGCGCTACCGGAAGGAGTTCCAGGCTGATTACGACAGCTTCTGGCTGGATATCGGTGCCGAGAAGATCAACACCGAATACTTCCGCATCCCCTTCCCCATTCCGCGTAAGCCGATGGAAGAAATTGCCAGCAAAAAGCGCAGCGAATACAACCGCCGCTATGCCTTGCTGGATGAAATGGCAGAAAAAATCAGCCACGCCCTGCGCTGATGCCAGGCCGGCAGACAAGAAAAAAGCACCTGGCTGGTGCTTTTTTCTTTGGCATGACCAACAGGCTTCACGGGCGGGGCAGCGAAAAATCCTCATGCACCAGGGTATAGGTATCTCCCGCCAGCTTGCCGATGGGGTGCAGTGCCTGCACATCGACATGGCCTTCCTGATACACGGCATCCGCCACATGAACATGGCGGATTTCACCCAGCACCAGCGTGCTGCCGCCCGCCCCATGTCCCAGGTCGAGGCAAGTATGCAGCACACACTCATAGCGCACTGGCGAGCGCGCCACGCCAGGGGCCTTTACCTGCTTGCTGCGCACCTTTTCCAGCCCGGCGAGATCAAATTCATCAACCTCCGCCGGGTAGGCGGCACAGGACTGGTTCATTTCCTCAACCAGCGCCTGGGTAACGATATTCACCACAAACTCACCGGTGGCGCGAATATTGGCCAGGCTGTCCTTGTCGCTGCCATCCGGCTTTTTCAGGATGGTGACGGCCAACATGGGCGGATTGACTCCGGCCACGGTAAAAAAGGAAAACGGTGCCAAATTGGCCACGCCCAGCAAATCCTGCGTGCTGAGCCAGGCGATGGGGCGCGGTAGTACACTGCCAGTCAGCAGTTTGTACAGGGCGGTACGATCCAGCTCTCTGACATCACAATCCATTTCTGTCACCGCTTGGCTGATTCTTGATGTCACCATTCTAATGCTGCAACGCAGCACAAGAAAAGGTGCAATGGCCAGGATCAAACACATTGCGGTCAGCGCAGTGGATAAACCACCAAGACGTCAAGCTTGTTAGCAAACCCGCCAGCGGCTTTCAGGGTTGAATTATCTTGCCGCACACATGGTACAGATGCCGCGCTGCCGGTAAAATGCCGGCATGAACGCACCCCGCTTTATCCATCTTCGCCTCCACTCGGAGTTTTCCATCACCGATGGTATTGTCCGCCTCGACGACGCAGTAAAGCGTGCGCAGAAGGACAATATGCCTGCCATGGGCATGTCGGACCTGATGAATCTGTTCGGCATGGTCAAGTTTTACAAGGCCTGCCGCAACAAGGGTATCAAGCCCATCGTCTCGGCTGATATCTGGCTGGAAAACGAAGAAGACCGCGACAAGCCCACCCGCCTGATGCTGACGGTGAAAAACCGTGAGGGTTACCGCAGGCTATGCGAACTGCTGACCCAGGCCTTCACCCACAACCAGTACCGTGGCCGTGCCGAAATCAAGCGCGCCTGGCTGGAAAGTGGCGACAACAGCAATCTGCTGTGCCTGTCCGGGGCACATATGGGCGATGTCGGGGTGGCACTGGCCATGGGCCAGCGCGAAGAAGCCATGCGTCGCGCGCAATACTGGGAGAGCCTGTTTCCCGGCAGCTTTTATCTGGAAATCCAGCGCGTGGACAATGCCCAGGTGGAAAGCGTGGTACAGGCCACGCTGTGGCTGGCGGGTGAAACCAGCCTGCCGGTGGTGGCCACCCACCCGATCCAGTTTCTGGACCCGGACGATTTCAAGGCCCACGAAGCACGGGTTTGCATTGCCGAGGGCTATACGCTGGGCGACAAACGCCGCCCGCGCAACTTCTCCGAATGCCAGTATTTCCTGACTACCGAGCAGATGCTGGAACGCTTTGCCGATATTCCGGAAGCGCTGGAAAACACGGTGGAAATAGCCAAGCGCTGCAATATCTCGGTGGTGCTGGGCAAAAACTACCTGCCGCTGTTCCCCACACCGGAAGGCATGACGCTGGACGACTTCCTGGTGTACGAGGCCAAGCGCGGACTGGAAGTGCGGCTGGAGCAGCTGTTTCCCGACCCGGCCGAGCGCGAAGCGCGCCGCCCGGAATACGATGCCCGGCTGAAGTTTGAGTGCGACACCATCATCCAGATGGGCTTTCCCGGTTACTTCCTCATCGTGGCGGACTTTATCCAGTGGGGTAAGGGCAATGGCTGCCCGGTGGGGCCGGGCCGGGGTTCCGGTGCCGGTTCGCTGGTGGCTTACAGCCTGAGCATTACCGACCTGGACCCGCTGCGTTACGCCTTGCTGTTCGAGCGTTTCCTCAATCCGGAACGGGTGTCCATGCCCGACTTCGACGTGGACTTCTGCCAGGAAAACCGCTGGCGTGTAATCGAATACACCCGGCAGAAATACGGCGAAGAAGCCGTCAGCCAGATTGCCACCTTCGGCACCATGTCGTCCAAATCGGTCATCCGCGACGTAGGCCGGGTGCTGGACCTACCCTTCGGCCTGTGCGATAGGCTGTCCAAGCTGATTCCACTGGAGGCCAACAAGCCGCTGGGTCTGGAAAAGGCCATGGAAGTGGAGCCGCAGATTGGTGAGGTGATCGAGTCCGAAGGGGCGAATGAGCTGATCGAACTGGCGATGAAGCTGGAAGACCTCACCCGTGGCATCGGCATGCACGCTGGTGGCGTGCTGATTGCGCCGGGCCGGCTAACCGACTTCTGCCCGCTGTACATTGCCAGTGCCGATGGTGCCTCGCCGGTATCGCAGTTCGACAAGGACGATGTGGAGCAAATCGGCCTGGTGAAGTTCGACTTCCTGGGCTTGCGTAACCTCACCATCATCGAACTGGCCCAACGCTACATCAAGCAGGTCAGCAACGAGGACGTGGACGTTGCCCACCTGCCGCTGGATGACGCCGACGCTTACAAGATTTTTGCCAGCGCCAACACCACTGGCGTATTCCAGTTTGAATCCTCCGGCATGAAAAAAATGCTGGTGGAAGCCAAGCCCAGCAAGTTCGAAGAAATTATCGCCTTCGTGGCGCTGTACCGTCCGGGTCCGATGGACCTGATTCCCGACTTCATCCAGCGTATGCACGGGGCCAAGTTCGAATACCTGCATCCGCTGTTGGAGCCGGTACTGGCCCCCACCTACGGCATCATGGTGTATCAGGAGCAGGTGATGCAGTCCGCCCAGGTGATTGGCGGCTACTCGCTGGGCGGGGCCGACTTGCTACGTCGCGCCATGGGTAAAAAGAAGGTGGAGGAGATGGTGGCGCAGCGCGCCATGTTCGTCGAGGGCGCGGCCAAGCAGGAGATTCCCGAATCCAAGGCCAACGAAATCTTCGACTACATGGAGAAGTTTGCTGGCTACGGCTTCAACAAATCGCACGCGGCGGCCTATGCGCTGGTGGCTTATCACACCGCCTGGCTGAAGGCCCATCACTGCGCTGCCTATATGGCGGCCACCATGTCCACCGAACTGGACAATACCGACCAGCTCAAGGTGTTCTACGACGACGCCACCGACGCCAAAAACGGCCTGCGCTTTTTGCCGCCGGACGTCAATCACAGCTTCTACCGCTTTGTGCCGGTCAGCCGGCAGGAAATCCGCTATGCACTGGGTGCCATCAAGGGCAGTGGCGAATCTGCCGTTGACCATATCGTGGCCGTACGGGAAGCCAGCGGCCCCTACACCAGCCTGTTTGATTTCTGCCAGCGCACCGATAAGAAGCTGGTGAACAAGCGGGTGATCGAAGCGCTGATCCGCGCCGGTGCCTTTGACAGCATCGAGCCCAACCGCGCCCTGCTGTTTGCCAATGTCGGCCTGGCGATGGAAGCGGCCGATCAGGCCCATGCCAATGCCAATCAGGGCGGCTTGTTCGACATGTTTGGCGACGACGTGGCTCCGGCGGTGGAAATGGTGGCCACCCGGCCATGGAGCGATGCCGTCAAGCTGGCGGAAGAGAAAGTTGCCATCGGCTACTACCTGTCCGGCCACCCGTTCTCGGCCTATGCCCAGGAAGTTCGTGCTTTCATCAAGACCACCTTGTCGCGCCTGACCCCGCGCAAGGAGCCGCAGCTGCTGGCCGGTTTTGTCACCGGCATCCGCGTCAAGATGGGCAATCGCGGCAAGATGGCCTTTGTTGAACTGGACGATGGCAGCAGCAAACGCGAAATCAGCCTGTTTGGTGACAGCTATGAAACCAACCGTAACCGGCTGAAGGAAGACATCGTGCTGGTGGTACAAGGCAAGGTGATGGAAGATGCCTTCTCCGGCGGCCTGCGCATCATGGCAGACCGGATTTACGATCTGGGCGAAGCCCGCAGCATCTTTGCCCGTGGCCTGTCCTTGCAGATGAATGGCAATGCCGATGTCAACCGGCTGAAAACCCTGCTTACCCCCTACCGTGACGAAGAAAACGGCGGCCTGGTGCGCATCAGCTACAGCAATCCGCAAGCACGGGCCGATATCGCCCTGTCGCAAGGCTGGGCGGTACGGCTGGATGACAGCCTGCTGCTGGCCTTGCAGGACTGGCTGGGGGAAAACGCGGTCAAGGTGCTGTGGTAAACACCAGCTGTGCCGCCGCCGTCTGCCCCAGCGGCAGGCTGGAAACAATTGTTCATCATTGATGGTCTCTCTGGGTTTGGCAGCCCGCCAGCGGCATCGTAAGCTGTGCTGCTGCCCTCCGGGCAAGCTCTCACCATCCACGCATGCCGTGTGCCGGTCATCTGCCAGCACACGGCATGTCTGATTGCATCAAAGGGAATACATGGACTGGAATCAGGAACTGGGAACCAGCCTGGTCTGGGTAGCCAAGGCCTACGGCATCACCTGCCTGCTGTTTGTCATTGCCATCTGGAGCCTGACCAGGCTGACCAGCTGGGGCCGGCAATTCTGGCAACTCAGTGGCGGCTACTTCAGCCTGCGGCGCAGTGCCAAACCACTGCTGGCCATTGCGCTGATCCTGCTGCTGACCCTGGCCGGCGTGCGGCTGGATGTGGTGCTGTCCAACTGGAGCAACGGGCTGTATACCTCCTTGCAGCAACTGAATGAAAACCTGTTCTGGAGCTTTGTCCGCATCTTCTGCATTCTGGCCAGCCTGCATGTGCTGCGCAGCCTGTTCAGCTTTTACGTCAACCAGAGCTTTTCCATCCACTGGCGTGCCTGGCTGAACGAGCAATTGCTGCAAAAGCTGCTGCAGAACGACGCGTTCTACCGCCTGCAATATCTGCCACAACACAGCGACAACCCCGACCAGCGTATCCAGCAGGATGTCAGCAGCTTTGTCAGCAGTTCACTCGGCTTGTCGATGGGCGTGGTCAGTTCGCTGGTTTCCACCCTGGCTTACACGCTGATCCTGTGGAATCTGTCCGGCCCGCTGCACCTGCTGGGCGTGGATATTCCGCGTGCCATGGTGTTTGCCGTATTTGTCTATGTGCTGATTGCCACAGTACTGGCGGTGAAAATCGGCCGCCCCTTGGTGCGCTTGAACTTCCTGAACGAGCAATACAACGCCAACTATCGTTACCTGCTGGTACGGCTGCTGGAGTATGCAGAAAGCATTGCTTTTTATGCCGGGGAAAAAGTGGAAGGCATGCTGCTGCGCAGCCGCTTTGGCCAGATCATCCACAACAACTGGCGCATCGTGTTCCGGTCGCTGAAGTTTCAGGGTTTCAACCTGATTGTCAGCCAGACCGCCGTGGTGTTTCCGCTGATCGTGCAGGCGCATCGTTTTTTCTCCAAGCAGATTACCCTGGGCGACCTGATGCAAACTGCGCAGGCGTTTGGCACCCTGCACGACAACCTGTCCTTCTTCCGCAATGCCTACGATGACTTTGCCGGTTATCGCGCGGTGCTTAATCGTTTATCCGGTTATTGCGATTCCATGCAGGAAGCCGCAGCCCTGCCCCGGCCCGACATGCGGCCTGATGGCAAACGGCTGGCACTGGAACAGTTCAGCCTGCATAGTCCCAACGGTGACTGCCTGCTGGAGAATGTGAACCTGGATATCCAAAGCGGCAGTGCGCTGCTGATCCGTGGCCGCTCCGGCTCCGGCAAAACCACCCTGCTGCGCAGCCTGGCCGGGCTGTGGCCCTACAGTCGTGGCCATATCGTCCGGCCAGATCACGGTCTGATGTTTCTGTCACAAAAGCCCTACCTGCCCGGCGGCAGCCTGCGTGATACGCTGTACTACCCGGCCACGCCGCCTGCAGGCAACAGCCAGGAGGCCATACAGGCATTGCAGGCGGTGCAATTGGGCCAGCTGCAGGCGCGGCTGGATGAGGAGCGAGACTGGAGTCAGACGCTGTCACTGGGCGAACAGCAGCGCCTGGCCTTTGGCCGCCTGTTGCTGAACAAACCGGACATTGCCTTTCTGGATGAAGCCAGCTCAGCGCTGGACGAAGGACTGGAAGACGCCATGTACCGCCTGCTGCGCCAGCAATTGCCGGATACCACGCTGGTGAGCGTCGGCCACCGCAGCAGCCTGCTGCAATATCATCAGCAGCAACTGCATATTCTCGGCCAGGGCCGCTGGGAAATAGTGTCGGCATAAATCGGCCTGACCTCAGTCATCTGACCGCACGGTTAACACCGCTGCGGTCTTTTTTTGCCCATTTTTCCGCTTCTGCCGCTGAAATCAGAAGCCATGTTTTTCTGTTTGAAGCAAAACTACATAATCATCAAAAAATTCAAAACTTTTCTGCAAATGTCATGGCGGGCTGCTATAGGTATATTTACGTAGCAACGCTATATACCATTGACAAATAACAACAAAATCAACACTTGCAAGGAAAGCACTCATGACCATCATCCGTCGCCTCATCCTGACCCTGACCATTGCCCTGCTCGCCCTGTTGCTGGTGGGCGGCTTTGGTGCTTATCAACAAAAGCAGGCCAGTAACCGCTTTGAAAATACCGTCTCCAACCTGGCCCCCAGCGTGCGCGACCTGAACGGCATGGTGTATGCCTTCATGGATATCCGCAGTGCCATCATCAAACATTCGGTATCGCATACCACTGGTGAAAAAGCGGCCGCAGAAGCTATCTCCGGCGAAGCCGACAAAAAGCTGGAAGACCTGCTCAATGACTACGAGAAAAACCTGATCACTGACGATCACGACCGCCAGCTACTGCAGGATGACAAAGCCAAGCTGGCCGCCTATCGGGCCGAACGCAGCAAGTTTTTTTCTATGTCCAACAGCGGCAAGGACGATCTGGCCGATGCCATGCTGCGTGATGGTCCCTTGAATACCACCGGTGCGGATTTGCGCAAGGCCTTGAATGCTCATACCGAGTACAACCTCAAGCTGGCCTTTGACACGCTGGAAACCAACAAGGCAGATTACAACAGCGCCATTTTGCAGACCGCTGTCGTGATTGGTGTTGTGACCATGCTGGTGCTGTTCATGGGTGTCACCCTGTTCCGCACCATCAGCCGGGGCCTGTCCTCCATCCAGCACACCATGCAGCAGGTCAGCCAGTCGCTGGACTTCACCCAGCGCGCTCCGGTCATCCGTCAGGATGAAATCGGCCATACCGCCATAGCCTTCAATAATCTGCTGGGCGGCTTGCAGACCAATCTGAAATCCATTCTGGAAGGTGCCCGCTCGGTAGCCGCCGCCTCGGAAGACCTGTCGCAAACCGCCACCCAGGTGGCCGCTGCTGCCGATGCGCAATCATCGTCGTCGGCCAATATGGCCGCCACCATCGAGCAGATGACTGTCAGCGTCAACCATGTTGCCACCCGTGCCGAAGAATCACGCGATCTGGCACACAGTGCGGGCACACTGGCGCATCAGGGCTCCACCACCATCAGCCAGACCATCAATGACATCCGCGACATTTCCAGCGCCGTAGACAGCGCCGCCAACAGCATTCGCGAGCTGGACTCCTACAGCGCCCAGGTGGACACCGTGGTGGGCGTCATCAAGGATATTGCCGATCAAACCAATCTGCTGGCACTCAATGCTGCCATTGAGGCCGCACGCGCAGGGGAAATGGGACGCGGCTTTGCCGTGGTGGCTGACGAGGTACGCAAGCTGGCCGAACGCACCAGCAGCTCCACCCAGGAAATTTCCTCCACCATCAATGCCATGCGCGACCGTTCACGCCAGGCCACCGAACAGATGCAATCAGCCGAAGAGCTGGTGCGCAACGGCGTGCAGCGAGCGGATCACGCCGATGGTGCCATCAAGCAGATTGGCGATGCCACCGGCAACACCGTGCACATGGTCAGCGAGATTTCCGATGCCATCAAGGAACAGGGCAAAGCCACCAACAATATTGCGGTACAGGTAGAACAGATTGCCCAGATGACGGAAGAAGCGTCCTCGGCAGCCCAGGAAGCGGCCAGCAGTGCACGCCATCTGGACGAACTGGCCCGCCACCAGATCAGCACCTTGCAACAGTACCGTCTGTAAACCGCTTTCCTTGCAGTCGTGGCCGCCAGTGTCGAAACTGGCGGCATTTTTTTTGCGGCTGACCATGCGGACAAAAAAGAAACCCGCCCGGATGCCGGACGGGGATTCACCGCGTGAGTGAAAGTCTGCCCGGGCCAGTCGCCGCCTGGGCAGTACCTTATTTATAGTCGCCAAGAGCCGCTGACAAAGACTTAGTTGGGCTGTTGTGCCTGCTTGCCGCAGGGGGGCTGCGCTCTTGTTAGCCGCGCTGATCACAGGGGCCTACCCTCAGTACTTGACCTGAGGCGGACCGAATCACTATCATAAACAAATGTTATTAACACAAACATAAGTTTAATGACCGAACGCGAACAGGAAATTCTGCAATGGCTACGTCAGAACCCGCTGATTCCCCAGCAGGATCTGGCAGACCAGCTGGGCATCAGCCGCTCGGCGGTGGCCGGCCACATCATGAAGCTGATGCAAAAAGGCCATATCCTGGGCAAGGGCTACATTCTGGCCGACACGCCTTACGTGGTACTCCTGGGCGGAGCCAATATGGATATCCGTGGCAGCACCGGCAATAGCCTGCGCCAGGGAGACTCCAATCCGGGGCGCGTCAGCTGCTCACCCGGCGGCGTGGCACGCAATATTGCCGAGAATCTGGCCAGACTGGGGGCGGACTGCCGCCTGATCAGCGCGGTGGGAGATGATCTGTATGGCCGCGCCCTGCTGGAATCCACCCAGCGCGCCGGGGTGGATGTGCGCCCGGTGCTGCTGTTGCCGGATGCCGCCACCTCCACCTACCTGTCCCTCCACGGCCCGGATGGCGATATGGCCATCGCCATCAACGACATGGAAATCCTGTCGCGGCTGGACGCCGCCCGTCTCGCCCCGCAACGCGAACTGCTACGCCACGCCGGACTGATCGTGGCCGATGCCAATCTGTCGCCAGAGGCGCTGGCCTGGGTATTTGCCGAGGCAGGCGATACGCCGGTATTCATCGACACGGTATCGGCCTTCAAGGCCGAACGTATCCGCCCCTGGCTGGGTCAGATCCACACCCTGAAACCCAATCGACTGGAAGCCACCGCTCTGTCCGGCCTGCCGCTGGATCAGGCCAGCCATGCCCCCGCCGTGGCAGACTGGTTCCATCAGCAGGGCGTAGTACAGCTGATCCTCAGCCTGGCCGGAGACGGCGTGTATTACAGCAGCAGCACAGCGCAGGGCTGGAGTCCGGCTCCCGCTGTGGAAATCATCAACACCACCGGAGCAGGCGACGCCCTGATGGCAGGCCTTGCCTGGGGCTGGCTGCAACAGCAAGCGCTGGACGAGAGCGTGCGGTTTGCCCAGGCCTGCGCGGCGCTGACGCTGGGCTGCGCCGCCACCAACAACCCAACACTGTCGCTGGCAGCAGTCCAGCACATGTGCACTACCCTGCAACACGCGGAGCAATCATGAAGCAATACAGCCATCTTGATATTCACCCGGAAGTCGCCGCCGCACTGGCCGCTGGCCAAGCGGTCGTTGCACTGGAATCCACCATCATTTCGCATGGCATGCCCTACCCGCAGAACGTTGCCACCGCCCTGCAGGTAGAAGCCGAAGTACGCGCCCATGGTGCCGTACCGGCCACCATCGCCATCATTGATGGCCGCCTCAAGGCAGGCCTCACGGCAGATGAAATCGAACTGCTGGGCAAGCGTGGCCGCGAAGTGGTCAAGGTCAGCCGTCGCGACCTGCCTTTCATCGTGGCCGCTCGCCAGACCGGCGCCACCACCGTGGCTTCCACCATGATCATCGCCGCCATGGCCGGCATCCGGGTGTTTGCCACCGGCGGCATTGGCGGTGTACATCGCGGTGCTGAAACAAGCTTCGACATCTCGGCAGATCTGCAAGAACTGGCCCAGACACCAGTCACCGTAGTGTGTGCCGGGGCCAAGTCGATTCTGCACCTGGGCCTGACGCTGGAATATCTGGAAACCCACGGCGTGCCGGTAATTGGCTACCAGACCGCCACCCTGCCCGCCTTCTTCACCCGCGAAAGTGCCTTCAATGTGGACTACCGCCTGGATCACCCCACCGACATTGCAGCAGTCATGCATGCCAAATGGGCACTGGATCTGAAGGGCGGCATGGTGGTGGCCAACCCCATTCCTGCGGAATACGCGATGCCGTCGGACAAGATCGATGCTGCCATCGAGCAAGCGCTGCAAGAAGCCAGCGACCAGGGGATCAGCGGCAAGGAGTCCACTCCCTTCCTGCTGGCACGGGTGTGCGAGCTGACCGGCGGCAATAGCCTGGCCTCCAATATCCAGCTGGTGCTCAATAATGCGCGCCTGGCGGCAGCCATTGCGCAGGACTACTGTCGCCTGACGGCCTGATCACAGCTGCCAACGCCCTGCTGTCGGCATGGTTGACGCATGCCGACAGCAGCGGTGTAATCCTCGCCCCACCCTTTGGAATGCCGCCATGTCACCGCTTGACCTCACCCCGCAATTGCAACACTGGCAACAGCAGCTGATCGGACTATTGCAACAACAGGACCCGGATGCCGACGGTGCCCATGATCTGTCGCACTTTCACCGGGTATGGGCGGCTGCGCGGCAGATCCTGCCGCATCACCCGCACACTGATGCCCTGGTGGTACTGGCGGCCTGCTATCTGCACGATCTGGTCAATCTGCCGAAAAATCACCCGGATCGGGCGCAAGCCTCCCGGCTGGCGGCCGCCAAGGCCAGTCAGCTGCTGGCGGATGCTGGCTTCCCGGCCGACAAGCTGGCTGCGGTGGCCCATGCCATCGAGGCGCACAGTTTTTCCGCCAATATCACCCCGCAAACTGACGAAGCGCGCATCGTGCAGGACGCCGACCGCATGGATGCGCTGGGCGCCATTGGCCTGGCGCGCATGTTTTACACCTCCGGCCGCATGGGTCGGCAACTGGCGCATCCGGACAAGCCGCTGGGGGAAGGTCGAACACTGGATGATCGTGAATACGCGCTCGATCACATCGCAGTAAAACTGGAAAAACTCCCCGGCATGATGCAAACCGAGGCAGGCCGCGCCATGGCCGTTGAGCGGCTGGCACGCTTGCATGCCTTCCGCCAGCAGTTTGTCGAGGAGTGGCTGGCGCGCTGAGGCCGTACTTCACCGGATGGGCAAACCTTGCGCCTGCGGCGTATGATGGGACAAAAGCTGTCAATAATAGAGGAGATGTCCCATGCACTATCACAACGCACGTCTGCTGGAACAGGTCCACGTGGTGGTGGCAGACCTTGCTGCCAGCAAACGCTTTTACCAGGCCATCCTGCATGAGCTGGGCCGCCCCCTGAGTGCAGAAGGTGCCGACTACTTCCGCGCCGATGAACTACTGGTGACTGCCGGCAAGCCGGAACAGCGCAGCCATGTTCATCTGGTATTCCGCGCCGCAAGCCCGCAGCTGCTGACCGGCTTTGTTGCCGCAGGCCTGGCCGCCGGTGGCCGCCCCGCCCCCAGCCTGGTTCTTGGCGATGACAACAAGCGCTGCACCCTGCTGGACCCGGATGGCAACCCGGTCCATGCCGTGGTAGATGCCACACCGGCAAGCGCAGACAAGCCCGGCCTGCTGGAACACAAGGCGCCCTTCACCGTGTGCGAATAAACCCGTCATGCCCGCATCTGAGCTGGCCATAAAAAAACGGAGGGCATTGCCCTCCGCTCAAGTCTTGTAGCCAGGAGTGTTACAAGAAAACTGCGCACGGCCCGCTTGGGCAGTCCGGCTTGCAAACTTCGGCAGCGTTACTTCCAGCCTTGCGGGAACTTGTAACCCGCGTATTTCTTTTTCGCCCAGTCGCTGAATGCCTTGCTGTTGTAAGCGGCAATCACGTCACGCGCCCACGGCTTACCCGCATCGGCAGCGCGCACCACACCCCAATTGATGTAGGCGTAGCTCTTTTCCTGGAAGATGGCTTCGGTCAGCTTGATGCCGGAGCTGGTGGCATAGTTGCCATTGATCACGGCAAAATCCACGTCGCTGCGCGAACGCGGCAGCTGGGCCGCTTCCAGCTGGACAATCTTCAGCTTCTTCACATTGACAGCAATATCACGCTCGGATGCAGTCAGCGGATTCACGCCCGGCTTGAGTTTGACCCAGCCCAGATCGCTCAGCATCACCAGTGCGCGGGCAAAATTGGACGGATCGTTCGGCGCGGAAATGGTGCTGCCCTCTTTCACATCCTTGAGCGATTTCAGCTTGCCCGGATAAATGCCCAGCGGGGCAGTCGGCACTTGGAACACTTCTTTCAACTGCAGCTTGTGTTCCTTGGCAAAACTATCCAGATAAGGCTTGTGCTGGAACACGTTCACATCCAGCGCACCTTCCTGCAGTGCCAGATTGGGACGGACATAATCGGTAAACTCCACCAGTTTGACCGTATAACCCTGCTTCTCCAGGATGGGCTTGACCGACAGCTTGACCATGTCGCCAAAGTCACCCACGGTGGTGCCGATCACGATTTGCTTCTTGGCCGGGTCTGCCGCCAGAACCGGGCTGGCAACGGCCAGCGACAGCAATGAGGCGGCCAGCGCCTTGATGACATATCTACGCATGAAAACTCCTTGCAATATCAGGTAAGGGAAACCGGCCACATGCTGCATGCATTGCCATCTGGCCGCTGATGCCGGGCTGACAGTGCCGCCCGGTCTGGGTATCGGGTTTAACGCTTGTCCAGACGCGCCGCCAAGCGGTTGCCGACAAACTGGATGATCTGCACGATCACCACCAGCAGCAGCACCATGGCAACCATCACATCGGTCTGGAAACGGTAATAGCCATAGCGGATGGCCAGATCGCCGATGCCACCACCGCCCACCACACCGGCTACGGCGGAATAACTCAGGAAACTGATGGTGAGAATGGTGAGGCTGGAAATCAGCCCGGCGCGCGCTTCATTGAGCAGCACCTTGCAAATGATTTGCCAGGGGCTGGCCCCCATTGCTTCGGCAGCC
This sequence comes from Aquitalea sp. FG25, assembly GCF_057809375.1. NCBI lineage: Bacteria > Pseudomonadati > Pseudomonadota > Betaproteobacteria > Neisseriales > Chromobacteriaceae > Aquitalea > Aquitalea sp. FG25. Next base: position 24,257 of record NZ_JBMDJV010000035.1, read on the forward strand.
TCCACCACACCACGCGGAATTTCGCGCAGCGTCTGCTCCACCAGCCGGGCAAAATAGGGAATCGCGGCAATTGACAAGGGAACAGCAGCAGCAACCGGGCCGATCGTACTGCCCACCAACAGACGGGTAAGCGGCACCAGCGACACCATCAGGATGATGAAGGGGAAGGAGCGCACCAGATTTACCGTCCAGCCCAGTACGCCGTTGATCAGGCGGTTGGCAAACAACTGACCCGGCTGCGACAGATACAGCAATACCCCCAGCGGGCCGCCCAGCACAATAGCCGCCACCAGCCCCACGGCCAGCATCAAGGCAGTTTCGCAACAGGCCTGCCAGATTTCCGGCGCCATGCCGGACAAATCGGCCAACGCCGTGGCAAAAGTCAGTTCTTCCATTACGCAGTCTCCAGCAGGGAACGAGCCAGATCGGAACGAGCATCCACCACGCCCGCACTCACCTCCACCACTTCCACCACCTTGCCCGCATCCAGTACGGCAGCACGATGGCAGATGGAGCGCACCACATGCATTTCATGGGTAACGATGACTACGGTTACGCCAAAGCGCAGATTGATGTCCTTCAGGCAGTCCAGAATGGACTGGGTGGTTTTGGGGTCCAGCGCCGATGTCGGCTCATCAGCCAGAATGACCTTGGGGCGTGGTGCCAGCGCCCGGGCAATGCCCACGCGCTGTTTCTGTCCGCCGGATAGCTGGGCCGGGTAATGCCCGGCACGGTCGGCCAGGCCGACAATGTCCAGACACTCCATCACGCGGCTGGCAATATCCGCCTTGGACCAGCCAGCGATTTCCAGTGGAAAGGCGATATTGTCGGCCACGGTGCGGTTGGCCATCAGATTGAACTGCTGGAACACCATGCCCAATTGCTGGCGAGCACGGCGCAATGCCCGTGCGTCCATGGCGGTTAGGTCCTGCCCGGCCACAATGACAGCGCCACTGTCGGGACGCTCCAGCAGATTGATCAGACGCAGCAGGGTGGATTTGCCCGCACCGGAAAAACCGATCAGGCCGAACACTTCGCCCGGGGCGATGGACAGCGAGGTATCGCAGACAGCGTCAAACCAGCCACCATCAGGACGGCGGAAACGCTTGCTGATATTTTGCAGATGAATCATTCAAACACTCCAGAATGCACAAAGCCCGCCAATGGCTGCGGCGGGCTGTATGCATGGAATCTTTGAAAGCGATCAAGATTATATAAGCAGAAACTGAATCAATACGGGGTCTGCTTACCCACGCTTTAGCTGTTTTACGCCCGCAAGCTGTGTCAAATCGGCGATTAATTTTTGATATTGAACATCAATTTTCGTATTACGTCAAGCCATACGCAGCAATCCTGCCAGTAAGCTGCAAAAAATGCAGTAAAACAGCAAGTTTCACTCTGAATTATCAGGATTTCAGCATGGTTTTATCAATCGACAAATACTGATGTTTCATATCGAACACTCCCACACCCCAAGCAGGCTAGTCCGGCAGCAGCGCTGCCGTCAGCGGCAGGTGGTCGGATAAACGCGACCATGGCCGACCATGCAATACCTCGGCGCTCACCACGCGCAGACCGCGCACATAGATACGGTCCAGCGGCAATACCGGCAAGCGGGCGGGAAAGCTTGGCACGTGCCGGCCACGATGCTGCAGGAAAACCTCCTGCAAGCCGGCCTCACGCAGACACTCAGACGCCTCGCCCTGCCAGTCATTGAAATCACCGGCCAGGATAATGGGTACATCCGGTGCAATGGCCTCCCGGATGTAGTGCACCAGATTGGCATATTGCTTGCGGCGGTCACGCGCCAGCAGGTTAAGGTGGGCACACAGCGCAGCAACCGGCTGGCTCCAGCCCTTGGGCAGCATCATGCAGTGCAATACCCCCCGGCTTTCAAAACGGTTGACCGAAATATCGCGGTTGCACCACTCAATGATGGGGTAACGCGACAGTACCGCATTGCCATGATGCCCATGTTCATAGGCCGCGTTCAGGCCATATACCACCTTGTGATCCAGTCGCCGCGCCAGATAGTGATGCTGCGGCAGAATGGGCCAGCCCTCATGCCGCAAGGAGCGCAGCAGGTTCTTGCCTTGCACCTCCTGCAGAAACAGTAAATCAGGCGCAAGGGCTTCCAGCGCATGGGCAATCTCGTTGACCCGCAAATGCCGGTTTAGCGGAGACATGCCCTTGTGGATGTTGTAGGTGGTGATGTTCAGCGGCTTCATGGAATATCCATAGCGCAAGCAGGGGGTATCGCGCCAGTCAGTAACTCAAGAAAATATCAGATTTTGACGCGTGGCAAGTAAGGATTGATTTGCACCAATCAGATGCAGCCATGCACCAGCATGGAATTTTCGCACCACAATTACGCACTGCATAAAGAACATTGTATGCAATTGCTTACAAATAGCCGTATTAGCAGTTATTTTCTGTTAAATGATGGCGAAATCAGGCATGCAATCTGCTAGATACGACACTGGCAAGTCGTTGCCACGTCTTTCAATTACCGCAGGAGTGCTGTAGTGAATCTGACTAGTCATCGCATGGCCTTAAGCCCGGAAGAGAAACGCTGGCTGCCCTGGACGGGCAGCAGCGGAAAACTGGCCATGCGTCTGGCCTGTTTTTACAACCGGGATCGCTATCAGGCGCTGGAAAGCGTTTTTGACAATTTTGCCCGGTTGCGCGTCCAGATCCTGCAGCAATGGGCAGAACAGCAATGGCAGCAACTTGAAGGCATCGCGCTGCGACTGTCAGCCTGCAACAGCACACAATGGCAAGCCGAACTGGCACGCCAGCTGGATACCCTGAGCGACTTTACCGAACTGTTCATCCTGCAGCAGAACAACCAGATGCTGGCCAGCAGCCATGGCCAGGTGCAAGGCATGTCCGGCCCGAATGCCGCCGCACTGCCCCATGCAGGCAAGCAGCGCTTTCTGCTTGGCCCTTATCGCGATGCCCGTACCTTGCAATTGGGGCCGCGCAGTTCCACTTTTCATGATGCAGTCACCCTGCTGTTCATGCTGCCGGTGCGCCTGCCCGGGCAACATGATGCCTGCCTGTGTGCGCGCCTGCCTAACGATGTGCTTGGCGACCTTATCCAGCGCGAGGCCGGACATATTTTTCATGAGTCTGGCGATAACTATCTGTTTATGGTGGAAGCACGCTTTGACCCTGCCATTGCGCCGGGCACGGCCCTGTCGCGCTCGCGTTTCGAAGACCGCACCTTCAGCGGTGGCGATAATCTGAAAGATGGCATCAAGACAGCCTACGGCGTGGTGCGGGTACAGCAACATACCGAGCTGGAGCTGATCTTCAACGACCCCGCCACCGGCAATTTGCACCCCGGTGTGCGCGAAACCATCCGCCACGGTGAAAACCTGTTTGTCACCTATCCGGGTTATGCCGACTACCGCCACATCCCCGTCATTGGCAAGGGCATACGCTTTCAGCTGCCAGGCTCACCAGACGTATGGGGCATCATGTGCGAGGCCGATCTGGCCGAGGTTTACCGTTACCGCTCGGTCAGCCAGCATCTGCTGAAGGGATTTGTCAGCATACAGGCCGGGCTGCTGGGCCTGGGCTATGCGGCGCAAAGCCTGCTGGCACCCAGCCCGGCAGTGCAGCTGGTAATCGGCAGCCTGCTTTTGCTGGCCGGTGCGCTGCTGTACCGCCAGGGCTTCACCCGGCCACTGGCACAACGTCTGCGCGGCATCAGCGGCATGGTGCGCAATATTGCCGAGGGCGATGGCAACCTTACCTTGCGTGTGGAGCGCAAGCAGCTGACGGCAGATGAAACCGGTGTGATGGCACAGTGGGTCAACAGCCTGATCGACCAGTTCGACCGCACGCTAGGGCAGCTGGTGCGGCTAAGCCAGTCCCTGCAGCAGCGCAACCGTGACATGGCCGAGCACAATGCGGCCACGGTAACGGCAGCCAGCCAGGTGCTAAGTACGGCGGACCGAACCCGGGACGGCCTGGGCCAGCAACAGCAAGTACTGGATCAGGCCAACCACAACGCCAGCGGCATGCAGCAGGCCATGCAGCAGCAGCGCCAACTGGCACGCCAACAGCTGGATACGGTAAACCAAAGCACACTGGGCATTCGTGAAACCGTGGGACGCTCCGCCCAGACCATCGCCCAGCTCAGTGACAGCACTCGCGAGATCGAACAGGTTGTGAGCCTGATTCAGGACATTGCCAAGCAAACCAATCTGCTGGCGCTGAATGCCGCCATTGAAGCCGCCCGCGCCGGGGAGAGCGGGCGTGGCTTCACCGTGGTGGCGGATGAAGTACGCAAACTGGCAGAACGAACCAGCCAGTCCACACTGGAAATCGATCGCATGATACAGCGCGTGCAGCATCAGGCAGCAGAGGCGGTGGAGTCCATGCAAAGCGGCATGAGCCACTTGGAACAGGGCTTGCAGCTGGCAGAAGCCTCTGCCGGGGAAAATATCGAGGTACAGCACATTGTGCACAGCTTGCTGGACACCATTACGCAGCTGACGCATAGCGGGCTGGAACATGCCAGCGCCACGGCGGAAATCGGCACGGTGGCAGCTACCATGCATGTGGCACAGCAAAGCCTGTCGGACTGCGTGGATCATACCCGCCACACCATTGGCATGCTGGGTGAACTGGCGGGCCGCTTCCAGGTAAGTGGCAGCAGCACAAGACAACCTGCCTAGCAGCAAATCCCCTACTTGAGATAAGAACGCACGATGCGCATCACCTGATCCACCTCCTGCTGCCGCGCCGGGTCCTGTGCCGGTACGGCGGCATCATCCAGCAGCAGGTGTTCGCGCAAATGCCCTTCCAGTACCTCGGCCATCAGCCCGTTAACAGCACCACGGATGGCGGCAATCTGCTGCAGCACCGCCATGCACTCCTCCCCTTCTTCCAGCGCGCGCTCAATGGCAGCAGCCTGCCCTTTGATGCGTCTTACCCGCGCCAGTAATGGCTTTTTCCCTTTGACGGTATGTCCCATGCTGCAATTTTCTTTCTCAAAATATACTGGGGTAGAGTATATTGCCAGGCAATACTTATTGTTAATCCGACATCATGCCACCTCTTATCCAACTGATACAGCAAGGTTCCAGCAACCTGTGGCTATTCATTCCCAGCGCCATCATCCTGGGGGCTTTGCACGGGCTGGAACCCGGGCATTCCAAAACCCTGATGGCATCCTTCATCATCGCCATCCGAGGCAGCATCGCCCAGGCCGTGCTGCTGGGCCTGTGCGCGGCCTTGTCCCATTCGCTGGTGGTATGGCTGCTGGCTGCTGCCGCCCTGCACTTTGGCAACCAACTGCTGGTGGAGCAGGCCGAGCCATGGTTGCTGCTGCTCTCCGGCCTGATCGTACTGGGCATCGCCGCCTGGATGCTCTGGCGCACACGGCTGGACAATCTGGCAGCCCGCGCCTGGCAACAGGCTCCGCATGGCGGCAAGGTTATCAATACCGGGCATGGCGTGGTGGAGTTGCTGCTGGACGCCAGCACACAGGCGCACTTCCGCCTTTACAGCTACTCCCCGCGCATGCGACCGCAACGGCCTGCTGCCGATGTGCGCTATGTCCTGCAGCTGCGGCGCGATGATGGCAGTGAAGAAACCCATGTACTGCAACCGCAGGGAGATTATCTGCAATCAGCCAGCACGGTGGCGGAACCACATCGGTTTGATGCCACGCTGGACATGCAGCATGGCGATCACAGCCACCGTTTTGCCGTCCGTATCGGCGCGCCGGCTGCGCAGCGCTACCGCCAGCAAGGCAACATGACGGCAGCCATGCGACCAGCCATGACGACAGGCCGCCAGTTGTCACAGCAAAGTCAACCGGAATCGGTCTATCAGGATGCCCATGAAAAAGCCCATGCCGATGAAATTGCCCGCCGCTTTGCCGGCCAGCCGGTCAGCACCGGCCAGATTGCCCTGTTCGGCCTCACTGGCGGCCTGATGCCCTGTCCGGCCTCGGTCACCATCCTGCTGCTGTGCCTGCAGTTGAAGCGGGTGGCACTGGGTGCCACCATGGTGGCTTCTTTCAGCCTGGGCTTGGCAATCTCGCTGGTCAGTGTCGGGGTGATTGCGGCCTGGGGAGCCCAAAAGCTGGGCCAGAAAATGGGCTGGCTGGACGGCGTGGCACGACGCCTGCCCTATCTGTCCAGCCTGCTGATGGTGGTGATTGCACTGGTCATGATGGTGCAAGGATGGCGACAGTTGGTGGTCTGACCAGCACAGCCACACCAAAAAAAACGAGGCTTAGGCCTCGTTTTTTCATGCAGTGCTGACAGCGACTCAGGCCTTGAGCCAGCCACGAGCAATCGGCTTGGCCAGCAGGCAGCGATAGCTGCGATTTAGTACGGCAAACAGGCGTGAACCAAACGATGGCCAGGTTTTGTGCAGCAGCCAACTGTAGGGCAGCGACAGCACGATGCCACCAAGAATATCCAGCGGCCAGTGCACGCCCAGATAAATCCGCGACAGCCCAACCAGTACGGCCAGCCCCAGCAGCAGTTGCCCCAGCCCTGACTTGCCAGCCAGCCAGAAGGCAAAGGCGGTGGTGGCAAAAATGGTTGTGTGGTCGCTGGGAAAGGACGGATCGGCCACATGATCGATAAAGCGATAACCCAGGCCGATGGCGAAGGGACGCGGGTGATCCCACAGGGCACCGATCAGCAGGTTACACAGCAAGGCAAGTGCAACACTGCTCAACACCTTGAGCGCGCGCTCGCGTTGGGTTGCATCACCCCATAACCACATCAGCAACAGCATGACCGGAATCAGCAGGATCAGGTATTTGGCAAAAAAGATGGCCAGCTTGATCATCAATGCCGAAGACGCCGGCGTTGCGTTGACGAGCAGGAAACAGGCCTGATTGATGCTTTCCAGTGCAGACATGACAGTTTGGTTACATAAAGAGAAAAACGGATTGTAACGGCACTGTCGACTGACTGTCCTTGCCTGTTTTGTGACGAAGTTTGTCATTGCCGGTTAAATTGCAGACAATCCAGCCAGCCCCTCCACCATCCGCCGGGACCCACATGCACCAAGCCTCAGAACAGCAGCCGCCAGCCCCCATCAGCCTGCGCCAGGCTTTCTCCTTCTGGCTGAAGCTGGGCTTTATCAGTTTTGGCGGCCCGGCCGGGCAGATTGCCATCCTGCATCAGGAGTTGGTGGAAAAACGGCGCTGGATTTCCGAACGCCGCTTCCTGCACGCATTGAACTACTGCATGCTGCTGCCGGGGCCGGAAGCACAACAACTGGCTACCTACATCGGCTGGCTGATGCACCGCAGTATGGGAGGAATCATCGCCGGCAGCCTGTTTGTGCTGCCCTCACTACTCATTCTGATCGGCCTGTCGTGGATCTATCTGGCCTTTGGCCACCTGCCTTTGCTGGCAGGCGTGTTTTATGGGCTCAAACCGGCCATTGTTGCCATCGTGCTGCAGGCCGCTTTGCGCATAGGCCAGCGGGCACTGAAAAACCGCGCCTTGTGGCTGCTGGCGCTGGCTGCTTTTCTGGGCTTGTCGATACTGCACCTGCCCTTTCCGCTGATCATCCTGTCCGCCGCGCTGGCGGGCTATCTGGTCAACCGTCGCTGGCCGGCATTGTTTGCCATGGCAAAAGGCAGCCACGGCAATGCGGGGCAATATTACGGCCCGGCCCTGATCGACGATGACACCCCAACACCTGCCCATGCCCGTTTCAGCCGCAGCAGCCTGCTGCGTATCATCCTGGCAGGCAGTGGGCTATGGCTTGCGCCCATGCTGCTGCTCTATGGCCTGCTGGGCTGGCAGCACCCTTTCACCCAGATGGGCTGGTTTTTTACCAAGGCAGCGCTGCTGACATTTGGCGGTGCCTATGCGGTTCTGCCCTATGTGTATCAGGGTGCCGTCGCGCATTACGGCTGGCTGAGTGCCGGGCAGATGATGGACGGCCTGGCACTGGGTGAAACCACACCGGGTCCGCTCATCATGGTGGTGGCCTTTGTCGGCTTTGTCGGGGGCTACCAGCATGTGGGCAATCTGCCCCCTGGACTGGCCGGCAGCCTGGCCGCCACGCTGGTAACCTGGTTTACCTTTCTGCCCTCGTTTCTGTTCATTCTGGCCGGTGGGCCGCTGATTGAACGCAGCCATGGCAGTCAGGCGCTCACCGCGCCGCTGACCGCCATCACGGCGGCAGTGGTGGGGGTGATTGCCAATCTGGCGCTGTTTTTTGGCTGGCAGGCGCTCTGGCCGCATGGCTGGCAGGCGGGGCCGGACTGGCTGGCCTTGCTGATAGCCGCCGCTACTGCAGTGGCTTTGCTGCGCTATAAGCTGGGCATCATCAGGGTGATGGCCGTAGCAGCGCTGTGTGGCTACCTGCTACAGCCCTGAAGCCTATTCCAGCCCCAGGCGGGCGGGTAGCAGGCGGATGGCGGCGGCATTGGAGGGGGAAAACACCAGCTCGGCTGCCTGATGCCATGGCAGCCACTGCTGGGCGGTGTGCTCGCCAGCTGCCAGTTGCACCGTCTGCACCTGTTGCAGTTGCAAGCCAAACACGTGCTCATCGTTATGTGTCACCCCAGCAGGGTAACGGTGACGCCAGTGCGGGTAGATTTCGTAGCGGTTATGCAGCTGCCAGTCGCTCAGCAGATGCTGGTCTGCATCCAGCCCGGTTTCCTCCAGTACTTCACGCCGCGCCGTCTCCAGCAGGGTCTCGCTGCCTTCGCGGCTACCGGTGACGGATTGCCAGTATCCGGGCTTGTCAGCCCGTTCAATCAGCAGCACCTCACCTGTCGCCGTATGAATCAACACCAGCACCGACACCGGCTGTTTAGTGCCCATCGTTGCGGCCCCCGCTATTGTCAGCCTGACTGGCGGCCAGCAGACCTGCCAGCTCTACCGCTGATTTGACGCCCATTTTTTCAAACACGCGCGAACGATGAACCTCGACGGTCTTCATGCTGATGGAAAGCTCTTCTGCAATCTGCTTGTTCAGCTTGCCCAGCAAAATCAGCTGCATCACTTCTTTTTCGCGCTCGGTCAATTGCGCCAGCAGGCCGCCCACACGTTGACGCCGGGCATGGCTGGCGCGGTTGGCTTCGTCCTGCTGCAGCATGTTCTCCACCCGTGCCAGCAGCACTTCATCGTCAAAGGGCTTTTCCATGAAATCCAGCGCGCCCAGCTTGATGGCGGCCACCGCATGCGGCACATCGCCATGCGCCGTCAGCATGATGGCCGGTGGGCAATAGGCCAGGTCAGCCAGTCGCTCCAGCAGCATGATTCCGGACATACCGGACATGCGCAGATCGACAATCAGCCCGTTGAAGCTGATATCCGGCCCGGTGGCCAGAAATTCCTCGGCGCTGTCAAAGCCGCAAACCTGATACCCCTGGCCATCCAGCAGCCAGATCAATGCCTGCCGGACTGCGGCATCATCATCCACGATTGCCAGTTTTTTGCCTGTCATGCCTGCTCTCCCTTGCCGGGCAGCGCCACGGCCACGTCGCTGACAATCCGTACATCCCGCTGCGGATAAGGAATCTCGATGCCGAGTTCCTTGAAACGTCGCCAGATAATCAAGTAGATTTCCGAACGCAGGCCCATGAAACCGTTTTCCGGGTCTTTCACCCAGATACCTAGTTCCAGGTTAATGCCGCTATCGGCAAAAGCAGTAACAAAGGCTGCCGGTGCCGGGTCGGTCTGCACGCGGGGATGGGCTGCGGCTTCCCGCAATACTGCCAGCGCCTGATCCAGATCGGCAGCGTAATCCACCTGAATCGGCAGGCTGATCCACATGGCCTTGTCCGAATAGGACTGGTTGATCACGGTATTGGAGATCAGCGCGTCGTTTGGCACCAGCGCTTCCGAGCCATCCGCACTTTTCAGTACCACATAGCGCGAGGTGATGCGGGTCACGTAGCCGACACGGTTATCCACGATCAGCCGGTCGCCAATGCGAATGGAACGGTCCAGCAAGATGATGAAACCGGACACGTAGTTGCTGGCGATCTTCTGCAGACCAAAACCCAGCCCCACCCCCAGCGCACCGCCAAATACCGACAGCACGGTCAGATCTATCCCCACCACCGGCAGGGCAATCAGCACCGCCAGGACGATAAGCAAGGTGCGCGCCATCTTGGCAAACACAATGCGCAAGGAGAGATCCATGTGCTTGAGACCCATCACCCGCGCCTCAAGCACCCGGCTGACCCACAAGGCCACCACCACGATGATGGATACCCACAACATGGCATTGAGGATGGTGAGCAGATCCAGCCGGGATTTACCAACGCTGAAGGACACCGACTGCAGCCAGTCCAGCATTACATCGTCAAAACCAATGGCCCAGCTGACAAAACCCAGCCACAACACGGTGGCGATAAAGTGTTCGGAATGACGCTCGAACTTGCTTTGGGGCAGAGCCTGGCGCATGACGGCGGTAAACAGCCGGATTACCCCCAGCCAGAACAGCATGGCAGTAAACAGTGGCAGCAGATGCGGGCGGCTGTGGTGTAGCCAGTTCCAGCACAGGATGCTGAGCAACATACAGCCCAGCGCGACAGCGGGCAGCACCAGGCGAAAAGCCGCATAGGGGATGAAGCGCTCATAGCGCTCGGGATGATGCCGGAAATAGTGCTGGAAGGTGCTGCGGGCAACAAAAACACCCAGCAGCAAGCTCAGAATGCCAAGCAACAACTGCATCAGCCCGGGGCCGGTCTGCAACAACTGCATCACCGAATCAAAATTCATTTCTTCACGAACAAACAGCATCCGCTTCTCCCTGATGGTTCAGGCTGACGCTCAGGTCAGCGCCGTATCCTGCAAGCGGCCTTCCACCAACCGCAGCGTACGCTGTGCGCGGGCGGCCAGTTCCAGATCGTGCGTGACAATGATCAGGCTGGTGCCCAGTCCTTCGTTCAACTCCAGCATCAGATCAAACACCTGACGGGCCGTCTGGTAATCCAGATTACCAGTGGGTTCATCAGCCAGCAGGCAGGCCGGTTCGGTCACCAGCGCCCGTGCAATGGCGGCACGCTGGCGTTCGCCACCGGACAACTCGCCGGGCTTGTGCTGCAGGCGCGGGGCCAGGCCGACGCGGCTCAGCATGCTGGTGGCACGCGCTTCGGCTTCCTTGCGTGGCATGCGGCGGATCAGCAGCGGCATCATCACGTTTTCCAGCGCGGAGAACTCCGGCAACAGATGGTGAAACTGATAGACAAAGCCCAGCGACTGGTTGCGCATGCGGCCGCGCTCGGCCTCGGACAACTGGGCCAGATTGCGTCCCAGCACTTCCACACTGCCCTGGCTGGGTGTATCCAGCCCGCCCAGCAGGTGCAGCAGCGTACTCTTGCCCGAGCCGGAAGCACCGACAATGGCCAGCCGCTCACCCTTGTCCACGCTCAGCGACACATCCGACAGCACGGTCAGGTTCAGCCGCCCTTCGCTATAGGTTTTGCCCAGATTGCTGCAGTTCAGCACATTACTCATAGCGCAGCGCCTCCGCCGGCTGGGTACGCGCAGCACGCCAGCTGGGGTAAATGGTGGCCAGCAAGGCCAGCAGCAGGGCAATCACGGTAATGGTGCTGACATCGCCCAGCTGCACATCGGAAGGCAGGTAGTCAATCATGTACACCTCGCTGGACAACAGCTTGGTGCCCAGTATTTTTTCGATGACCGGCACAATCACGTCCAGATTAAGCGCTACAACCACACCGCCGACCACACCGGCCAGCGTGCCGCTGACCCCGGCCACAGAGCCCTGGATCATGAAGATTTTCATGATGCTGGATGGCGCAGCCCCCAGCGTGCGCAAGATGGCGATATCCGCCTGCTTGTCGGTTACCACCATCACCAGGGTGGATACCAGATTGAAGGCGGCCACCGCCACGATCAGGGTGAGGATGATGGTCATCATGCGTTTTTCTATCTGCACCGCGCGGAAGTAATTGGCATTGGTATCAGTCCAGTCGCTTACCTGCGCCTGCTGCCCCAGCTCCTGCTGCAGCTTGGCCTTCACCAGCGGTGCCAGCATCGGGTCGTCCAGCTTCAGCCGCACCCCGCTCACGCGATCGCCCATGCGCGACAGTACTTGCGCGTCCTGCAGATGAATCATCGCCAGCGAGGCGTCGTATTCGAACATGTCCACCTTGAAGATGCCGATGACGGTGAACTGCTTGTAGCGCGGAATCATCCCCGCCGGTGTTACCGTACCTTCCGGGGTAAACAGCGTCACCTTGTCACCCAGCCCCACATTCAGCTGCCGCGCCAGTTCCACGCCCAGCACAATGCCAAAGCTGCCGGGCTTGAGCGCCTCCAGCTTGCCTTGCAGCATGTGCTGGCCTACATCCACCACCTTGTCTTCCAGGGCAGGCTCAATGCCACGCACCATGCCGCCGCGCACATTGCCATAGGCAGAAAACAGGCCCTGGCCGTTAACGAAGGGCGCTGCTGCCAGCACATGCGCATCGCCTTCTGCCACCTTGGCCATGCTTTGCCATTGCGCCAGCCGGCCATCGAAAGCAGAGATTTCCACATGCGAGGCCACGCTGAGAATACGGCCACGGATTTCTTTCTGGAAACCGTTCATCACCGACAGCACGATAATCAGAGCCGCCACACCCAGTGCGATGCCAACGATGGAAATCAGGGAAATGAAGGAGATAAAACCATTGCGCCGTTTGGCGCGCAGATAACGCAGTCCGATCAGGACTTCAAATGGCCATTGCATGCCGACTTGCCTTTCAGGACTGGTAGGGGTTGTGCAGGCTTTGCATCAGGCGTACCAGAAAGTCCTTCACCTGTTGTTCATCGCAGCCCATCAGGATGGCATCTTCCAGCGCGTCCTGCGCCATCTGCTGCAACTCTTCCAGGTTTTCGTTCATTACCTTGATTTTTTCCACGCAGGCAACAATGCCACCCTGCGGGTCTTTCCAAACCGGGATTTCAATATTCATGGCCATGCCTGGCTATTCCTGAAAACGCAATGCCCGCACAGGCGGGCATCGTGATGATGACAGACCGCCAACCTTTCAGTTGGCCGGCTTTTTCTTTTTACCGTGACCGGACTTGGCCGCCTTGGCAGGCTTGCTGCCCTTGTCCGCCTTGCCAGCCTGCTTGCTGCCCTTTTTCTTGCTGGCAGAGGCTTCGGCGACGGGCTTGCACTTCTTGCCTTTGCGGCACTTCATTTTTGGCGCTGCCGCACTACCGCCACGGCTTGGAGCGGCCACGGCATCATTGCCAGCATCGGCCTGGTCAGCGGCGGCCACTGTATTGGCATTGCTGCGGTTGATACGACGTGCACCATTCCAGCGGCTTTGCCAATAGCTCTGGTTCATGTTCACCACTTCGACATTGCGCCCGGTACGCGGCGCATGGATGAACTTGCCATTACCCATATACATGCCGACATGGGAGTAAGCAAAACCACGGGTATTGAAGAAGACCAAGTCCCCTGCCACCAGTTCACTTTTATCGACGGCCTTGCCGATGCGCGCCATCTCAGCTGAGGTACGCGGCAAATTGACCTTGAGGGATTTCTGGAATACATAACGGACAAAACCGCTGCAATCCAGGCCGCTGACGGGTGAGTTGCCACCAAAACGGTAGGCAACACCCAAGAGGCTCATGGCCTGCAGCAGCAAATCCCCTACAGCATCCTCGCCAGGCGAGGCATACTTGGCAATCGGGTCTTCCGAGGCCTCGACCTTGGGCCGTGCATCCTGCGCAGTTTTTTCAGGTGCGGCCTGGGCAAAAACCATGACGCCAGCCAGCATCACGGCGAGTAATCGGAGTTGCAATTTCATAGGCCGCACTCTATCGGACAGGGACGGGAGTGTAAAGCCAACTTGGACACCAAACAGCCCATGCTCAGAGAAACTCTTGTTGCAATGCGCGATCTTCCGCGCCTGAAGGAAATCAGCGGCATCCTCATCCGCCACGGTCTGGGCGAGTTTGCCCAGCGCCTGCGCCTGCCCCGCGCCATGGAGAAAGCCGGCGAATGGCTTAACCTGCATTTGCCCGATGCCGATGCCGGCCTGCCCACCCCGGTGCGGGTAAGACTGGCGTTTGAAGAACTGGGCCCCACCTTCATCAAGCTGGGGCAAATCCTGTCCACCCGGGTGGATGTTTTCTCTGCCGAATGGATAGCCGAATTCGAAAAACTGCAGTCCACCGTGCCACCGGTGGACCCGGCCTCGGTACGCCTGCTGGTGACCAAGGCATTGGGCAAGCCGCCGGAAGAGCTGTTTGCCAGCTTTGACGACAAGCCCATCGGTTCGGCATCCATCGCCCAGGTGCACTTTGCCACCCTGCACGATGGCAGCCATGTCGCGGTCAAGCTGCGTCGCCCCGGCATTGTCGACAAGGTAGATGCCGACCTGCGCATTCTGGCGCACCTGGCCACGCTGATTGAAATGGAATTTCCCGACGCGCGCCGCTTTCAGCCGGTGGAAATCGTCAGCCAGTTTTCCCGTTCGCTCAAGCGCGAGATGGATCTGGCGGTGGAAGCGCGCAATATGGAACGCTTCGCCCGTGACTTTGCCGACGATCCGCAAGTGGTGGTGCCCAAGGTGTACTGGGACTTCACCAATCCGGCAGTCAATGTGCAGGAACATATCAACGGCCTGTCCGCCAGCAAGCTGGACCAACTGGCGCAAAGCGGGCTGGACCCGGTGGTGCTGGCCAGCCATGGTGCCGATGCCGTGCTGAAGATGATCCTGTTCAACGGCTTTTTCCATGCCGACCCGCACCCCGGCAATGTGTTCTTCCTGCCGGAGCACCGCATCGCCTTCATCGATTTCGGCATGGTGGGCCGTATCAGCCATGGCCGGCGCGATGAAATCGTCGACCTGCTGGCCGCACTGGGCGAGCGCAACGAACACGCCATGATGGATGTGCTGATCGAGTGGACTGGCAACACGCCGGTGGACGAACAGAAATTTGCCTACGACATCAGCGAATTCATGTTCCAGTACGAACATGTCCCGCTGAAAAACCTCAATATCAGCCAGCTGATCAACGACATCATGGCCTTGATTCGCGACCACGGCATCCTGCTGCCACCAGACATGGCCATGCTGTTCAAGGCGCTGATCACGCTGGAAGGCCTGGGCCGCCAACTGGACCCGGACTTCCAGCTGGTGGAGCACATCACCCCCTTTGTGCGCGAATTGATTGTCGCGCGCTACCACCCCAAAACCCTGCTCAAGCGCGGCAAACTGACGCTGCAGGAAACGCTGGGCATGCTCACCGGCCTGCCGCGCGACATCCTGCGCCTGTCCAAGGACATCCGCCAGGGCAAGTTCCGCATCAACCTGGACTTGCAGCGGCTGGACAGCTTTGGCAAACAACTGGATCGCAGTACCAATCGCCTGACCATGGCCATTGTCACCGGCTGCCTGATAATCGGCTCTTCCATCGTGATGACGGTAAACGCCGGGCCCAAGTTGTTTGGCCTGCCCTTCTTCGGCTTCATCGGTTTCATGATTGCGCTGTTCAACAGCGTATGGCTGATCTGGTCGATCTGGCGTTCTGGCAAGGAGCTGTAAATGCGACCCCTATTACTATTGGCACTGCTACTGGCCAGCGCACCGGCTTTGGCCCTGCAAATTGTCGAGCTGAGCTGGCGCGAGGCAAGCGAGCTGCAAGCCGCACTGCAAGCACAGCTGCGTGCCGATGAACGGCTGAGCGTGCTGGACAACAAGCTGATCATCGATGCCAGCCCGGCCAGGGAAAACCAGCTGGCCGCACTGGCAAGGCAGCTGGATGTGCGCCCGGTCAGCCTGCAGCTGGAAGTCAGCCAGTCCGGCAGCAACGCGCAGACACAATCCGGGGTTCAAGTACAAGGTGGCATTAGCATAGGCCGCATCATGCCCGGCAGTATGGGCAATGGCGTCACCCTGTCCGCCCAGCAGAACAGCCGCACCCAATCCAGCCAGAGCCTGCAAAGCCTCACCCTGCTGGAAGGGCGCAGCGGCTTCATCCAGGCCGTGCAAAGCCGGCCCCTGCCCTGGGTGATGCTGACACCGCAGGGCGGCATCCTGCGTGGCAGCAGCGTTCAGGATGCCATTACCGGCTTTTATGCCCGGCCCCGCCTGAATGGAAAGCGGGTCAGCATCGAACTGGCCGTCAGCCAACAGGCATTCAGCGGTACACAACGCAATGGCAGCCAGCTATCCACCACGGTGGAAGGCCAATTGGGCGAATGGCTGGAGGTGGCCCGCACCACGCAGGACAGCCAGGGGCGGGAAAGCCTGCTGATCGGCAGTGGCCAGCAGCAAGGACGACAAAGCCACAGCGTGCGGATTCGCGTACAAGCCTTGCCCTGAGCGGCCCGGCCGACTGCAAACACACGCAGTCGGCAGCGCGAAGATGACAATGAAATGTTGCGGAGCTTGCATTTATAAATAGTAATGATTATCATTTGCAAAACTTATCCGAACAGGAGCCATTCATGAACGCAATGCTGGTAGGCGCAGATACCCTGGGCAATATCCCCAACGTGCTACAGGAACATGGCATCAATATTCATCGCCATCTGAGCGGTCGCAACAGCTCGCATCAGCGCAAGGTGGACCGCTTGCCAGCAGGTACCGATCTGCTCATCCTGTTTACCGACTTCCTTGGTCACAATGTAATGCGCCATTTCCGCTCACTGGCAGCAGAGCAAGACATCCGCTTCATTGCCTGCCGCCGTTCGGTGTGTGCGCTCAAACAGTCGCTGACTGGAGCCGGGTTGTGCGAACAGTCCTGCGCCAGCTGTCCGCAGCGCCAGGCACATAACAAACAGGCACACTAGCTACACGCAGTGTCTGCCCATGAAAAAGCCGACCCGAAGGTCGGCTTTACTGTGGCCGCGATCAACGCAGGCCCAGGCTTGAGTACAGCCTATTCCCCCTGCCCGGCCTTACGGGCGGACTGGCGCATCAGTTGCAGCTGATGCGAGAACTGGCGGCAGTTGCCGCACATCCACAAATGTACGCGCAGGCGCACATGGTCCCACTGGCTGAGTGGTTGATCCAGCCCCTGCGATATCAAACGGCTGGCCTGACGGCAATTGATCTTCATGCCCTGGCCTCCCCGGTCCAGCGGATTTCGAAGCACTCCCGCAAACTCATGCGGGCGCGATACAGCAGTACGGAACAGTTAGTCGCGGTAATGTCCAGATTGTTACAGATTTCGGCAATTTCCAGCCCCATCACCTCGCGCATGACAAAAGCCATGGCGGTGCGGCGCGGCATCACCTCGGAACAGCGCTCGAACACTTCCCAAAACTGGCGTGACATCAGTGACTCTTCCGGCCCGCTCCAGGCCTTGATCTTGTCCTGCCAGTGGCCGTCCTTGCTGAACAGGCCATCAAAATCACTATCGTCGGTTTCTTCTTCCAGCGAAGCAAACAACACTTCCTTGCCCTTGCGGCGCAGTCGGTCGATCAGCTTGAAGCGCAGGATGGAGGTCAGCCAGGTACGCAGGCTGGATTTGCCGCTAAAGCTGTCGCCGGATTCCAATGCCGCCAGCACGGTTTCCTGGACGATTTCATTGGCGGCATCCCGGTCGCGCAGCTGCGCCAGCGCATAACGCTGCAGATAGGGCAGTTCGGCTTCCAGTTCGGCAGGGTTGATCACATTCAGTCTCCGCGACAATAATCGACGGCATGCTCCAGCCGGTCCACCGTAATGATCTGCAGGCCCTCAATTGGTTGGCGCGGCTTGTTGGCGGTAGGAATCAGCGCGCGGGTAAAACCCAGTTTGGCGGCTTCTTTCAGGCGCTCCTGCCCGCGTGATACCGGGCGCACTTCACCAGCCAGCCCCACCTCACCAAACACCACCAGCTTTTCCGGCAAGGGCTTGTTACGCAGCGACGACACCATGGCCAAAATCACTGCCAGGTCGGCAGCCGGTTCGCTGATCTTGACCCCGCCCACCGCGTTGAGAAACACGTCCTGATCAAAACAGGCCACGCCACCATGGCGGTGCAGCACCGCCAGCAGCATGGCCAGCCGGTTCTGCTCCAGCCCTACGGTGAGGCGTTTGGGCTGCATGCCGTGACAGTCATCCACCAGCGCCTGTACTTCCACCAGCAAGGGGCGGGTGCCTTCCTGCGTCACCAGCACGCAGGAACCCGGCACATCGTCACGATAGGACGACAGGAAAATGGCCGAGGGATTGGACACGCCCTTGAGACCGGTTTCGGTCATCACAAACACACCCAGCTCGTTGACCGCGCCAAAGCGGTTTTTGATGGCGCGGATCATGCGGTAGCTGGAGTGGGAGTCGCCCTCGAAATACAGCACGGTGTCCACCATGTGCTCCAGCACACGCGGACCAGCCAGCGAGCCTTCCTTGGTGACATGGCCCACCAGCAGAATGGTGGTGCCGGTCTGCTTGGCCATGCGGGTGAGCTGGGCGGCGCATTCGCGCACCTGCGATACCGAGCCGGGGGCCGAGGTCACTTGCTCGGTGTACAGCGTCTGGATGGAGTCGATCACGGCAACGTCAGGCTGCTCCTGCTTGAGCACCTCCTGGATGGCTTCCAGCCGGATTTCCGCCAGCAGGTTCACCTGGCTGGGGTCTACCGCCAGCCGCGAGGCACGCAGGGCAATTTGTTGTGGTGATTCCTCGCCCGACACATACAGCACCTTGCGCCGCTTGCCGATTACCGCCAGCGCCTGCAACAGCAAGGTGGATTTGCCAATGCCCGGATCGCCGCCAATCAGGATGACCGCGCCACGCACAATGCCGCCGCCCAGCACACGGTCCAGTTCGTCGATGCCGGAAGGGTCACGCGGGACTTCTTCGGTCTTAACCTCGGACAGCACCTGTACCCGGGCATTGGTGGTGGACCAGGATTGAAAGCGTGGATTGCTGGCGGCAGGCGTGGATACGGCCTCAACCAAGGTGTTCCAGGCGGAACAATGCGGACACTGGCCTTGCCATTTTGGCACTTGGCCGCCGCACTCGGTGCAGCTGAAAACAGTTTTGATTTTTGCCATCAGGAAAAGCAGAGGAAGGGTTCAACCGGGATTGGCATTGTCAGCCGGTGTTTCACCATTGGCGGCCGGCTTGTTGCCATTGAGTTGCTGGATGATGTTGAGCAGGCGCTTCTGATCGGGTTCACCACTACTGCTGTTGGCCTTGGGTTTGGGCTTGTCACCACCGCCATTCTTGCGAATGGCGGCCAGCACGGCGGCTACCTGGGGGTCGCTCTTGGCAGCCTTGTCCGCCTCCTCACTGGTGAGAGGGGGGGCCATATTGGCTGCCGGTGCGGGCGATGCACTGGATGACTTGCCATCCGCTGGCGTACTGGCTGCTGGCCTTGAGCTTTCCGCATGGCCCGCCGCACTGTCGGTTGGCGGTTCCATGGTTTCCAGCTTGTTCTTGGTCATGTATTCGTTCATCTCGCGCCAGCCGGAATAAATGGCTGCGGTATCGGCATCCGGATTGCGCCGGAAACACTCTTCCAGCGAGCGGCCGGTCTGGCGGCAAGCCGCTCCCAGCGCCTTGTGTGCTTCCTTGGACAGGCCGGATACATTATTGACCCAGTTGCAGCCGGCCAGCACCGCCAGCAAAGGCAGAATCCACAGACTCTTCATGCTTTACCCCCATGATGCCATTCGCCGCAGCCATGCAGGCAACGGCGCGGATGCGGCTTATTCGCCCTTTTTGCTGCGCAGGTCCAGCTCGATGATCTCCCCGCTGCGGCCCTTGCTGTCGGCGGACAGCCAATACAGCAGATAAGGCATCAGCGTGGCCAGATCGGCGCGTTCGCTCTTGGCTTCGCCCGGATGGGTACGATTGCGCTGCGGCGAATTCACCGGTCCCGGAATCAGCTGGTTGACACGCAGGTTCGGGTAGACATCCCATTCATCTGCAGCAACCTTGGTCAGATAATTCAGCCCGGCCTTGGATGCACCAAAGCCGCCCCAGTACGCCGCCGGGTACAGCGAGTGGGTTTCCCCCATGAACAATACCGAGGCATCTTCCGACTCTTTCAACAGCGGCAGGCAGGCACGCGTCAGTGCAAACGGCGCCACCGTGTTGATGCGGTACTGGTTCATCCACTCGTCAATGCCCTGATTGGATAGCGGCGACAAGGCATAAAAATGCGAGGCACAATGCACGATGCCATCCAGGCGGCCCAGCGTCTGCTTGATCTGGAAAGCAGCATTGCTTAGCTGCTCGTCGGTGGCGGTGAGCAAGTCCAGCGGAATGGCTGCCGGTTCCTTGCCGCCAGCGGCCACAATTTCATCGTAGACCTTCTCCAGCCCCTTTACGCTGCGCGCCAGCAAAACAACGTCTGCACCGTGTGCAGCAAACGTCAGCGCGGCTTCCCGACCTACCCCTTGCGTGGCCCCCGTCACCAGAATGACGCGACCAGCCAGACAATCCTTGGCAAATGTTTGGTTCATTTTGTTTTTTCAGCTGAGGACCACCTGCCGGTGGTCCGTGATGATGGCAAATCCTGCATAAGCTGGCTGGCCGCCTGCACGCCGCTGCGTACTGCACCTTCCAGCGTGGCGGGGTAATCAGGACATAGCCAGTCCCCCGCCAGATAAACCGATTGTACCCTGCTACGGCAGTGTGGTCTTGTCAGTCCCACCTCGGAGCCGAAGGTCGCACGCTTCTCCACGATCAAGTGGCTGGCCACCGGCTGCAGGCCGTTGAGCGCAGGCAACATGTATTCCACATCCGCCCTGACCGCCTGCAGCAGCGCCTCCCGCTCCATTAACTGTACCGCCTGCGGCGGCGCGCTGATAACGGCAGCCAGCAGACCACGCTCGCCCGACAGGGCCTGGCGGTCAAACAGCCAGTCCAGCGTACCGCCCTGCAAACCCAGCATGGGCAACGGCATGCTGATATCGGCGTCGTAGCGCAGATATGCGGTATATATCGGCCAGTAACGGAAAGCCTTGACCTGTGTCTGCAAAGTGCCATCTTGCAATAACGCGCCAGCATGATACGGAGCAACCGCCACAATGGCGGCGTCAAAGCGCTGGCCATCCACCAGCACACCATCCGCTGACGGCACGATGCTGGACACCCGGCTGCCCGGCTGCCACTGAGCGCCGCGAGCACACAACCAGCGCAGGGCCGTCTCCGGAAACAGTTCGGACAGGTCCAGCCGTGGCAACAGCAGGTCACTGTCAGCACGGCTTCCGCCCAGACTGTCACGCAAGGTGGTGGCAAGAACCTGCATCGAGGCCAGTTCTAGCGGGGTATTCAACGCCGACAGCACCATGGGGCGCCAGAATTGTTCAACCAGCCAGTCCGATTGACGCTGCGCCTGTAACCAGTGCGCAACCGTCATGTCCTCGGCCAGCTGCCAGCGCCGCCATTTCAGCACCTGCAAGGCCCGCGCCAGCTGCCACTTGTCGCGCCAGCCCAGCCCTTTGGCCGCCAGCAAACCAGCCAATACATGCAGCGGTGCCGGCCAAGGCGGGCATTGCATGCGGATGCCATCCAGCCGCTGCCAGCTCAGCGGCAGTCGCAGCATCGCACGATCAACATCAACGCCCACCTTGTGCATCAGCCGCAGGCAGTCGTGGTAAGCGCCAATCAGAATGTGCTGACCGTTATCCAGCTGGCTATCACTGCCATAAATGCGCCGTGCCCGTCCGCCTGGTTCACGACCGGCCTCAAACAGGCTCAGCTCGGCCTGATCTACCAGTTCGACAGCGGCAGCCAGCCCGGCCCAGCCGGCACCAATAATGGCAACTTTCGGTCTGGCACGCATGGCGTTATCAGGCTTTATAACCCAGCGTCCAGGTGCGCCAGGCCAGCCACAGCTTGCGCAGCGGCGTCAGTGACAGGCGCTGGTTCAGCACCTTGGCCGGGCCATCCAGCTGGATTTCCTCCAGCGTGGCACGGTAAATGGCGGCCATCAGCAGGCCGGGACGCTGGCGCTTGCGGTCCACGGCAGGCAGCAGCTCCCAGGCGCGGCGGTAATATTCACGCGCACGTTCGATCTGGAAGGACATCAGCGCAGCAAACTCCGGGCTTTCCTTGTAATGCATCAGGTCGCTGGCGGGCACATTAAAACGCTGCAGTTCTTCTACCGGCAGGTAGATGCGGCCCCGGCGGGCGTCTTCGCCCACATCGCGGATGATATTGGTAAGCTGGAAAGCAATGCCCAGCTCGTGGGCGTACTTGAGTGTCTGTCTATCCTGATAGCCGAAAATCTGCGCCGCCAGCTGACCCACCACGCCCGCCACGCGATGGCAGTACAGCAGCAAATCCTGAAAGCGATCGTAACGCGCGAAGTCCAGGTCCATCTGCATGCCATCGACAATCTCTTCCAGCAGGTTTTGCGGCAGGTCGAGTACTGTCACATGCGGCTTGAGCGCCAGCATCACCGGATGTTCCGGCTGGCCGTGGTAGAGCTTTGCCACCTCGCCACGCCACCAGGCCAGCTTGGCACGGGCCACGCCCTCGTCGTGGCATTCATCCACCACATCATCCACTTCGCGACAAAAGGCATACAGCGCGGTAATGGCATCGCGGCGGTCTTCCGGCAAAAAGCGGAAGCTGTAGTAAAAGCTGGAGCCGCTGCTGGCGGCCTTATCCTGACAATACTGCTGCGGCGTCACACGCCTCTCCTTTGTTGCCGACGGGTCAGCCCTGAGCTTCCCGCCTGAATGAGTATGGTTGGCTGCTTATCTGGCGCGCAGCGCACGCCACAACATGTAAATCCAGTCGCGCCAGGTCAGTACCGGACGCTGGCGGAATACATCGCCGCCGCTGTCATGCAGCTTTTTCAGAATGCGTTCGCCGCCCATGATGATCAGGCGCAACTCCAGCCCCAGGCGGCCCTTGAGCACCTTGCCCAGCGGGGCACCGGCTTGCAGCATCTTACGGGTGCGTTCTATCTGCGCCAGCATCATCGGCCGCCACAGGCCGGTGGCATCGCGCCCGGCAATCTGTCCTTCGCGGATGCGGAATTTCTCCAGATCATCCAGCGGAATGTAGATGCGGCCCTTGTTCCAGTCCACCCCCACGTCCTGCAGAAAGTTGATCAGCTGCAGGGCGGTGCAGATGCCGTCGGACATGGCCAGGCTGCGCGGGTCGTTTTCCCCATATAGCGCCAGCATCAGCCGGCCCACCGGGTTGGCCGAGCGGCGGCAGTAATCCACCAGTTCGGCAAAGTTCTGATAACGGGTTTTCACCACGTCCTGGCTGAAGGCGGACAGCAAGTCGTAAAACGGTTGCAGCGGCAGCTGATGGCGGCTGATGACGGCTGCCAGGTTACGCATCAGCGGCATGGCCGGGATGCCGCCATCGCGGATGACATCCAGCTCGTCACGCAGGTGTGCCAGCTCGCGCAGGCGCTCTTCCGGCTGCTTGTTGCCTTCATCTGCCACATCGTCGGCATAGCGGGCAAAATGATAGATGACATGCACCGCGCGGCGCATGCGCCGTGGCAGCAAGATCGACCCGACCGGGAAGTTTTCGTAATGACCAACCGACATTGGCAATCCAACCCTGTCATTGCAGAACCGGTGATTATAGCGCAGGGAAGCGCGAAAATTTTTTTCGCAGATCTCTTTACAGTCACGGACAGCCTGTCTATACTGCGCCCCACTGTGAACGACAGACACGGGGCTATAGCTCAGCTGGGAGAGCGCTTGCATGGCATGCAAGAGGTCAGCGGTTCGATCCCGCTTAGCTCCACCACATCGTTCCAGTCGGATAAAGTTCTTAGGGTCCCCATCGTCTAGTGGCCTAGGACATCGCCCTTTCACGGCGGTAACCGGGGTTCGACTCCCCGTGGGGACGCCAGAGTACCAGACGTAGTACCCGTGGGGGTATAGCTCAGCTGGGAGAGCGCTTGCATGGCATGCAAGAGGTCAGCGGTT
>NZ_JBMDJV010000036.1:0-38390 GCF_057809375.1 Aquitalea sp. FG25
ACCTGCGACCTGCGGATTAACAGTCCGTCGCTCTACCAACTGAGCTATCAGGGAACATCCAAGAGAGTGCGAACTATACCGACGGGAATCAGGCCTGTCAACGCTTTGGCTGTGATTTTGGCAGCTTTTTCTTTGCCTTGATATCCAAGTGTGACTAAGTGCATGACAGGAAAAGAATATCGCGGCGGCATGGCAGTGTCTGTCGCTAACGTGCTGGTAGAAATTGATGGGAAAAAGTAAAATTCTTGACTAATTTGGTGTGCTAATCACAGGTGTAGCAACATGAACAAGACATGGCAGGCGTGGGTAGAAAAAAATCAGGGTTATGTCGGTGCGGATAACCGGCTGGCGTTTCCGGATATTTTCCAGCAGGTTGCGGCAGTGCGTGATGGAAATGCACTGGCAATGCTGGATAGTTTCAGCATTATCCGGGTAGAAGGCGAAGATGCCGAAACTTTTCTGCAGGGCCAATTGTCAGGCGATATTCGGGATGTTACTGATGGTGTGGCGCGGTTCAGTACTTATTCCACGGCCAAAGGGCGCATGCTGGCCAGTTTTCTTGTCTGGAGGCAGCAGTCGGTTTATTACCTGATTGTCGCGTCGGATATCTGCCAGGCGGTGGCCAAGCGTCTGGCCATGTTTGTGATGCGCTCCAAGGTGAAAGTGAATGTGGTGGATGCGGCGCAAACCAGTATTGCCGGTGTGCGTGGCGTGCAAGTACAGGCCCGGATTGAGCAATACTTTGCAGCAGCAGCACCGGTTGCCTTGACTGTGTTGCAGGGGGCGACTGAAACAGCCATCGCCTTGCCAGAAGGTGGTTATCTGCTTCAGCTAGAAGAAAGCTCAGCGTTGTTGCCGGTACTGCTTGCTGAAACGGCAACTGCAGTGTCATCCATGGCGTGGAGTATCCGCGATATAGATGCGGGCATTGCCTGGGTGGTGCAGGCAACGCAGGAGCAATTTGTTCCCCAGATGGCAAATATGGAATTGATTGGTGCGGTCAGCTTTAAAAAGGGTTGCTACCCAGGGCAGGAAATTGTGGCGCGCACCCAATATCTCGGTAAGTTGAAACGGCGCTTATTCAAGGCCCGCCTGTCTTCTTGCGCCACTGTGGGTAGTAAGTTATTCAGTCCTGAAGTCCCTGAACAATCCATTGGAATGGTTGCTGCCATTTGCCCCGTTGCTGAGGGCGAATACGAAACGCTGGTGGTTGTACAATCCGCATGTTGGGAGAAAGGTATTTACCTGGAAGCGGAATATCTCAATCAACTGACGTGTCTGACTTTGCCTTATGTTACTCAGGATGAATAAGCATTTGGTTTGCTTACAGAATTTTAACTGTTTTGTCTTGACGAATGGACTGCCTTTTGGCTAAATTGAAACTGTTGTTGTCAAACTGAATAATAAGGGCGGAAAAATGGATATTAGCACTCTGAGCTTTACCGAGCTGGTTGCACTGAAAAGCGACGTTGAAAACGAAATCAAGCGTCGTGAATCCGAAGAAAAAACCAAGGCCAAAAAGCAGATCATCGAACTGGCCAAGGCTTATGGCTTGAGCGTGGAAGAGGTACTGGGCAAGGTGGGCGGCGCGGTTCGCAAGCCGGTGGAAGCCAAGTATCGTCACCCGGAAAATGCCGAACTGACTTGGACTGGCCGTGGCCGCAAGCCGGTATGGGTTCAGGAGCTGCTGAACGCTGGCAAAACGCTTGAAGATCTGGCCATCTGATGTAACATGGCCTACCAAGTGCCTGAAAAAAGCGCCTGCATGGGCGCTTTTTGTTTTTGTACGCAAGTTCTTCTTGCTGATTTGCCTGCTTGTATAAATACTGATAAGAATAAATGCTGCACCCGCTGCTCCATCAATGCTCCCTGTCACCATGACCGACTGAAAGTTACGACATGTTGGACTTTTTCTCCCGAGGCTCAAAGAACAAGTCAGATCCTTTGGCCAATGCAGCCGCCGCCAAGGCTTATGCCGATACGCTAAAGCAGGAATATGGTGCGGCTGCGCATGAGAGAATTACCGAGATGTTGGCAGAGGTGAATGCGCTTTCCCCGCATGTAACGGCTGATCTGCTAGATGCCGTGCTGACGTTGAATCTGGAAATACAGCCCTTGCATGAAAACCTGTGTTCACAGTACTTCATGAACACACGCATGCCTAAAGTGCTGGAAGGTCAGCTGCGGTCGCAAATCCTGTCTTTTGGTAAACAGTTTCTTGAGTTTTACCAGCGTGCACTGTCTGTTGATACCGATATGCAGCACGAGGAGCGACTGCGGGCTATGCTGCCGCTGGTTCTGGTGCGCATGATGCATTATTTTGGCGAATTTGCCCGCTGGCAGTATCTGCGGCATTTCAGTCCGGATGATGTGTTCTGGCTGAATGTTAATCAGCTCTACCGTTTTGCCGAGCAAATGCGCATCGACTCCACACCGGTTTTCCTGTTTGGGGAGGAAAGCCCGGGGACGACGGTGCAGGACCAGTATCTGATCATGTTGATGCTGTCGCTGTTGAGCAGTGGCAACCTCAGCCTGCGCCAATTCAATTTCTCCTATCAGATTCTTTGCCTGGTTTCCAACCGCATGTCGCTGCAGCCGCAGTATTCGGAAGAGGCCAGCTTTGCTGTGACCTTGACCGAGGCAATGCCGGCGGCACGTGCCCATGCTGGCTTTATCAGTGATGCTGCCCGGTTCTGGTCCACCGCAGACATGGTGGAAATCATTCATGGCTGGGCCACGGTGATGGAGGGTGGGCGCTTGCCACCCGAACTGAAGCCGCTGGTAGAGCCAGGTATCGATGCCGGCTTGTTACGCATGCTGTGTCGTGAGTGGGCTGCCAGGCCGGTGCGTTTTGAACGTGCTGAGCGTATGGCCGTAACCAACCGTAATCTCGAGGTGGCACACCGCCTGTCAACCCTGCATCGGCTGATTCGCCAGCCGGATGAGGCCAGTATGGTGCAGACGCGGCAAGCCGATACCGACAGCTTTGATGATGCCGCCAATATCCGCATTTATGGCTTTGTCACCAGCCGCAAGCGTGACCGCAGCACGCTGGCCCTGGCACCACTGAATCTGTCTACTGATATGCCGCAGCCCGTTGTGCATACGCGTGACGAATTTTTGCATTGGTCGGTGGAAAATGTCAGCCAGACTGGCTTGGGCGTTACCCTGGATTCGCTTGGAAATGAGTGGGTGAGCCTGGGCAGGCTGGTAGGTTATCGTGATGTGGACAGTAATAACTGGAGCCTGGGCCTGATTCGCCGGGTTAAGCGGGCCAGTCAGCGCGAGCGCATTTACCTGGGCCTGGAAACGCTGTCCAGCCGCCCGGTGGCCGCATCCATCCGCCCGGTGGATATCAAGCTGATTGATCCGAGCTTGCCGCCGGACATGGTTTGGCTGTCAGGGCATATTTCCCTGTTTGTACCGTTTGACAGGGGAGGGCGTCGTATCAACGCCCTGATCATGCCGATTTCTGTATATACATTGGGCAAACAGTACTATATGACGGCACGCAGCAAGCATTTTCAGATTGCACTGGGCAAGGTGCTGGAAAAGGGAAGTGACTGGTGTCTGGCCGAGATCGAGCTGGTGAAGGCGCTGGAGAAGCTGCCAGTGGTCATGTAATGCCTGTCTTGCAGCACCCCAATCAAAAAGCCGGAGACTCGCTCCGGCTTTTTTGCGTCAGGACGGGCTGCGCTTCAGCGCAATTCGTTGATCACGGCGTAGATCGGAGTCAGCATGGCTTCCCCCATGCGCAGGCTGCGCTGGCCGTTCCAGCCGTAGTCGTCGTCTGGCAGGTTGGCATTGTCCTTGAACGGCATTTCCAGGGTAAAAGCCAGGCATTTGAAGTTTTCGCCCACCCAGTTGGTGGCCAGGCTCAGGTTGGCACTGCCCGGAGCATCTTTTTCGTAGCCAACTTCGTCCTGGAAGTCCGGGTTGGACACCATCAGGTAGTGCTTGAACTTGTCTTCCAACTGGCGGATGGCGTCAGTGTAGGAAGGCACGCCCTCGGTGCCGGCGACAAAGACATAAGGCAGCGATTCGTCGCCATGGATGTCCAGAAACAGGTCCACCCCGGTTTCCTGCATCTTGTTGCGCACCAGCAGTACTTCCGGGCTGGTGTCGGCGCTTGGTTCCAGCCATTCGCGGTTGAGATTAGCCCCGGCTGCATTGGTGCGCAGATTGCCCAGGATGGAACCATCCGGGTTCATATTGGGCACCACGTAGAAGGTGGCCTTGTCCAGCAGGGCGCGCGAGGTGGCATCCAGCGGATCCAGCAAGCGGTTGAGGAAGCCTTCGACAAACCATTCGGCCATGGTTTCACCCGGGTGCTGGCGGGCAGTCACCCAGATTTTCAGGTCGGACTCCACCTCGTGGCCGATGGTGAGCAGATTGATGTCACGACCCTGCACGGTAAAGCCCAGGTCGTGAATCTGGCACAGGCCGGATCCTTGTGCCTGGCCCAGCAGGTTCAGGTGCTGTTCGTGCGAGTAGGGTTCGAAGTAGGCGTAGTACACGCTGTTGGCCAGCGGGACGTGTTCTACGGTCATCACCTGGCCATCGTACTGTGTCGGTACGCGGAACCAGTTGATGCGGTCGTAGGAGGCCATAAGCTGGTAGTTGGTCCAGCCTTCCGGGTAGGCGCACTCACCCGCATTCAGGAAGCGCAGCGTACAAGCCTGGTAGGCCGCGCCCTGCAGGCGGAAATAAAACCATTGGGCAAAGTCAGAGGCATTGTCACGCGGAATCCGCAGCTGGATGTCGTCGAAACTCTCCATGGAAACGATGTCGATACTGCCTGCGTCAAAGTTGCTGCTGATTTTCATGCGTTGAACCTGTGGTCTTTGCGGGAACTCAAAAACGGGATTGTAAACCTGCAGTGGCTGGCGTGCATCAGGAAAACAAAAAACCCCGCCATGGCGGGGTTTTGACTTAGCCTGAACGTGCTTAGGCGCGCTTGGTGGCGGTCTTGACGGCATCCGCAGTTGCGCTGCTGGCTGCCTTGATGCTGCTGTCGGTAAATTCAGCAACTTGCTGGGCAGCCTTGCTGAAGCTATTGACGGCGGCTGCAGCAGCAGCCAGCGAGGTCTTGACGGCATTCAGCGCATTGTCGGAACCTGCCGGAGCATTTTTGGCAGCACCTTCCAAAGCGGTGATCAGGTTTTTGTTGAAGCTACCGAGGTTTTCTTCAGCCAGCTTGGACAGTTCGGTCTGAGCAGCGGAAACGATTTCGTATACGTTGCGGGAGTTGGCTACGGCCTTGTCAACCGACTGGCTGGTCAACTGGTTGAACTGGTTCAGGGCTTCTTGTGCGTCGGTAGCGCCGGCCAGAGCCTTGGCAACCTTCACGTTTTCTTCCAGGGTTTGCTTGGAAGCTTCCAGATTCAGCTTGACCAGACGTTCGGCGCTGTCCAGGGAGATCTGGGCTACACGCAGGGCAGCTTCAAAGCCGGACAGGGAGATCTTGCTCAGTTGATCGTTGGTATTGAACATGTTTTTAACCCTCATCATTAGATTTCGTGGAAATGACCGACAAGCTCTGTATTGATTGTATCTATTTTTATATTGCACTGCACAATGAAGGTGGAATGTAGCATGCACCGCGTAAAGGGCATAGAAGTTTTGCTCTAGCTTGTTGTATTTATGATAAATTGCGGGTGCACAACACCAACGACAATAATCCGGGAGTGTTACATGAGTGTTGAAAAAAGGGTCATCAAGAAGTACCCGAACCGTCGCCTGTACGATACGGCGACCAGTTCCTACATCACTTTGGGAGACGTAAAGCAGCTGGTGCTCGAAAACGTGGATATCCAGGTTGTCGACGCCAAGACGCAGGATGACATCACCCGCAGCGTGCTGCTGCAGATCATCCTGGAGGAGGAAAATGGCGGCATGCCCATGTTTAGTTACGAGGTGCTGACCCAGTTCATCCGTTTCTATGGTCAGGCCATGCAAGGCATGATGGGCCCCTTCCTGGAAAAGAACCTGCAGCTGTTTGGTCAGATGCAGCAGAAGTTGCAGGAGCAGACCCGTTCCATTTACGGTGACAAGGCGGTGTTCAACTCCACCATGTGGGGTGAGTTCATGAAGCTGCAAGGTCCGGCCATCCAGAACGTGATGTCCAGCTATATGGAGCAGAGTACCGGCATGTTCCTGGAAATGCAGAACCGCATGCAGGAGCAAACCAAGCAACTGTTCAGCGGCTTTACTTTTCCTGGTTACGTGCCACCAGGCAAGGACGATACCGACAAGTCCTGATGTCGGCGCCCTTCACAACCCGCTCGCGTGCGGGTTTTTTTGTGCCTGCATTCCTGCTGCTCACGGGCTGTGGCGGCCCCAGCGATTTGACGGAAGAGCAACTGGCCGAACTGGCGCAGGATGTGCATGTGCGTGTGGCCGACCACCCCTTGGTGCTGCCACGCATTGCCGTGAGAAATCCAGGTGCCGGGGGGCAGCACTTTTCCCTGGGGACGGGGTCGGCAGACGCTGTCAGCGCAGAGCTTGCGCGGCAGCGCATGCGCGATGCCAGTACACCTGCTGCCGCGCTGGATGTGCCACAGTTGCGCATCCTTATCAAGCACTATGGCTGGGAAGAGTACATTCCCCAGTCGCAGGCGTTTTGTCGCCAGTTGCGGCGGCGATGGTCGCGCGCACTGTGTAACAATGCCGCGCCGGCGCTGATACAGGCGCTGCCAAGCAATGAATTTAGCCTGCTGGCATGGCCGCTTGCGCCAGAGGTGCGCACAAGCGTCTGGAATGCAGACTGCCTGCCTGCCGGGCAGTCACTGCCGGATTTACCGGGCGATGGTCAGGCAATAATACTGTGCCCGCTCGCATCTTCGAGCAAGGGAAACCCACTGTTTCAGGCCGTGGTCCGTATTGATGAATCCTTGGCTGCCACCTGGGTGGTATGGCCCGAAGCGAAGACGGGTGAAACTGCGGCTGCCAAGGCGCAGCGTGAAGGGCAGGCAATGATTGCCCTGGTACAGCTAGGCATGGGGCCGGTGGAGGATTTCACTCTTCTGCATCGGCGGATGTGCCAATTGCAGCGTCCGGTCGCCACGGGTTCTTCGGATCGCCCGGATTGCCCGTAACCGCTGTTTGCCGGGCCTGAATGACAACAGCCCCTGTCCACGTGGTGTGGGCAGGGGCTGTGTGGTTTCAGTCTGCTATGCGGCCGTTACAGGCTGGGGAAGGCGAACTGCGAAGCTTCGTGGCTGGCGCGTTGCGGCCAGCGCTGGGTGATGGTCTTGCGCTTGGTGTAGAAGCGCACGCCATCCGGGCCGTAGGCGTGCAGGTCGCCAAACAGCGAACGCTTCCAGCCGCCAAAGCTGTGGTAGGCCACCGGTACCGGCAGCGGTACGTTGACGCCCACCATGCCCACTTCGATTTCGTCGCAGAACAGGCGTGCCGCTTCGCCATCACGGGTGAACAGGCAGGTGCCGTTGCCGTATTCGTGGTCGTTGATCAGCTGCATGGCGTCTTCCAGGCTGTTCACCCGCACGATGCACAGCACCGGGCCGAAGATTTCTTCTTCATAAACCTTCATGCCGGGCTTGACGTGGTCGAACAGCGTACCGCCAACGAAGAAGCCTTCCTCGCAGCCGGTTACGGTCAAGCCACGGCCATCCACCACCAGCGTTGCGCCTTGCTCTACGCCGCTGTTGATATAGCCCACCACCTTGTCGCGTGCCGCGCCGGTTACCAGCGGGCCCATGTCCAGGCCGCAACTAGTGCCTACGCCGATTTTCAGTTCGGCAATCTTGGGCTTGAGCTTTTCCACCAGCTTGTCGGCCACCTGGTCGCCCACGGTTACCACCACGGAAATGGCCATGCAGCGCTCGCCGCAGGAACCATAAGCCGCGCCCATCAATGCGTTGACGGTGTTGTCCAGATCGGCATCCGGCAGCACCACGGCGTGGTTCTTGGCCCCGCCCAGTGCTTGTACGCGTTTGCCGCGCTTGTTGGCTTCGGTATAGATGTATTCGGCAATCGGCGTAGAGCCGACAAAGCTGATGGCTTTCACTTCCGGGGCTTCGATCAGGCCGTCCACTGCCTGCTTGTCACCGTTGATGACATTCAGCACGCCCTTGGGCAGACCGGCTTCGTACAACAGCTGGGCAATCAGCAGGGTGGAGCTGGGGTCGCGCTCGGACGGCTTCAGGATGAAGCAGTTGCCGCAGGCAATGGCCAGCGGGTACATCCACAGCGGCACCATGGCCGGGAAGTTGAACGGGGTGATGCCCGCCACCACGCCCAGCGGCTGGAAGTCGCTCCAGCTGTCGATATTGGGGCCGACATTGCGGTTGTATTCGCCCTTGAGCAGTTCTGGCACGCCGCAGGCGTATTCCACGTTTTCGATGCCGCGTTGCAGTTCGCCCACCGCGTCTTCCAGCGTCTTGCCGTGTTCTTCGCTGATCAGCTGGGCAATCTTGTCGCGGTTGGCTTCCAGCAGTTGCTTGAAGCGGAACATCACCTGGGCGCGCTTGGCTGGCGGGGTTTTGCGCCAGGCCGGGAAGGCGGCCTTGGCACTGTCGATGGCGGCGCGGATGATGTCCTGGTCGGCCAGGGCCACTTCGCGTACCGGCTTGCCCAGCGAGGGGTTGAAGACGGGGGTGCTGCGGCCTGCTTGCTGGACAAGCTCACCGTTGATCAGATGGGCGATGGTGCTCACGTTGAATTCTCTCTTTGATTGCGCGGTATTGGTTTGAATGTTGGAGATCAGGCCAGGCCGTTCAGCACATCACCTACGGCGGCAAACAGCGTATCCAGCTGGGCCGGGGTGGTATTGAAGCTGGGCCCGAACTGCAGGGTGTCGCCGCCAAAGCGTACGTAGAAGCCTGCCTGCCACAGCTTGAGGCCGGTTTCGTAGGGGCGGATGGCGGCATCACCGTCGCGCGCAGCCAGCTGGATGGCACCGGCCAGGCCGCAGTTGCGGATGTCCACCACATGCTTGCTGCCCTTGAGCGCATGCAGCTTGTCCTCAAATACCGGGGCCAGCGCCAGCGATTGTTCGATCAATTGGTCGCGCTTAAGCAGTTCCAGTGTGGCCAGGCCGGCGGCGCAAGCCACCGGGTGACCGGAATAGGTGTAGCCATGGGTGAACTCGATGGCATGTTGCGGCAGGTTTTGCTGCATGAAGGTGCTGTAGATTTCCTTCGAGGCAATCACTGCACCCAGCGGTACCGCGCCGTTGGTGATCTGCTTGGCGGTGTTCATGATGTCCGGGGTAACGCCAAAGTAGTCGGCACCGGTCCACTTGCCCATACGGCCATAGGCGGTAATCACTTCGTCAAAAATCAGCAGAATGTTGTTCTGGCTGCAGATTTCACGCAGGCGCTGCAGATAGCCTTGCGGCGGCACGATGACGCCAGCCGAGCCGGACATGGGCTCCACGATGACCGCAGCGATATTGGACGCGTCGTGCAGTTCGATCAGTTTCAGCAGCTCATTGGCCAGTTCCACACCGCCGGTTTCGGCCATGCCACGGGTAAAGGCCATGCCCGGTTGCAGGGTGTGCGGCAGGTGGTCGGCATCCATCAGTTGGCCGTACAGCTTGCGGTTGCCACCAATGCCACCCAGCGCGGTACCGCCGATGTTCACACCGTGATAGCCACGGGCGCGGCCGATAAAGCGGGTTTTGCTCGGCTGGCCCTTCAGGCGCCAGTAAGCCTTGGCCATCTTGATGGCGGTGTCGGCGCACTCCGAGCCGGAGCCGGTAAACAGCACGTGGTCCAGGCCTGCGGGCATGATGTTGGCGATTTCTTCTGCCAGACGGAAGGCCAGCGGGTGGCCGTACTGAAAGCCCGGTGCGTAGTCCAGCGTACCCAGCTGGCGTGACACGGCTTCCTGGATTTCCTTGCGGTTATGCCCGGCACCACAGGTCCACAGGCCGGACAGGCTGTCAAAAATACGGCGGCCCTTGTCGTCGATAAAGTAGTTGCCCTCCGCCCCCACGATGATGCGCGGGTCTTGCTGGAAAGCGCGATTGGCAGTGAACGGCATCCATTGCGCATCAAGTTTCAGATCGCTGGGGGTGAAGACAGAATGCGGTGCAGACATGGTGGCTCCTGGTGCCATGGTTGATGTGCACAGCATGCAGCAAACAATAGGTGAGTTAAATTGAAACTTATAAACGTAAAGGTTAATTTTTTCTCACGTAACTTGCTTTGCATGTTCTGCAAGGGTGTCTGTTGTCATGGCCGGGTTTTCCTGTGCCAGTTTCCAGGTCCGTGGCGTCTGGCCGCTGTGTGCCTTGAAGGCACGTGACAGCGCGGCCTCGCTGCCATAACCCACCCGGTCGGCAATCAGCTTTAACTGTTGTCCCTTGCGTAACATTTGCTGGGCCAGGCTGATGCGCCAGCCTTGCAGGTATACGCCCGCTGTGCAGCCCAGCGTATTGCGAAAGCTATTGGCAAATACGCTGCGTGACATGCCGCAAACTGCAGCCAGCGCATCCAGTGTCCAGTCTTGTTGCGGTTGTTCATGCATGGCAACCAGGGCCCGACGCAGCTTGGGATGGGACATGCCCGCCAGCATGCCGCCGCGAATGGCGCCTGTTTCCATCAAATAGCGCAGCAGCTGGATGAATACCGCTTCGAACAGACGATCCAGCAGGGCCTGGCGGCCACAGTAGTGGTGGAAGGCTTCGGCAAACAGCAGGTCCAGAATGGCTTCGGTACCGGGAATATCCTTCAGTGGTACGCAGACCACATCCGGCAGCGCGCCAGCCAGCGGGTTGTCAGCACCGCCGTCGAATTGCAACTGGGCGCAGGCCAGGGTGGCTCCGGCTTGCGGATCGCTGATAAAGCGGCGTGCCAGCGGGCGTGGGTAGAACAGCAGGCTGGGTTCGCCAATATGCAGCGTAGCCTGGCCGGGGTGTTCAACGGTCAGCTCGCCGTGCTGCACCAGATGTAGCTGTCCGCCGTTCTCCGGAGCGTCAAAGCGTGTCACCCCGCACAGGCTGCCGGAGTGGAAC
This sequence comes from Aquitalea sp. FG25, assembly GCF_057809375.1. Classification (NCBI taxonomy): domain Bacteria; kingdom Pseudomonadati; phylum Pseudomonadota; class Betaproteobacteria; order Neisseriales; family Chromobacteriaceae; genus Aquitalea; species Aquitalea sp. FG25. Next base: position 10,982 of record NZ_JBMDJV010000036.1, read on the forward strand.
AGGCGCGCACGCACCGGAAAGTGATGCAGCAGCGCATCCAGCCTATCAGTACAGGTATCCGGCACTTTGCTACTCCTGATCAATTTATCAATACTTTTTGTAGCATATCGTATTGGTTGGCGCGGTAAAGTCGTTTCTGCCAAACGGCTTCAACCCCACACTCATGCAATACAAGGAATCCACCATGTCCATTGAAAAAGTCCTCTACCGCGCCAATGCCACTGCCACCGGTGGTCGTGAAGGCAGTGCCGAATCGTCTGATGGCGTGCTGAAGGTGCAGCTGTCCACGCCGCGTGAACTGGGTGGTGCCGGTGGCCCCGGTACTAATCCGGAGCAACTGTTTGCCGCCGGTTACTCGGCCTGCTTTCTGGGGGCGCTGAAATATGTGGCCATGCAGGACAAGGTGGCTTTGCCTGCCACCACCACAGTCAGTGCTACGGTGGGCATCGGCCCGATTCCCACTGGCTTTGGCATCGAAGTGGCGTTGCAGATCAGCATCCCCGGCCTGGATGCCGCCCAGGCGCAAGCTCTGGTGGACAAGGCACATATTGTCTGCCCATATTCCAATGCCACGCGCAACAATATCGACGTGCGCCTGCAACTGGCCTGAGCGCTAGGTCATGCTGGCCGCCACGTCTGGTAACAGGTGTGGCGGCCAGCGTGCAATCAGCAGCGGGGTGCGTGCAGCTTGGGTGCTTGCTGCCATCATTTGCCAGGCAGCGGCCCCGCGCAGTTTTACCCTGCTACGGGCAAGTATCCGCTATCAAATGGCTGTATAATCTGGCGTTTTTCATTTTTTGCACTACGCCACATGTCCAAAGCTCCTCGTATCGGTATGGTTTCCCTCGGCTGCCCCAAGGCCCAGAGCGATTCCGAACACATTCTTACCCGCCTGCGTGCGGAGGGTTATGAAATTTCCTCCTCTTACGACGGAGCCGATCTGGTGGTGGTCAACACCTGTGGTTTCATTGATTCGGCGGTGACCGAATCGCTGGATGCCATTGGCGAAGCGCTGAACGAAAACGGCAAGGTGATTGTTACCGGCTGTCTGGGTGCCAAAGATGGTGTGGTACAGAACGCCCACCCGTCCGTGCTGGCCGTGACCGGCCCGCATGCTACGGATGAAGTGATGGATGCAGTACATAACTACCTGCCCAAGCCGCACGACCCCTTTGTTGATCTGGTGCCGGATATCGGCATTCGCCTGACGCCCAAGCATTACGCCTACCTGAAGATTTCCGAAGGCTGTAATCACCGCTGTACCTTCTGCATCATCCCGTCCATGCGTGGCGATCTGGAAAGCCGTCCGGTACATGATGTACTGCGCGAAGCGGCCAACCTGGCCCGTGCCGGGGTGAAGGAATTGCTGGTGATTTCGCAGGACACCTCGGCCTATGGCGTGGATGTCAAATACAAGCTGGGCTTTCATGATGGCCGCCCGGTGAAGACCCGCATGACCGAGCTGTGCGAAGAGCTGGGCAAGCACGGCATCTGGGTGCGCCTGCATTATGTTTACCCCTACCCGCACGTGGATGAAGTGATTCCGCTGATGCGCGACGGCAAGATCCTGCCTTATCTGGATATCCCCTTCCAGCATGCCAGCCAGAAAGTGCTGAAGCTGATGAAGCGCCCGGCCAATAGCGACAATGTGCTGGCGCGCATCAAGAAATGGCGTGAGATCTGCCCGCAGTTGGTGATCCGCTCCACCTTTATCGTCGGCTTCCCCGGCGAAACCGAAGCAGACTTCGAAGAGCTGCTGGACTTCCTGCGTGAAGCCCAGCTGGACCGCGTGGGCTGTTTCACCTACTCCGCAGTCGAAGGTGCTACCGCCAACGATTTGCCGGATCAGGTGCCGGAAGACGTCAAAGAAGCGCGCAAGGAGCGCTTCATGGAAGTGCAGGCTGAAATCAGCGCCCGCAAGCTGGAAGCCCGTATCGGCCAGCGCCTGACTGTGCTGGTGGATGAAATTGACGACGAAGGCACTGCCATCTGCCGCAGCTATGCCGATGCGCCGGAAATCGACGGTCTGGTGTTTGTCGAAGATGCGACCGGTCTTGAGGCTGGTCAGTTTGTCGAGGTGGACATTGTGGACTGCAGCGAGCACGACCTGTGGGGCGAGCGCGTCTGAGCCTGACTCGCTGACAGCAAGCAAAACAAACGGCGTTCCTGCGGGAGCGCCGTTTTTGCGTGTGGCGTGCTCAGTTGCTGAAAGCGGGCAGGCTCAGGGTGAAGCAGGCCCCGCCCGCCGGGTGATTATCGGCGCTGAGCATGCCGCCGTGGCGTTCGACAATGCCATAGCTGATGGACAAGCCCAGGCCAGTGCCCTTGCCGATGGGCTTGGTGGTGAAGAAGGGGTCGAAGATCAGTGGCAAGGCTTCTTCGCTGATGCCGGTGCCATTATCGTGCACGGCCAGGCTGACCTGCCCTGGGGTATGGCTGATTTCCAGCTGTAGACGGGGGCTGGCGGTTTTTTCAATGGCATCGAAGGCATTTTGAATCAGGTTAACCAGTACTTGCTGCAACTGATTGGCCGATCCGCTGACCCAGGCCGGTGTCTCCATGCCGCTGCAGACGGCTTCCACCCGGAACGGCGCAGCACGGCTGACCCAGTGCAGGGCGCGTTGGGTGAGGTCGGCCAAGTCCACCCGTTGCCGGGTGTTTTCTTCTACCGCAGAAAAGCGCTTCAGTGCATCCACGATATGGCCGCTACGCTCGGCCCCTTCCATCAGGCCAGCGCTGAGTGAGGGCAGGTCGGCCAGCAGGCGGTCGATTTTCAGCTCGATGCGCAGCGCCTGATTCTCCGGGCTCACGTCATGGGCATGAATGGCGTTTAGATAACGGGTGAGCTTGCCGGCATAGCGTTGCATGGCATGGGCATTGCCCAGCACAAAGCTGATGGGGTTGTTCAGCTCGTGTGCCACGCCCGCCACCAGCCGCCCCAGCGAGGCCATTTTCTCGGCTTGTACCAACTGGGCCTGGGCAGATTTCAGTGCCTGATGCGCCGCCTGCAGCTGGGCATAGGCACGCTTGAGTTCGCCCACCGGTCGTCCCACGGCCACAAAGCCGCTATAGCGTCCTTCACCGTCATACAGCGGGCTGACATTCCAGGTAACCGGTACCGGCTCGCCCTGCTGGCGGGGTAGGGATATTTCCACATCCTGCACATCGCTGCGTCCGGCAGCCAGCAGGGTGGCGATCTGGCTGCGGGCCTGGCTGTCTTCCACCAGTTCGGCCAGCTCGCGCCCGACCAGTTCGCTTTCCAGGTGGCCAGTGAGCTGCAGCATGGCGCGGTTGACCTGGCGCACCTTGCCCACGGTATCGCATACCACCAGCACATCGGTCATGGCGGCCAGTACGCCTTCGGTAAAGTGATGGGCTTCGGCCAGCTCGCGGTGCTTGGTTTCCAGTGTTTCCTGCGAGGACACCAGTTCGCTATATACCTCGTCCATGCGCTGAATCACGTCTATCCAGGCGGCTTCGGCCAGCTCCTGGCCTGCAGCGGCAATACTGTCGTCCGGCAGGCTGACTGGCGCATTCAGGGCGTGGTGGTGGGCTGGCATGGCTGAAATTTCCTGTGGAGCAAGGGGAAGATCCGGCTTATCAATGCTGCGGCAAGGGGCCGGTTGTGCGGGCTACGCAACAGACCAGCATCTGGCTGCCATTTTATGCCGCAGCGGAGCGGGGCGGCGTTTTTTTCTCGGCCGGATGGGCCCGTGATGGCCGGGCTGGCTGCTATTTTTGCTGCATTTTATCGGGATTGAATAAATTGCACGTCCTATTTTATATTTATTTTTTTAATAGGGGTATTTATTGCAGAAACCTGCAAGATAAAACGACCGTGGTAAAAGTGGTATTGGGTTAATCCATAAAGACTATGTCTAACTGAAAAGACTATTTATGCAGCTGCTGCTGTCCATTACATTCAGTTTTATTCCGTAACATTTTAAATTTTTGCTTTCAAATGCTCAGGTAAAAACAACTGCTTTTTATAGTATTAACAAAATATTGAAAAAATCAGCAAATTGTCATGCTTTTGCTATATTCTCACTCTAGAATCTAGGAAATTTCCTACTGACCAGCCCATGGTCATATGCATGCGCTTCGCTTGTCGGTAAATATGATTTTAATAATAGCGGTCGGTCCGTTTTGATCGGCCCCTGTCCCAGCTCTATGAATAATCATGGTTGTTCCATGATTTAAATAGCACCATTTCTGTGCAGGCACGCTGTCAATACCGCGTGTGCTGACATGGATTTTCTGAATCATCGTTTGGGGTTTTACGACTTATGCGCATGTCTTTCCCGGGCAGGGCGGCTTGCGTGTGTGTGGTCGGGAAAGTACCAGGTGAGGAGCAGGCTGCAGCAATAAGACAGCCTGTTGTAATGCTGTCTGACAGCGTTTTGTGACTTTCGGGGTTAGCCATGGCAGGGCCAGCACCGGATTTCATTCCGTCTTTCAAATTGAAATCAGACTGAAACCGCTATGCGAAAACTAGTCCTGGCCATCAGTATGGCCTTTGGCGCGCTGGCTGCCTCGGGGGAGGCTGCGCCGCTCTGGAAGAGTAAAGCCTATGATGCGGCCATCCTTGAGGCAAGACAGGGCAATACCCGGCCTGCGTTGCACATGCTGGAGAGTGAAGCCGCTCGGGGACCGCTGAACGAGTCCTTGCTCAATGACTACATCACCTTGCTGTGTTGGGATCAGCAATACACCAAGGCCGTTCAGGTCAGCCAGGGGCGGGAGGATCAGCTGCATGCCGATACCCTGCGCCTGCTGGCGGCCAACTTGCGTGGGCGCAAGGAATTTGGCAATGCCAGCCGCCTGTTTGGCCTGGCGCGGGAACGTGGTGGCGATATCAGCGTCAGCATCCAGCAGGCCATGAGCACGGCCGAGGCAGGGGAAATCACCCGTGCGCTGGATATCCTCAATCAGACCAATCCCATCTCGCGGGAAGATGCGCTGGAGCTGACGCGGGCACGCGCCTATGTGCTGATGCTGCACGGCGATCATGCGCGTACGCTGGATTATATCCAGGACAATCTGCAGCGCTACGCAGGCGACCCGGTGCTTGAACGCCTGAAGCTGGATGTGCTGACCCGGCTGGGTCTGCCGGCGCTGGACGACAAGGCTGCGGCCCGGCTGAGCGAGCAAGACCGCGACAAGATTCTCAAGGTTTCCACGATCGAACTGAGCGGTGCCGGCGAGTTCACCACCGAAACCTATAAGCGGCTGATTCCTGCTGCATCGTTCTTTAATAACTATGTGGTCTTGCTCAGCCAGAAGCAGCACCTGAACAGTGCGCTGGAAATCGCGGGCAAGAACCCTTCTTTGCTTACGCGCAAGACGCTGGCGGTGCTGCAGCAGGCGACAGAGGCGCAAGGCAGCCAGGCCCAGCGTGAGCAGATAAAGCAGTGGATTGACCAGTACTATGCCATTGATGCTACCGATGCCGACAGCATGGTGGACAGCAGTGAAGTGGCTGCGGTCAGCCCGGAGCTGGCCGAGGTGCGTGCCCATGCCGACAGCCTGCGGCGCGAGGGGGCGTATGCCCAGGCACTGGTTTATCTGAGTCACTGGCAGCCACAGTATGCCGACGATCCGGTGCTCAATGCCCAATACCGCAGCGTGCTGGCCACGCTGGAGATGATAGACACACAACGCAGTCTGCTGTCGCGTCCGGCCTTGCCAGGACAGGACCCGGCATGGTCGCTGGACCAGCAGCAAGGCCAGCAGGCAATCGAGTGGGCCAAAGTCCGGGCAGATCTGGATGAAATCCGCGAGATGCAGCAGATGCTGGACAAGGCGCTGGAGCAGAATGCCCGTTGGCTGAATACCCCAGGCCATACGCCGGCCATGCAGGCCCGTACCATCGATATCCGCCTGCAGCTGTTGCAGCAACGGGGCCGGTCGGAAGAGGTTGTCCGGCTGTTTGAGCAGAACCCGCAACTGCCGTACACCGCCAATGGCTATGGCGCGGTGGCCGCCTCCTATCTGGTGCTCAAGCAGCCGGAAAAGGCCGCCACCCAGTTCCAGGCGGCACTGTCACGCGCAAGACATGATGACCCCAAGGTGGAATGGCAGATCGGCCTGGCCTATGCCCAGCTGGAATCCGGCAAGTACAAGGCTGCCAGCAAGACCATTGCCGATGCCAAGAACGCCACCCCGCGTACCATGGCCGACCCGCTTACCGGCAACCGCCGCTTCAATCCCGACTACATGTCGCTGTCCTATCACCAGGCCATGATCACCGCGTTTCTGGGTGATGTGAAAGGCGCACAGGCACGGATGGACAGCTTGCTGGACCAGGCACCGTTTGCCTCGGAAACCCGCATCGGCATGTCGCAGATTGCCCTGCTGCTGGAATCGCCCACCACCACCAAGGCCATGCTCAAGCGGCTGGCGGTGGATGACGGCCCGGAGAAAAACTGGGACGTGATGGTAGGCCAGGTGGAGGCGGACCTGGCGCGGCAGGATTTCAAGCAGGCCCGCACGCTGCTGGATGAACTGGAAACCATGCCGGTGGATTCGGCGGAAAACCGGCTCAAGCTGAGCGAGCAGCAAGAGCAGTACCGCGCACTGATGGGGCCGGAACTGGTGGTGGATGCCGGACATGACCTGGGTAGCAACCAGGGTACCAGCATGCACAATGCCTATGACAGCCAGACCCGGCTGTACAGCGCCACCTACAACAATCTGCGCGTATTTGCCCAGCATCAGTTCCAGACTGCCGACTTTACCTCCACCACTGGTGTGGGGACAGACAAGGTGCGTTTCGAAACCGCCGGGCTGGGCTTGCAATACCGCAGCCAGTACGGCACCGGTGAAATCGGCGGTTTCAGCCAGCTGGATGGCCACGCCATGCAAGGCGGCTTTGCCGGTTTCGACTGGACGGTAAACGACAACTGGATGCTGGGCCTGCGCTACGAGAAAAACAGCATGGCCACACCACTGGAAGCACGCCAGAGCGGTGTCTACGCCAACCTGCTGCTGGGCAAGGTGGAATACAAGCGTGATGACCTCACCACGGTGGAGTTTGAAGCCTCGCAGATGGATTTCACCGACACCAACCGTCGCCAGGGCTTTGCACTGACGCTGAACCAAGCCCTGATCAAGGGGCCGATCTATCAGCTCAACGGCATTCTGGAAGCCAGCACCAACCATAACGACGTGCTGGACACTGCCAACTACTACAGCCCGCACCGTGACCTGGACGTCAACCTCACCCTGATGAACGACATCACGCTATGGCGCTACTACGACAACAGCTTCCACCAGCGTATCGGCATCAGCGGCGGGCGCTATTACGAAACGGCCTTCGGCAGCAAGAACACCTGGGCCTACACAATCGAACAAGTATGGGATTTCAAAAAGGGAGGGGAGATCCGTTACGGCTTCTCACGGTCCATGCACCCGTATGACGGGGTATCCGATGGCAGCAACCGTATCTATCTCTTCCTGGACTGGAAAATGAAATGAAAAACCTGATCCGCATTCTGCTGCTGGTGTTGGGCATGTTGCTGTCGCTGCATGTCCAGGCCAGCTCCGCCAACTCGAAACTGATCATCCTGTGCTACCACGAAGTGGCTGAAGACGCCCTGTCGCTGTCCGACCCGTATGCGGTGGATGTGCAGCTGCTGTCCAAGCAATTGGCCTGGATGAAAGGGCAGGGTTACCACTTTGTCAGCGTGGACGACATCCTGGCCGATCGCAACGGTAGCCGTCCGCTGCCGGAAAAGGCCGTGCTGCTGAGCTTTGATGATGGCTACCAAAGCATGTACAGCAAGGTTTTCCCCATCCTCAAGCAGTTCAAGGCCCCGGCGGTGGTGGCGCTGGTGGGTTCCTGGCTGTCCCCGCGTGACGACCAGGAAGTGCTATATGGTGATATCTGGGTGCCGCGCAGCCGTTTTCTTAGCTGGGATGAAATCAAGGAAATGAAGGCCAGCGGGCTGATTGAAATCGCCAGCCATTCCTTTGCCATGCACAAAGGCATTACTGCCAATCCGCAGGGTGGTACCGAACCGGCCTACACCAGCCCCGGCTGGAACCAGGGCAAGTACGAAAGCTACGATGCCTATCTGGTGCGTGCCGCCGCCGACATGAAAAAGAACAGCGACTATCTGGCGGAAAAACTGGGCCAGCGGCCACGCGTGATGGTGTGGCCCTATGGTGCTTACAACTTCCGGGTAACCAAGCTGGCAGCTGATTTGGGCATGCCCATCACCATGAGCCTGGACGATGGCATCAATACCGGCAAAACCCCGCTGGAAGCCATGCGTCGCGTGCTGATGGATGCGCGCACCAAGATTCCGGAACTGGCCTTTCAGTTTCACCAGCTGGAAAAATTTCCGGATGGAGTAAGGCCGGAATCCAGCCGCATCATGCATGTGGACCTGGACTACATCTACGACCCCAATCCCGTTCAACAGGACAAAAACATCGACGCCCTGCTGGACCGGGTGAAGGCAATGGGCGTGAGCACGGTGTATCTGCAAGCGTTTGCCGATCCCAAGGGAACTGGCGAAGCCGAGGCGCTGTATTTCCCCAACCGTTACATGCCGATGCGGGCTGACCTGTTCAACCGTGTGGCCTGGTCGCTGGATACCCGCTGCGATGTGAAGGTATACGCCTGGATGCCCTTGCTGGCGTTCAAGCTGCCGGACAGCAACCCGGTTGCCAACAAGCTGGTGCTGGCGGCCTCGCGTGACGGCTCCCCGGCCCAGGTGAAAGGCTATCGTCGCCTGTCACCCTACTCGGCAGAGGCCCGTGCTACCATCCGTGGCATCTACGAAGACCTGGCTCGTGGCGCTCACTTCCATGGCCTGCTGTTCCACGATGATGCCACCCTGTCCGACGATGAAGACGTCAGTGCCGACGCCCAGGCCTGGTATCAGCAGCAAGGCCTGCCGCTGAATCCGGCTGAAGCCCGCAAGGACCCGGCCATGCTGGCACGCTGGACCAGCGAAAAGATCAAGCGGCTGGATGACTTCAGCCTGGAGTTGGCGGGCATTGTGAAAATTTACGAACCCGCCTTGAAAGTTGCCCGTAACTACTACGCGCCGGTGGTACTGGACCACGCCTCGGAAACCTGGTTTGCCCAGTCCTACGCCAGCGGCCTGCAAAACTACGACTTCGTTGCCGTCATGGCCATGCCCTATATGGAAAAGGCCGATCAGCCCAAAAAATGGATGCAGGCGCTGCTGAACGACGTCAAGGATATTCCGGGTGCGCTGGACAAGACCGTGTTTGAACTGCAGGCCACCAACTGGAGAACAAACCAGCCGGTGCCGACCGAAGAATTGGTCGATGTGGTGAATACCCTGCACGAGCAAGGTGCACGTCACTTTGCCTACTACCCTGATGACCAGTTCAAGGATCAGCCCAAGCTGTCGGTCATCAAGCGGGTGTTCTCCATGAAGTCCAATCCGGCAGAATAACAGGAGACCATGATGAACACGCTGATTGCAGTGATTCTGGCCTTCGCCTTCTACTACCCGCTGTTCATGGCCTGGTTGTGGATGCAGGGTGCAGTGTTTTACTACTGGCATTACGAACGCAAGGACCCGCCGGTATCCCAGCCGCCAGCGCTCAATTACCCGCCGGTGTCGGTCATCATCCCCTGCTACAACGAGGGGCAGAATGCCCGGGAAACCATCGGTGCTGCCCTGGCGCTGGATTACCCGGATTTTGAAGTGATTGCGGTCAACGACGGCAGCACCGACGACACCGGCAGCATCCTGAACGAACTGGCGGCAAGCAACCCGCGCTTGCGGGTGATCCACCAGTCACCCAACCAGGGCAAGGCGGTGGGGCTGAACACTGCGCTGGCCTTTTCGCGTAATGAATACCTGCTGTGCATCGATGGCGACGCGGTGCTGGACCCGTACTCGGCCAAATGGCTGCTGCGCCACTTCATCAACTCGCCACGCGTAGCTGCCGTTACCGGCAACCCGCGCATCCGCAACCGTACCACGCTGCTGGGACGGCTACAGGTGGGCGAATTCACCGCCATCATCGGCCTGATCAAGCGTGCGCAACGTTCGTATGGTCGGCTGTTTACGGTATCGGGCGTGATTACCGCCTTCCGCAAGTCGGCCGTGATTGAAGCCGGCATGTGGAGCGAGGACATGCTGACGGAAGATATCGATATCAGCTGGAAGCTGCAGCACAAGCACTGGGCGGTACGTTTTGAGCCACATGCGCTGGTATGGATCCTGATGCCGGAAACCATCCAGGGCCTGTTCAAGCAGCGGGTGCGCTGGGCCAAGGGCGGCACCCAGGCGCTGATGCGCAATGCCTGGGTGTTTACCAGCTGGCGTCACCGCTATATGTGGCCCATCTACATGGAGTATTTCCTGAGCGTGGTGTGGTCCTACAGCATGGCTTTTGTCATTTGCTACTGGCTGGCCTCCCTGGCACTGCCCAACCTGCTGCAAACCATCTCCAGCCCCTTCCTGCCGGGCTGGTACGGACTGTTGCTGGGCTATACCTGCCTGATACAGTTTGCCGTGAGCAAGGCGATCGACAGTCAGTACGACAAGGGCCTGGGCAGGAATTACTACTGGATGATCTGGTATCCGCTGGCGTACTGGTTGCTCAATGTGGTGACCTCGGTTTACGCCTTTCCGCAAGCCATCATTAGAAAGAAAGGGAAACGGGCCCGTTGGACCAGTCCCGATCGGGGAGTGCAACATGGAAAGTAGCGCAGACAAACTGATTATCGAAGCACCGCACCTGCTGACGCCGCCGCAGCGTTTCATCTCGTGGTTGCTAACCACGCTGGGTTGGCTGGCCTGGTTTTATTTGTGGCTGCCAGCCTTGTATTGGTGCTGGAACGTGGTGCAGACCGGTGTGCTGTTTGATACTGCCGGCCGTGTCGGCGAGCTGACCACCCTGGGGATCTACACCCTGATTGGTGTTTTTCTGGGGCTGACGCTGATTGTGTGGGCCATGTCCAGCTACTACAAATACAAGGGTGTGGACCGGCGCAAGAGCCGTGGCGATACCAGGCCGCAGGATGTGGCCGACCAGCTTGGTATTCCACTGGAGGTGCTGCAGGCCGGTAAGGACAAGCAGATCATGGTGGTACATCATTTGCCGGATGGCGGGGTTTCCCGGATTGAGGCCCTGTCCTGATTCAGCCTGGGTGCCAGCTCAAGCAATACCCTGTTCCGGTTTTGTCCGGGCAGGGTATTTTCTTTTATACACAACAGCTTGGCTATCTGGCTGCCGCCGTGGCGGTGATAACCAGTGCGCAAGGGCGTTATCGCTTGTAAGCCGCGTATCAGCCAAACCTCAAGCCCGGCACGCCGGGCTTTTTTACCTACCCTACCTGGCATGATGGCATGATGTAGCCTCTACGATGACTGGATGACACCATGCTTAAGCAGGCTTTCGATTACAAGCAATGGGCTGATCAGCGCACGCTACAGGCCGCGCGCACGCTGGATGCGCTGGGCCAGCCACAGGCATTTGCCTTTGTCTGTCAGCAATTCAATCACATGCTTATTGTGGAAGAGCTGTTTCGCGCCCGGCTGCTGGGGTTACCAGCGCCACACGCCGCCACCAATACCGCGCAATTGCCGGCGCTGGAGCAACTGGAAAGTCGCCTCCTGGCATCGGACACCTGGTTTGCTGACTATGCCGCCGCGCTGGCACCTGCCAGCTGTGACGAAATCATCCGTTTCGTCTTTGCCGATGGACAGGCAGGCAGCATGAGCCGGGAGGAAATCCTGTTCCACATCATCAATCACGGTACGTATCATCGCGGTGCTATCGGTCATGCGCTGGAGCAGGCCGGGGCACAGCGCCCGGCGGATACCTATACTCTTTACATTCATGCCGCCGAACCACAGCGCCGCCTGCGCTAAAGACGCTGTGCCAGCGGCCAATCCGGGAGAATGTAATGAGGCTGCTGCAGTGCCTGGTACTGACCGGTGTGGCGTTGTTGCTGGCGGGCTGCCAGCTGACGCCCGGCGAGGGTAGCCTGGGGCGGGTGTTGGTAAGCGAAGTGCCGCTGCAACGTACTGCGTTGCACCAGTTTTCCCCGCTGGAGCCCTGGCTGGATCAGTTTGACCGTGAAATCCGTACCGGACGGCTGGTGCCGGTACGCTGTGTGATTCCGGATGCCACTGCGTTTGGGGGTTACCGGCAGTGGCAGCGGCTGGCCTTGCTGCCCGAACGCGGCGCGGCGCAGGAGAAGGATTACGTGCGCATTGGCAAGCATGCTGACCCACTACTGAGCGACAAGCTTTTTTTGTACCAATCCACTCTCAGCGATGCTTCCACCCTGGCGTTTTATCTGCATAGCTATCGGGCTGGCGGTACGGTGTTCCGTGAGCTGGAATGCCGCTTTGGTGCGGATGGCCTACCCCAGGCGGTGGAAATCGGCATGGCGGTACAGGCATGGACGCTGGATTATTCCCGCGCCGAGCGGGCAAGGCACCAGCAGTTTTCCGATGCCGAGTTTGCTGCTGGCCGGGTGGGGGTAGGGACTTGTGCGCTGCGCGACATGTTTGGCGAATACTACTACCAGCCGATGTGGCTGTTTCACGTCCCAGAGGGCAGCCAGATCAGCAAGGGTGATGTGGTCGAGCTGCGGTTTGGCGAGACCGAGGCGGGCGGTGGCGTTGGCCGTGTTTCCACCATGACGCGCAAGCTGGGCAGGCGCGAGGACTTTGTCAGCAACACCCAGCAGCTGTTTACCTGTCGTTGATTCCAGCACCGGGCAAGCCCCCTGGGCTACATGAAAGATAAGCTGCCCTAGTGCGTGGTGCACACCTGACAAGGGTCGAAACTGCGTACGATGTGCTGCACCTGCAAGGCTTGCGGGTCGCTGGCATCCACCCCTTCCAGCGCTTTTTCCAGCGGGCCGGGCAGGCCCTGGCTGTCGCGCGGCGAGAAATTCCATGTCGTCGGCGCGATGATCTGGTATCGGCTGATGCGCCCGGCATCCAGTGCTACCCAGTGGCCCAGCATGCCGCGTGCCGCTTCGGTCAGGCCGATGGCCTGGCTGTGCTGTGGCAGGGCGGGGGCGGCTAACTGGAAGGCTTGTTCCAGTTGCAGTGCGGCCAGCCAGTGTTCCATCAAGGGTACGATGCGCGCCACTTCGGTCAGGCGTGCCACCACCCGGCTCAGTACATTGCCGCCATGTTCCTGCACCAATGTCTGCAATAGCGGTTCACCCCGCAGCAGGCCACGGGCCAGCGCGCCGGTTTCGGCAGCCTGTCCGGCAAGGCGCGGGGCCTTGCTCCAGCTATAGCCTTCCGCCTTGTCTGGCAGCGGTACCGTATCGGTCTGCAGCGGAGCACTGGGGCCATCTCCGGCCAGCCAGCTGCTGTGGTTGTCCTCGCTGATATCGTCCAGCAGCAGCGGCTGGCGGCTGCCAGCCTGCCATACGCCAGCGGGGCTCCAGCTGCCATCCGGTGTGGCATAGGTATCCGCCGCAATAAAGCGGTCGTAGCTACGGCCCAGCGTGTGCAATTGCAGGCTGTCGGCAATCTGCAGAAAGCAGGCAAAGTCAGCGGTGGGGGCTTGCGCACGGTAGTTTGCCAGTGCTTCAGGAGTGTCCAGTGCGGCGATGGCTTCCAGTGGCAGGCCGAAGGTATGTTGTTCCAGATAACGGCGGAAAGTGCGCAGCCATTGCTGCAAGCGCACCCGCTCGGCTGCGCTCACCACCTTGGTGACGCCGCCCGGTTGCAGGCACAGGGTGTGTGGCCAATGGCCGGCCAGGCTGCCCATGAAGCGCATCAGGATGGCACGGGCTTCCAGCATCGGGGCCACGGCACTGCCGCGCTGGGCCTGAAAGCGGCTGAGTGTGTCGGCATGCCAGGGCTGTGACTGGTAATCGGCGCGGGCAAAATCCGGCATGAAAAACAGATAGAAATGGCTGAGGTGGTCGGCAATGTTTTCCACCGCATGGATCAGATTGCGCACATGCAGGCCATTGGGCGGCGGGCTGATGCCGTATAGCGCCGACAGCGCATTGGCTGCCGCCACCGATTGCGATACCGAGCAGATGCCGCAGATGCGCGGCACGATGGCCAGCGCGTCCAGCGGCTCGCGCCCCAGCAATATCCGTTCGAAGCCACGAAATAACGGCGCGGTGACGCGGGCGGCGCTGACCTTGCCGTCGGCAAAATCCAGCGTGATGTTCAGGTCGCCCTCGACGCGGTTGAAGGGTCCTAGAATGCGGCGGCTCATGCTTTGTTCTTTTTCGGCAGGGAGGGCGGCACGACAAGGCGGTCGCGGGTGGCATTCTGGCGTACGCGGGCCGGGGTGGCGGATTTGGACAAGGTGGCCAGCGCAACAAACCAGGCTTTGGGCATATCGGTGGGCAGGCCTACCGGGAAACCGGCTAGCTGCGGTGTGCTGAAAAAACCGTGGCCGGGGTCGGCAAAATCGGGCGCGGTGCAGTTGATGCAGGGGTAGCCGCCAGTCAGGCAGGAGCCTTCGCCATTCCAGCCCCGGCTGTTGCAATCGGCGTGGGCCTGGGTGCCCTTGCAGCCTACGTGTTCCATCAGGCAGCCCATCTGCCCCGGCGCGGTGGCGCTGGCCTTGAATTCGTAGAATTCGTTTTTGTCGCAGCCGTGATGCACCAGCTTGTCGGCATAAAAGCGCGGCCGACCCAGCGGGTCCAGATCGCTGGCCTGCAGGCTGTCGCTGGCCAGCAAGGCCAGGGTTTCCAGTACCCAGCCCGGATGGGTGGGGCAGCCGGAGATATTCACCACCGGCAGCCCGCCTGCGGCGTGGAAGTCCCCGCCCAGCAGTCCGCCCGGATGGTTACCGCTGTGGTTCAGCCCCACCGCACCGGTCAGGTTGTCACCCGCTGCGCTGATGCCGCCATAGGCAGCGCAAGTGCCCACGGCGATGACTTGCCCGGCGCGGCGCGCCAGTTGTTCGATCAGCGTGCTCATGGACTGGCCGTCCGGCAGCAGGTGGAAGCGCCCGGCGGCACCGGTCATTACCGATCCTTCCAGGCACAACATGTCCAGCGGCTCGCGGCCATCGGCCAGTGCTTGCAGCAGGTGCATGGCTTCATCCAGGCTTTGCTCGGCAAAGCTCGGGTGCCAGATCAGCTCGATGCCGATGTCGGCCAGGGTGGTAAACAGGCTGGGGGCTTCGGCATTCAGCAGCGACAGCGTGCAGCCGCCGCAGCCGCCGGATTGCAGCCATAGCAGGCGCTTATTTTTCGAGGCCATAGCGGGTCAGCTTGTTGCGCAGGCCCACGCGGGACAGGCCCAGTTCGGCGGCGGCGCGGGTTTTGTTCCAGCGCAGGCGGGTGAGGGTTTCGCGCAGGATTTGCTTTTCCAGTTCTTCCATGCGGGTTTTCAAATCGCCGGGCAAACCGGATAAAAACGCCAGCTCGGCGACTTGTTCTTCGGCAGCGGCTTGCAGCACTTCGGCGGACAGCAGCTCGGCCCCCAGCAAGTCGGCATCGCTCAATACCAGCATGCGGTTGATTTCATTGCGCAGCTGGCGCACATTGCCGGGCCAGCGGTAGTCCTGCAGGGCCTGCAGGGTGTCCTCGCCAAAGCGGGCGGCCGGGCGCTGATAATGATGGCGGGCGTCTTCCAGCAGCGCGCGCGCAATCAGCGGAATGTCCTGCGGGCGTTCGCGCAGCGGCGGCACGCTGACGGTAAAGGCGGACAGGCGGTAGTACAGGTCTTCGCGAAACTGACCGGCGCGCACCAGCTCCGGCAGCAGTTTGTTGGTGGCGGAAACCACGCGCACATTGACTTTGAGCGGGCGTGGGCTGCCCACCGGGCGGATTTCACCTTCCTGCAGCACGCGTAGCAGCTTGGCCTGGAAGGCGGGCGAGGTTTCGCCGATTTCATCCAGGAAGATGGTGCCGCCATCGGCTTGCTGAAACAGGCCGATACGGTCCTGGTACGCCCCGGTAAAGGCACCGCGCTTGTGGCCGAACAACTCGCTTTCCAGCAATTGTTCCGGCATGGCGGCACAGTTTTCCACCACAAAGGGGCGGTCGCGGCGATGGCTGGCATAGTGCAGGGCGCGCGCCAGCAGCTCCTTGCCCACACCGGATTCGCCCTCGATCAGTACCGAGATGTCAAACGGAGCCACCCGCGCCAGCAGCGCACAGATCTTGCTCATGCTGCTGTCCGGCGCACGGATGATATTGTCCATGGCCGAACGTTCGCGCATTTGCTCGCGCTTGCCGTCCACCCGCACCTTGAGCCAGGGTTCGGAGGATTTCAGCTCCACATTCAGCAGCTCGTTTTCTTGCTGCAGGCGGAACAGCTCCACCGCGCCCTGTACGGTGAGCAGCAGCGATTCCGGCCGCCACGGCTTGAGCAGGTACTGATAAATGCCTGCTTCGTTGACGGCGGCAATGATGTCGGCGTTGTCGGTGTAGCCGGACAGGATGATGCGGATGACTTGCGGGCAGCGCTCGCGTACCTGCTTGAGAAACGCCACGCCGCTCATGTCCGGCATGCGCTGGTCGCTTACCACCACCTGGATGAATTCCGAATCCAGAATCGCCAGCGCTTCGGCACCACCGCTGGCGGTGAACAGGGTGAAGTCGTCCTCCAGCGTGCGTTCCAGGGCTTCCAGTGAACGGATTTCATCATCCACCAGCAAGATGGCGGGTTTGGCGCGCATTGTTGTTATTCCCCAAGGTGTGTTCGGTATGGTGCGGGCTGGCTGGCCCGGCGGTTTTTATTGTGTGCAGTATCGGTCAAATGCATTAGCAAATGCGCGGCAGCATTTCGCCGCTTAGCCAGTCCAGCAGACGCTCGCCGCCAAAGTCGGTTTGCACCCGCACAAACTGGTGGGCATCCGCCACCACTTCGCCAATGATGGCCGCCTGCTGGCCCAACGGGTGGGCTTGCAGTGCTGCCAGCGCCGCTGCTGCCTCGGCTGCCGGACAGATGGCTACCAGTTTACCTTCATTGGCAATGTAGAGCGGTTCCAATCCCAGAAATTCGCAGGCGGCGCGCACGCTGGCCTGTACCGGGATGGCGTTTTCTTGCAGCCGCATGCCCACGCCGGACTGCTGGGCGATTTCATTCAGCGTGGTGGCCAGGCCGCCACGGGTGGGGTCGCGCATCAGGCGCAGGCCGGGGCTGGCGGCCATCAGGTCGGCAGCCAGCGTGTGCAGTGCCGCGCTGTCGGACAGAATGGGGCTGCTAAAGCCCAGCCCTTCGCGTTGCGACATCACTGCCATGCCGTGGTCGCCCAGGGTGCCGGACAGCAACACCACATCGCCGGGCCGGGCCTGATCGCCGGACAGCTTCACCCCGTCGGCTACCACGCCCACCCCGGTGGTGGAGATGAACACGCCATCGCCCTTGCCGCGTTCCACCACCTTGGTGTCGCCGGTGACAATGGCCACACCGGCTTCGCGCGCAGCGGCAGCCATGGAGTGCACGATGCGCGCCAGATCAGCCAGCGGCAGGCCTTCTTCCAGAATGAAACCGGCGGACAGATACAAGGGCTTGGCACCGCCCATGGCCAGGTCGTTCACCGTGCCATGCACTGCCAGGCTGCCGATGTCACCACCGGGGAAGAACAAGGGCGAGATGACGTGGCTGTCGGTGGCAATGGCAATGCGTCCGCCCGGTGGCGGCAGGATGGCCTGGTCATTGCCCTGCGCCAGCCAGTCGTTGGCAAATTCGGCGGCAAACAGCTCGCTCACCAGCTGCGCCATGGCGCGGCCACCGCTGCCGTGGGTGAGGTTGACCAGACCGTGCTTGAGGTCGAGCGGGCGGGTGTAGGGTTTGCTCATGCCGTAGCTCCTTGCACGAAACGGCCATAGTGATAATGCGCGGCACAGGCGCCTTCGCTGGACACCATACAGGAGCCCAGCGGGTTATCCGGGGTGCAGACAATGCCGAATACCTTGCAGTCTTGCGGCTGCTTTTGCCCGCGCAGGATGGCCCCGCACTCGCAGGCCTTGTGGTCCGGCACATGACGGTAGGGCAGGGCAAAGCGCAGCTCGGCGTCAAAGTCGGCAAAGTCCGGGTGGATGGCTAGTGCGGAGTGCGGTACCTGGCCCAGGCCACGCCATTCAAAGCTGTCGCGCAGCGTCATGGTTTGCGCCACCCGCTCGCGCGCCTTTTGATTGCCCTCATGGGTAACGGCGCGGCTGAACTGGGTTTCCACCTCGGTGCGGCCCTGATTGATTTGTTCGATCAGCATGCCGACCGCTTGCAACACATCCAGCGGTTCGAAACCGGCAATCACCACCGGCTTGGCAAATTCCTCGGCCACGGCGGCATACGGCGCGCTGCCAATCACGGTGCTGACGTGGGACGGGCCGATGAAACCGTCCAGTTGCACTGCGTCGCCCGCCGCCAGCAGATGACGCATGGCCGGTGGGGTGAGTACGTGGTTGCAGAACACGCTGAAATTGGCCAGCTGTTCCTGCCGCGCCTGCAGCAGCGCCAGCGCGGTGGGCGGGGTGGTGGTTTCAAAGCCGATGGCAAAGAACACCACCTGTTTTTGCGGGTTGTCGCGGGCAATCTGCAAGGCGTCGCTGGTGGAGTACACCATGCGCACATCGGCACCTTGGGCACGCGCCTGGTACAAGCTCATCTTGTTGGAAGCCGGTACGCGCAGGGTGTCGCCATAGCTGCACAGGATGACATCCGGGCGCAGCGCCAGCTCGATGGCGGAATCCACCCGGCCGATGGGCAGCACGCACACCGGGCAGCCGGGGCCGTGAATCAATTTGATGTTGTCCGGCAGCAGGCCGGTAAGGCCGTAGCGGGCAATGGCGTGGGTGTGGCCGCCGCAAAATTCCATCAGCCGGTATTGCCGATCCGGCTCTACCAGTGTGCGGATGTGGGCAGCCATGCCACGGGCGATGTCACCACGGCGGAATTCGTCTACATACTTCATGCTTGCTCCCCGGCGGCCAATTGGTCCATCAAGGCCAGGGTACGGGCGGCTTCTTGCGGGTCCAGTTTGCCGATGGCGTAGCCCACATGCAGGATGACGTAATCGCCCTCCTGCGGGCTCTCGATCAGGGCGACTGATACTTCACGGCTGACGCCGTCTACATCAACGACTGCCATCTCATCGGGCAGCAGCTGGCTGATTCTTACCGGTATGGCCAGGCACATGATTTCTGCTCCTTATTATTGTGTTTGCCCTTGCGCAGCAAGGTCAGGACAGTCCGTCCTGCGTTTTGCCCTGTTGCAGACGTTGCCGCGCCACCCAGGCCTGGCCCAGGCTCAGCCCGCCGTCGTTGGGCGGCAAGTGCCGGGCGGTGTACACCTGCAGGCCGTTATCCCGTAGCAGCGGCAGCAGCTGTTGCAGTAACTGACGGTTGGCACAGCAGCCACCGGCCAGCACCAGCTGGCGCATGCCGGTAGTGCTGGCCGCCACGCTGGCCCAGTCAGCCAGCGCGTGGGCCAGCGTGGCATGCCACAGGCTGGCAATGGCTACCGGGTCGGTTAGTTGCAGCAGCTGGCGTGCCAGCGGGCCGAGGTCCAGCAGATTGGCCGGGGAAACCTGCCAGCCGCCCACCAGTGGCGCGCAGTTGCTTGCCATGGCTTCCAGCTTTTGCGCGGCCTCGCTCTCGAAGCTTTGCTCCGGGCAGATGCCAGCCAGGCCGGCAATGGCGTCGAACCAGCGCCCCATGCTGGTGGTGTCCGGGCAGTTGAGCCCGGTTTCCAGCTGGCGCAACAGCAAGGGGAGGCCGGGATGATCTTGCAGGTGGGCAGGCAAGGGCAGATCTGACGCCAGCCGGTGCCACAGCCCCACGGCCATGCGCCATGGTTCCCGCGCGGCCTTGTCGCCACCGGGCAGCGGCAAGGGGGTGATGTGGCCCATGCGCTCGCAACTGGCCCCTTCCAGCATCATCAATTCGCCGCCCCAGGCCCCGCCGTTTTTGCCCAGGCCAAAGCCGTCCAGCGCCAGCCCCAGCAGCGGCCCGTGCAGGCCCTGTTCGGCCATGACGGCGGCCAGATGGGCATGATGGTGTTGCACTGGCAGCAAGGGAATGCCCAGTTGTTGCGACCATTGCTGTGCCAGCTGGCTGGAAAAACTGTCCGGCTGCAAGTCGCAGGCAATGGCTTGCGGTGTGACGCCGGTAAGGTCCAGCAGATGCTGGGCGGTTTGTTCCAGCGATTCACAGCTGAGCGGGTGGTCCAGATCGCCTACATGCTGTGATACGAAGGCTTGTTGGTCGCGCAATACGGTGACCGTGGTCTTGAGATAAGCACCCAGCGCCAGCACGTCCGGCCCGCTATCGCTCAGTGGCAGCGGGTCGGGTACAAAGCCACGGGCGCGGCGATAGAACAAGGGCTGGCCGTCCTGCACCGCCAGCACGCTGTCGTCGCAGCGGGTGACGATGTTGCGGTTGTGCAGCAGGAAGACATCGGCCACCTTGTTCAGCCGTTCGCGTGCTTCCTGATTGCTGGTGACAATGGGCTCGCCCGACAGGTTGGCGCTGGTCATCACCCAGATGCGCTCGCAGGCTTGTTCACGCCATTCAGCGTGCTGCGGCTGCCCCAGCGCTTCGTGAAACAGCAGCCATTGCAGCGGGGTATAGGGCAGCATCACGCCGATGGCGGCAATGCCCGGTGCAATATCCGGCATCAGCTGGTCGGCCTGCGGTTTTTTCTGCAGCAGCACGATGGGGCGTTCCGGGCGTTGCAGCCAGGCAGCTTCTTCTGCGCTGACTTCGCAGAAGGCGCGTACCGATTCCACATTCAGCGCCATCACCGCCAGCGGCTTGCCGGGGCGATGCTTGAGCTGGCGCAGGCGGGCTACGGCTTGCGGATTGGTGGCATCGCATACCAGGTGAAAACCACCCAGGCCTTTCATGGCAATGCTGCGGCCCATGCGCAGGATCTGCCAGGCACCATGCAGCGGATCCCCATTAAGGGAGATGCCAAAGCGGTCGGTCAGCTGCATCTGTGGACCGCAGGTGGGACAGGCGGTGGGTTCGGCATGAAAGCGGCGGCTGTGCGGGCTTTGGTATTCGCTGCGACAGGACGGACACAGCAAGAAGGGCAGCATGCTGGTGTTGGCGCGGTCGTAGGGCAGGCGGTGCGTAACGGTGTAGCGCGGGCCGCAATCGGTACAGTTGATAAAGGCGTAGCGATAGCGGCGGTTGCTGGGGTCGAACAGCTCGGCGAGGCAGGCCGGACAGGTGGCGCTGTCTGCCGGCAGGCGTGCCTGGGTGGTGCTGCCGCTGCTGCTGCGGATTTCAAAGTCGTCTTCATCCGGCAGCGGGTCAAGCTGGCTTTGCTGCATGCTGTCGATCTGCGCCAGCGGTGGCAAATCCTGTTGCAGATGCTGCTGGAAGGCATCCAGCTGGCTGCTGCTGCCCTGCAGCTCGATGGTGACGCCTTCGCCGGTGTTGAGCACAAAGCCGGATAGGCCCTGGGCCTGGGCGGTACGCCAGATGAAGGGGCGAAAGCCCACTCCCTGTACCCGGCCCCGTACGGTAAGGCGCAGTCTTAGTGTGGACATGATTCAGCGGCGCTCCTGCAGCTGTTGTTCCAGGGCGGCAATCTGCTGGCGCAGGCGCGCTACTTCGCGCTGCTTCACCAACTGGGCATCGTTCATTTCCAGCAGCAGCCAGTCAATCCACAAGTCCATGCCGTCACCGTTCTTGCTGGACAGTTGCAGCACCTTGATACGCGGGTTGACGCGGCGGGCATTGGCAATGCACACGTCCACGTCGAAATCCAGATGGCGCAGCAGGTCGATCTTGGTTAGCAGCATGATGTCGGCGGCGGCAAACATGTCCGGGTACTTCAGCGGCTTGTCCTCGCCTTCGGTGACGGACAGGATGGCCACCTTGTGCGCCTCGCCCAGATCAAAAGCCGCCGGACACACCAGATTACCCACGTTTTCAATCAGCAGCAGGCTGTCGTCGGCCGGGTTCAGCTGTTGCAGCGCCTGGCCCACCATGTGGGCATCCAGATGACAGCCCTTGCCGGTGTTGATCTGGATAGCGGGCGCACCTGCCGCGCGGATGCGCTCGGCGTCGTTGCTGGTTTGCTGGTCGCCTTCCACCACATACACCAGGGTGTCGCTGCCCAGTTGGCGGATGGTTTCGGCCAGCAGGGTGGTTTTGCCCGAGCCGGGGCTGGACACCAGATTCAGCGCAAAGATGCCACGGTCACGCAGCCACTGGCGGTTTTGCGCCGCATAGCCATCGTTCTTGGACAAAATGTCCTGCTCAATCTTCACCATGCGTGTCTGGCTCAGGCCCGGTGCGTGGGCGTGGGCCGCACCCTGGCCGTAATGCAGTGCTGCGCCGCCAGCCTGCAGGCTGAGCGTGGGCTGGTGTTCTTTCCCGCTGTGCGCTGCTGTGGCGGGTAGCGGGTGGGCATGATGATGCTGGTCGTGGTCGTGGTCGTGGGAATGGCCATGGTCATGGCTGTGCGCATGGTGGGCGCGATAGGGAAACTTCACGCCGCCGGGAGCCCGGCCTTCAATCTTCACATTACCTTTGCTGCAGCCGCAAACGGTACACATTGCTGCCTCTCCTTGTTTTTTCGTTCTGATGGCTGCGGCCGGTGGCCACTTGCCGGTATTCATGGGCGGGGGGCTTATTCCACTTCCAGTTCGCTGACGCGCATTTCATCGCCGCCGGTTACTTGCACCTGATGCTTGCCGCACTGCGGGCAGGCGTCGAAACGGGCACTTACTGTCACGCGCTGGCTGCAGGCCAGGCACCAGCCTTCACCTGGCTGGCGCACAAAATGAAACTTTGCCCCGGCGGCCAGCGAGTCACGGCTGACCACTTCCAGGCAAAAATCCAGTGCTTCCACTTCCACTCCGGCCAGCTCGCCAATGCTCAGCCATACCTGCTTCACCCGGCTGAAGTCCTGCGCCTTGGCCTGGTCTTCCAGCAGCTGGATGATGCCTTCGGCCAGTGACATTTCATGCATATTCGGTTTCCTTGCTTACGCTATACCCCACACAGGGGTCGATCAGGCTGATTTGCTGTTGCCATTCTGCGCCTGACGCCGCCGCCGTAACACCCAGACTTACCCTTAGCAGCCCCTCCGGGTGGGTGTGCCACAAGGTGGGCGGCACCACCCGGTAACGGCTGATGCGGCCTGCTGCATCCAGTGCCGCCAGGTGTAGCAGCGGACCGCGTGCGGTTTCCACTAGTGCCAGCGCACCATCAGGCAGGCTGGCGGCAGCGGCTTGCAGCAGGGTTTCTGCGCTCAGCCAGCGCGCCAGTTGCAGCAGCCGTGCCAACAGGCGTGCACGCGGACGTAAATGCTTGGCCAGTATGCCGGGCAGATGGGCGGCTTCGCGGGCCAGTGCGCTCACCTCGCGCGCTTGCCCTTGCCACACCGGCCCGCCGGGGCGTAGCCAGTCGGCCAGGTTGTCGGCCAGCATGTCCGCAGTCAGTGGTGGCAGCAGCGCGCAGCCAGCGTGGGCCTGATCCAGCATGCCCAGCCAGCGCGCCGGGGCGGTATTGCCTTGCGTCAGCCAGGCCAGCCAGCCGTCTTCCCCGCGTTGTAGCCAGTGGGCGCAGTCTTCACCGTAGACAAAGGCTTCAGCCAGGCTGCGCAGCGCAGGCAAGGTTTGTGCGGCGCGCCATTGTGCGGTCCACTGTGCGGCAGCTGGCTGGCCATCAAAAACCTGCGACCAGTCCAGCAGCAGCTTGCGCAGGGTTTCGCGCACGGCCTCCTGCGTTAGTTGCTGGCGTTCGGCCAGGCTGGCGACTGCCTGCGCGCCTGCGGCCTGGCACAACACCAGCCGGGCTGCCAGCGTTTGGGCCTGTGCACACAGGGAAAACAATAGCGGCGTCATGGCAACCGCCTGCTGGGCCGACTGGCCGATGAACAGGCGCTCGGCTTCACGGCGTGGCCAGCTTACGCTGACGGCAGCGGCCCTGTCCTTGTTTTGGCTCAGATGTATGTGGATCAGATCGGCTTTCATCGGCCCAATCCAAACAGGCGGCGGCGCGACAGATCCGGCGCGGCGGGCTGGGCCGCTGGAAACAATAGCTTGAGCACTTCTTCTGCGGTGTTGCAGGCGCTGGCCTGATCGGCAAACTGCAGTACCGGCGAAAACAGCGAGCACAGCCGGTAATCGCCCAGCGCGGTTTCATGCCCAGCCATGAAGGGCAGGGCGTCACCCGGCAGTACCACCACCACCTCGCCACCCGGCGGTACCGGCGGCAGGCTGTCCGCCGCTGCGGGCAGCAACAGCAGGTTCATGAACCAGGGCGTGAGCAGTACGCCCACCCACAGCAGGCCGTGCGGGCCGTCCCATTGGCGAAAGCCAATGGCCTGTACCTGCAGCGCCGGGTTGAGGATGGGGATGCCCTGCATGCGGGTGTCGGCAATCTGGCGGAACAGGTTTTCCAGCTGCGCGGCGGGATTGATGCCAGGGTTCATGCCGGGGCGTCCAGCACCATGAACTGGTCACGCGCACCATCGCACACCGGGCAGCGCCAGTGTTCCGGCAGCGCGGAAAACGGTGTGCCGGGCGGAATCTGCCACACATCGTCGCCTTGTGCCGGGTCGTACACCCACCAGCAGATTTTGCACTCCATGCGGGCGTCGTCTGCCAGGCTGGCGTCGCGTCCCAGATAGGAGCCTTCAAAGCGCCCGTCCATCAGTATTCCCCTTGCAACCACTGCCAGGCTTCTTGCAGGCGGTCCAGCGAGTCGGCCAGGTCGTCCTCCGAGGCCAGCGCCACTTCCGGTATGCGGGTGATTTCCAG
This sequence comes from Aquitalea sp. FG25, assembly GCF_057809375.1. Taxonomy (NCBI): domain Bacteria; kingdom Pseudomonadati; phylum Pseudomonadota; class Betaproteobacteria; order Neisseriales; family Chromobacteriaceae; genus Aquitalea; species Aquitalea sp. FG25. The sequence continues at coordinate 35,651 of NZ_JBMDJV010000036.1, forward strand.
CGTATCCAGCAAAATGCTGTTCATGCCGTTGAAGTACTGCACGCGCCAGACATTGGCCAGCGAGGTGGCCATGATGCGGCATTTGCCATAGCCACGGGAAAACACCCCGCTATTGCCCGGCCCCAGCAAGGCATCCAGGCAGTCCATGTCGGCCGGGCTCATCGGCAGCAGCGAAAAGTTGATGATGTGGGCTTCATCACCGGGGTGCTGCATGGCGGCGGCAATTTCGGTCAGCACTGGCCCGGCGTTCATCAGCTGGTCGGGCAGGGTGGGGATGTCCAGCGCGGCCTTGCCAAAGGCACGGGCGGCCTGCCATACGGCGGCGGGAATCGGGCAGGCTTCAATGCGGTCGGCCAGCAGCTGGCCGTCGGCACTGCTTTCCAGCACGCGCCAGACACCGGCAAATACCGATTCCTGTATGTCCAGTTCGCGCCCGTCCAGCAGTTTCACCCGACAGGACACCTCGCCCTCACCCAGCAGCTGGTTGATCAGCTGACGGTTGGCGGTGTCAAGCTGGCTGATGTCCTGCACCGGGTAGTTTTCCGCATCCCCCTTGTAGCCTTGCAACTGGGCAATCAGCTCGGCAATCACCTGTTTGGCGGCATGCAGGTGTTCCACTTCTTCCGAAGTGGGCAGGGTGGGCTGGTCGAAACTGTCGATTTCGCGCGGCAGCGGCATATAGGCCAGATCCGGGTCTTCCGGCTGCGAACCGGGGCCAAGGCCGACGACGGCGACGGGGAAGGGTTTGATGTTCATGCGCAACCTTTCTCACTGCGGGCACTGGTAACCGCAATGCCAACCGAAGGCGGTCGACGGGTGGGGGCGGTGAGTTTGTCGGCAACGCTGTGCACGATGTCCGGCCAGTCTTGCAGACCGGCGATGATGCCCACGTATTCGCCCCGGCGCAAAAACAGCAGGGCGGGGAATTTCAGGATGCCAAAGCGTTTGGCAATAGCCTGGCTGGCGGGCAGGTCGGCATAGGCCACGCGGAAAGTATCGGCGGGGAATTCACGCAGCACTTCCGGCACGATCACTACATTGTCCAGTACTTCCGGGTATTTCACCGGGTCGGCATTCAGCATCACGATCAGGTTTGGCGTGGTGCTGGCCAGGCTGTCCAGCCCGTCGGCATCCACGGCCTGGTAGCCGGTGTCCGCCAGTCTTTGCAGCAGATTGTCTTGCGGCGTGCTCATCAGGAGGGTTTCCTTTGTGCGTCGAATTGCGCTTGCAGATGCGGTGGCAGTTGCGGCTCGCGCTGATTGAGGTCTGCCAGATGGATGGCCGGGTCGAAACGCCCGTTCATGGCGGCATCCAGTGCGGCCAGCGCGTCCAGGATGTCGGCAGCGCGCTCTGCGCTTAGCACTTCGCGTGCTGCGCCCATGAAGACTAGCAGCCAGTCACCGGGCTGCACCGCGCCCACCAGCGACAGGTCTACCGTTTGCCATTGCCCGGCGTGCTGACAGTCGGCCACCAGTTCGTGGCTGCGTTCTACCTGCATGGGGATGCCCAGGCACATTAGTCTTCTCCTTGCAGCACGCGGTCGTCACCAATGCGGCAGGCAACGGCTGCCGACGGGCGTTCATCTTCATAGCGCTGCATGTCCAGGCTGGCGTGATTCAGCCGGTCATCGTCCTGGCGCGGTGTCAGGCTGACGCCCCAGTCGCTCAGTTGCTGCACGGCCAGTGCAATGGCCGGTTCCAGCTGGGCACGTACCGCGTCAGTCAGGCTGCCGCCGTAGTCTTCCAACTGCACCGGCTGCACGCCAATCAGCACAATCTGGCCCGGCAGATTGCCTTTGAGGTCGGCCAGCGCCAGCACCTCGGAAAAACCGGTCTGGTGCAGGCTCATTTTCTTGGCGGTGAGATAGGCCGGTACGGCATCGTCGCGGTACACCTTGAGCGTGCCCGGCGCGAGGCCAAAATCGATGGCGTCAAGCAGGATCAGCCGGTCGGCCTCCTCCACATAAGGCAGCAGCAACAGGCCCTGGGTGCCGCCGTCCACGACGTCGACGTTGGCGGGGAGCTGATAGCGGGCAAACAGCTGCTCGGCGGCGCGGACGCCAAAGCCTTCGTCGGCCCAGAGCAGATTGCCCAGCCCCAGGATGGTGATGTGTGCGGTGTGCATGGTGTCGAGACGCTGTAACGGAGTGGGTTACAGATCAAGATTCATGCCAGTGCCGGACTTGCCGGGAATATGTGCCGGATCAGGGGCTTGAGGCGTATTCCATACGCAATGCAAGGACATTTCCCTGGCAAATGGAAAGTAAAAGTGCAAACCATCTAACCAGTAGTGATCAGGTAGCTGCCGTGAATGGACGTATTCCCGGAAATGGACATGGCTGATGTGGGAATGGCGGTCGGCTGGCGGTGAAAACCGCGTTGGGCATGCTACTGGTCAATGAAGGCTGCGGTCGTCCTGGACGCAGAGCCAAGTACCTTGCCGTTGAGGCTGGCGGCGCAGTGAATGACGATCAGATTGATGGTGCGGGACACGATTTTTCCTCATGCAGGATATGAGGCAAATCGTAGGGAAAGTCAGGAGGAGGGTGGTTTGGGAAGGGGTTCGGTACAAGCGTCGGGCACAGCAGGATCACGGTAGGGAGTGATTTTAATGTGGCTGCTTTTAATGATAAGGTTATATAGCTACAATAATTGCTGGTTGTTGCTTAAGGCTTTTGTGAGTAATTTGAATCGCCCCGGCTTCTCTAGACACTCTTGAGCCGTTGGAAATATTGCTTCTC
>NZ_JBMDJV010000037.1:0-31231 GCF_057809375.1 Aquitalea sp. FG25
GGATGATCGAGGCCGGTGAGATTTAGCCCCGACCAACAGGAAAATCCGTAAACCCGTTTTAAGCAGATGATTTTGGAGCAATTGGAAGTTTGTTTTGCGAACGGTGATGAGTTGATATTCACGGGCGGTGGCGCTGATCAGGCTATAAGAGTCTTGAAGTCACAAGAAGCTCGTGCGCTTGCCGAGAGATACAAATGCCAAGAGAAGTTGATACGTTGGACGACACAAGATTGACTATTAAAGAAAGTGGTGGATGATCATTTCTCCATCCTTATCTATATAACGGAATCATCATGAAATTCAAAGTAACTTCCATTGCAGTTGACCTAACCACCTCACCTTTCGGCTACACCGCTCCGCGTGAGGAGGTTGTTGATACCCAAGAAGATGTCCTTTTCAAAGATTGTGAATCGATCCAGTCTGTTGAGATTGCTTACGAAACGTTCTGGAACTACTTCAACAACCCCGATGTTGTACGGAACCCCAGAGAAAAAGTTAAGGTATTGATGGTTGAGCCGGTAACGCTGAACTGACCGGAAAATACGCGTGCGACACGTCTTCGACATAACTGAGCCAATCAAGCCAAACAGCGAGTTTGCCGATCAGGGTTTGGCAAAGGCTTATTCGATTTGCCTACGGATCATGTGCGAGTACCACTGTCGGGCGTCCGAAGGGAAACTCTCAAGCACAAGGCGAAGCCGGAACAACTGGAATGCCGATGCTGCAAGTCAGTGTGCGGATGCTATCGCAGACCTTGACCACAATCCGAGCAAGGACGTGGGTGAAGCCAACCCGAAATTCAATGATCAAGGAATGGCAAAAGCGTACTCACTGTGTCTTCACATTGTGACGGACCATGAGGCCTATGCCTTGAAAGGGAACCCAGGCGGGGTGAGGTGGAATCGTGGCCATTGGAAGAGCCGTGCAGCAAAAGAATGCGCGTGCGCCATCGCTGATGTGGACGCGCTGGCGAATAACTAAAATCGCGAGGTTGGACTAATCATGGTTGAAACCAAGTTGCCATCATGGACTTACCGTTGGCGCGTCGCCTTGGCACTCTGCTCGGGCAGTCTTGTGGGTGGACTTGTGCTGGATGTGCTTCACATGCCATCAGCTATTGCGACTGGTGCTGCAATGGGTGTTAGTGCCGGTATTTTTTACGGACTTCGTAAATAAGTCGGATAATATCGCGCCCAGGTGCGCCCGGGCCGGCCGGTAGCTGGATCGAATGGAGACGCCTACCAGGGCTGAAAGTGTGCGGCCCTTTGGCACTGCTAATTTCTACATACAAAGGTTGCTATCAGTGAAAACACTCCTGTCCGTTGCCACCGCGTTCGCTGTATGGATGGCGATATTTTCCATTGAGGTTTGGATTGGGCTAACGCCGCTTTGGGGAATGGTGTTTATCTTCTTCATTGGGATTCCATTGTCACGCTGGACTGCCCGCAAGGTAACGGGTATTGATCCTGTGCTGACCCTCTTTCCATAACGTCGGAAACCTTCATTCCGCCCCCCCCGGAGGTCTTGTTTGCATTGCTGGCTCGGATTTCATTCCAGACCCGAAGCAGCCGCGTAGTCAGGTAATTGCTGACATCGCCGCCAAGCTTCTTGCGCTGGGCTACCGCATGGAGCCTTCTCTCGGCGCATTGGATGGCTTTGGCCATGCAATTGTTGACATCAATACTGACGAAATGCCGGATGAACATCCCGAGGGCGAAGTCCTGAAACTGGCCTTCCAATGGGATGCATTGAATGATGCTCTTTTTGATTCCAATGAGGAATTCAAAGAGGCAGCACAGTTCATTGCCAACATCGATATGGATGCATAGTTAACATGACCCCACCCCCGAGCGGCTTTTGCTGACGGGGGTTCTTTATTGGGCGGCACAGGCAGGCACCATCGCAACATCGTTATCGGGCTGATCGTGCGATTGGCCGGGTGTGCCATTGGTTTGTGCCAGGCAGCTGGAGGGGTAGGGGTGCAATCTACTTGGTTGGGATTTGTACTTTATGCAGCCACGCAGCATTGGATGAATTTCCCTAAAACTTGCAAGTACGAAATTAGGGCTTACTATTTGGCCATCAGCTGATCAAGCTGAATGAAATTGGCCATGAAAAGGGGTGGGGATCACATGTGGGTTACTGCAACCCTATGCTTCTGGTGTTTGCAAGCTGAATGGCCATCATGGATTTCTGCTGGCTCGCAGAATTGGATCGGAAAATTCCCATTACACACAAAACTTCCCTCATTCTGAATGCCGTACTTGCAGCGGCTCTCGTTTTTGCCATTGCTGCTTGGTCTGGTAAAAGCGCCGCAGTTGAGAAGTCGGATTCCCCTTGCATTGACTGGCAGAATGTGGCCGCGAAAGCCTCGGGTGTCTATGCCAAGTCTCATGGTGGCGTGCTCCCGAAAGGCACCCGCTTCTTTAACGACAACGGCAATGTGTATATCGTCGGGTACTCAGGCTCCAACTAAGGGACGGGAAATGGCAACGGGAGATAACAATTGAAATTCAGAACGATCTGCACGGTTGCTGCCGTATTGATGCTTAGCTCAGGCGTGGTGATGGCAGACAGTCAGTTGGATGTTGGTTACAGCGTAGCCATGGTCAATCTGCCACTAGAAGCAGGTACGTTGGCTCAGCTTAAAACTGCTAACAATTGCATGCTCCTTGGCGCAGTGAAGAAGTACAAACCCTATTCTTCCAGTCTTGTGGTCATTAACGGTGGCTGGGCTGTAGAAATAAACAAACTTTCTTGCCCTCAGCGTGATGGCAGCTCAACCATTCAGCGGGTGTCTGCAATGGCATGGTTGAAGGATGCTGTGAGGGCTGGCCAAAAACTCTATGTGGGTCTGGTTACGTTGAATTAGCGAAAAAGATCGCGCCCAGGTAGTGTTTCCGACGTAGCCAGTAGATGAAAATGGTTTTCTATGAAAAACAAATGGTATGCCGCAGTTGCCATAGACGACAATTCTTGCGTTCGCTCAGTTGTTTCTGCCTCAAGCAAGAGAATTGCAAAAGGTCTGCTTATGGAAGGTTGGACCGACCAACTGAAGGAGATGTACGAGGTCAAGCGGGTAGGCATCACGGTACTGACTGGTTGCGATCAGGATGAACCTTAGTGGAGCGATTGCACTGAATGTGACGAGAAAGAGGTCGTTCACCCAGTGAGTGGCGTCTGTGAATACTGTGGGCACACAACCAAATAGTCCATATAGGAAAAGTACAGGAGTGTTCAAAACAGCCAGCCCACCGGCGACATGTCGATGGGTTCATAATGGGTAGGCATCAGGGTGTAAAGGAACAGAAAATGGGAATTTTTGGCCTAATTAAAAGAACAAAAAGTGGTAGTGAACAACCCGTATCTCAACAACGTGTTATTGAGGGTGAAATTGAACGCATTGGTGTGTCTCCTCACCCTATAATTGATCGAGGGGGGATTATGTGTTTCGCCTTGTGGGTGATGCTACGACGTACAAATTTAACCTAACTTACGCACGTTATGATTTCATTGTATTAATTCGTGATGAATTCGCCCTGAGTATGCCCGGCGACAGTGTGAAGTTTACCTACGATCCGACATCGGATGTTGGGATTATAGCTTTCGAAAATCTGACACTAGGCAATGGCAAAAAGCCATCATGACGGCACGGGTTGAGTCGCATTATAGAGTTGCTTGATCGAAGCCAGTTTGGCCGGTTTCAGTCAGATAATCTCGGAATATGCAATCCAATCAAAGAACAAGGGAAAGAAGCAATGAAAAAAATGCTGATGGTAGCTGTGGTTTTGTCCTCGGCCTGCGCCTATGCAGGGGGTGGAATGGTAATGAAGGGTAGTTCGTTTTCCTGCAAGCCTTGGCCTGCAAAAATTGAGAAGCTTGCCGAAGGTGACGTTGTAAAGTGCATCACACTGGCAGAAAAGACCGGCACCTTCAAGACTGGATCTTCACTGGTTGGGGTAGTAAAGGAAGCGGATGGGTATCGTCACATAAATTGGCAACATCTGACAACCAAAGATGGTCTGGATGTCAATTTGACTGGTTCGGAAGCATCAGTTCTGCAAAGTACGATGACAAAAAAGAGAAACGTGCTCACGGTAGTAGCAATGCGTGACGTAACGATCACACTGCCTGAGTAGTGATTCTCCACGTATAGGACGCTATCGAAGCGATCTTATTTATCGGAAGGTCCTTTCGAAATAACGGCAAGTTTCCTTGAGAGAAACATATATGCCCTTTGTTGGAATTATTGGCCTCGGCCTGCTCTCTTTTCTTCTCGCTGTTTTGGGTATAGAAGCAGGTGTGCCAGGGAAGTTCGCCGTTGCAATTGCAATTGGTTTTATGTGGGTGTCAATCATTCTGTTCGGCACTGAAAAATCTACTCGCCAAGTGACATCTCCGAACCCTGATAGCACTCCAGATCAAGAACTGAAAAATGCGGACTTGTTGAGTGCTGTAACCATCGACTCGTATGAAAGAACAGGCTCCTGCGCTATGTTGGTTGTGGGAAAGGAGAGTGCTGGGATGATTTCCCATCCGTCACAAATTCGCCTGAAAACCACCAATGGCCGAACAGTAGCTTCAATCGAAGTTGGATCAACAAATAAAAGGTAGCAGGCTGCGCAAGCCGGTATCTGTGATATATGTTGATAAAAGAATGAATATTCTGGCGAAAAGCGTATGTTTGATGCCCGCGCCAAGGTGTGATGCCTGCTCAGTAGGTGCAAGAACTGTAACCACGGGAAATCCTTGGATCAAACTGAAGGAAATAACGTGAGACAAAGCCTTAGCGGAAAATGGCGTGTATCCGGTAAGCCCGCTCTGATTTTAGCTTTTATGGGCGCGATAGGCGCTGGCGTGGTCGCCTATGCCCCGAGAGATTGGGAACTTCTACGGATCATAGCCCTGTGTTTGTCGATGTTTGCTTCTGGCATTCTTGCATCGCAACATGCGGCGATTTGGGAGCCAGATGTGTGGTTGGTTCGCCCGCTGCTTGTTTGACACCAGAAAGACGGATACTCGGTTTAATCGGTAACCCGTGTAAATATGACAGACATAGTGATCTGCATGAAACCCAAGAAATTCTACTAAATGAGCTACGCACACCTGTTTGAAAATCCAGTAAATGAAGCCGATCTGCCTGCTGACGTTCTGATCGACATGGCCCAGCTCAATGCAGAGCAAAAGGCAGTCGTCGTTACTTGGCTGAAAGCCGAAGTAGACCAGTCCATCGCCTTGGCCAAGTTGCGCGAAGTGTTAAAGCAGGCGCTGTTTGACGTTACTGCAGCCGAGCTGGGTGCTTTGCTTCACAAGCCCGGCAACGCCTAAGACTCCCCGGGAAATAGTCATGGAGAAATTATGAAAAATTGCATGCCAATCGCTGATCGTATTCCAGGGCTCATCGTGGGAGTCGTCGCTCTCATCGTTGCATCTGCGTTAGCTGAGATCGGTTTTATTTTGGGTTGGATACTCTCCCTGCTGGAGGTCCATTCGATTTTCAATCGAATCGCGCCAAGTTGGACTGCGACAAGTTATTTCATCGGAGCTTGTGTAACCCTCATCGCGATAAAGGTACTTCTCAAGGTCGGCCACAAGATAACTGGCATACCCGAATAGCCAACGGAAAAGTATTTTAGGCAATTTCGCCAACAACTGAAGGGAACAACAACATGAAAAAATTGCTTTTGGCCATACTGACGATTGCTCCGCTCACGGCCTTCGCCGCAGCTCATCAACGCGGTGATGACTGCAAAGTGACTGGCAGCATCGAGGCCTCCGATAATGGCAATCTTATGGCCTGCACTGGCGGCAAGCTGGAGTATCTGCAGGTAATCCAGAACAAGCTGGTCATCAAGGAGCTGGCGCAAATCAATCAAACGCAAATGCAAATTCTTGAAGAAGTCGTCAAGAGCAAGCAGGCTGCCTCGGTTAGTTCGACCAACTAGAGTTGCTTGATCGAAGCCGGGTTGGCCGGTTTCAGTCAGATAACGCCTACCATCGGCAAAGCGCCTGAATTCGTAGTGAGAAAGGGAACAGAGATGAGTCTTCGTCAACTGGATGACTACCTTGAACGTAATGTGCCGCAGGAAGACCGTAAAAAGCTGCTGATGGCCATCTGGCGCTATATGCACCTGATCGGCATCGTTGATAATGTCATTGAGCCTGAAGTGGTTGCCCAGGACAAGCAGACCTATCCACACTTCATCAAGCAAGCAAACGGCTACGCTTGCTGGGTAGAAAAGGACTGTGTGGAATTCATGGCCGAGGTTACAGGCTTACCTGCCGAATGGTGCAATGCATGGATGCGGCGCGACATGATCATGCCGCTGGAATCCTGACCGGAAAATGGCCATGACTCTCGAAAAGGCGCAAGCGTAGCTGGCTCTGTGGGAAGTATACAGAGAAGAAATGCTGAGCATTGAAGGCAGGCAAGCTGAATCCGCTGCGGCCTTCCTTGAGTTGGGTGCTTAGCCGCTTCCCGGAACTAGCACAACGTATTGCAGACTCTTTGTGTAATCAAAGTAAGGTGTGATCGGAATGGACAAGCTCGGATACGCTGCTTTCAGCCCAGCCAAGATCAGCAAAATCATGGAACAGGCCAGTACGGACTCAACTGTGACACTCCAGGGCAGGGCATTTACACTTCCTGTGGAAGCCATTGCCGGCATTAATCCTGACTGGTTCAACACCGACCGGAAGCGTTGGGCTGGACGGCCCGCTGCGCTCACCTACTGATTCCCGGGAAATACTGACATGGCCACCCTGAACGACTGGGAAGCAGGAATGAATGGAAAGTAACGAATCGGCGGAAAGCAGTTTGAAGCGGCGTCCACCAGGACACTTGCAAGGCACCGATAGAAAAGAGCCATGAAAAAATTTATTGCTTTGGCCCTGTTGGGCGTCGGAGTGAGCCTTCTGCTTGCCCTGCTAGACCAGGGTGGGAACCTTACGGCACATGTCGTCGCAAATTTAAAAGACCCGTGGCGTTGGGGATGGTTTGTACTATCTCTTCTGGTAATTGCCGGTGCGTGGATCTGGAATGGCTGGTTCCGCAAGATTCCACTCGCTGATTTTGGCATTGAGCGTGTTCAGCGGGTTCTACGATTTGCCGACCCTGACTACCGAGAGACAGTCTGGAAGCGTGGATGGATGACCAGCAACGAATGGACGGTCCTCAATAAAGTGCAAACCGCGCAGATCAACGCAGAACTAAAACGCCGTGGTATTGAGTGACGGTAGATCAGAAAAGACCATGATACTTCAAGCACCGAAATCTCCTATGAAATCTGCAGTGGTCGCCATTGTCGGTGCCATGGCTGGCATTGCCATCAGTGCATGGTGGCTGGTTCCGAAACACTCGCCAGAGGAGCTGCGCATCGCTGAAGCAGAACTGCGCTCCAAAATGGATCAGATAGATATGGCTGCAGACATAGCATCACTCAATGGGCGTTGCGCAGATGGACAGGTTAAGGCCACCCTATCGGGCCGTATTGGGGAGTGCAAAGGAGGGCACTGGACTGCGCCAGGTTTGCCAGAACTCGACGCAAAACTAAAGCTGAAGGCGATAGCCGAACAACCTTAATCGCCTGCCAATCAATATGGACAAGCTTGGCTACGCTGCGTTTAGCCCCGACCAGCTGAACAGCCTGTTCGAGCAAGACTCTGCTGACGCATCTGTGACAATCCAGGGCGTTGCATTCCCGCGCATGTAGATGCAGCCGTTCCAAGCATTAATCCCGACTGGTTCAATACTGACCGGAAGCGTTGGGCGTCAGCCCGCAGCGCTCAACTACTGATCCGAAGAAAGCTGAGGCAAACAAAATGGTGATGGATACATCCTTCGAAGGAATGCTGCAGATGATGGGCGCATCTGCCCTCGACCTTGCTGAGTACGAAAAATGGAAGTCGGAGCTGACGCCTCGCCAGAGAATTGAAATCTTGCGCCGGCAGAACGTCCCCGAAGCAATCATCATGCGCGACAACGCGGAAGACTACTTCCCCCCAGAGCCATCAGTCGGATAAAGGAATTTTGGTGTCACTTCCATCATTTAGCAGTGAGGAAATGCTCTCCTCGTTGATTGACCTACCGCTGAAGGAGCAAGTAGCGGCACTTGAGCAGCTGGTGAAAGAAAGCGATATGGCCGAGATCATCGATATCTTGAGCCTTTGCCTGATGTCTATAGGTGTTGGGCTTGATCAGTCTTGCCCTCCCGACTTGCGGGAACGGTTTGAAGCCATTGTCAGTGTCGTTAGACAATTCAACCAGGCCCGTTTCGGGTCTGGCCATGCGGCCGAATAGCGGAATTTTCAGGACCCAAGTAGCCCGCTTTCTTCCTTAGCTGTAAGACGCAAAAGCCTTCTGATCGCTGCAGGTTTTGTCGGCAGCAGTGAGCAGGCAAATCATTGATAAATCCCGGGAACTGGTGGAGCCAGCACCTGCCGGTCGCTAAAAAAAGAAGGAAAGCCAGGAAAATGAATATCGAAACCCTGATTCAAGGTATCCGCGAGTTGCGGAAGCATGGCCTTTTGATTGTCGATGCACCATCAGAAATGCTGGTCGCCGGCTCATCGAAAGAGGAGTGGGCTCAAAAAGCAGCTGCCAACATCTTGGGCATGCCGCTACCCGCCGAAGATGCTGTGGTCCAAGAGGACGTTGTTAGGCTCGCCGTGGTGCTTCGTGAAGCTGCAGATACCAACGCGCAACAGTGGGCAGACACCGTTGTCTAATCGACCTCGAAAGATTAACCATGAACAAAGAGCAGCAGGCGGTTTACCACGCATTAAAGGAGACACCACCGGCCAGCCGGTTGACGGGACTCGGCGCGGCCTACTTCCTTGGGTATGACCACCCCACGCTTCCAGCCGGGCAAGCTGGACCCGCAGCAGGACTTCCGGGGTCGAAAGCCAGGGCCGCATACATGGCAGGTCAAGCAGCAGCAAAATCTGCCAAAAATGACACTAAGGGCGATAGCACCTCTCGCTAATGCCATCGCAGCCCTACTTGTAAACCACGGGAAGTACCAATTCATGAACCTGTGCCAGGCCAAACGGATCGCACTCGCCACCGAGGCCAGTTATATCTTGAACGGTGCACCTACCGATGCCGTCACAGACCTCTTGGACGAAGGGGATGGCGCACGTTTTCAGGCGGCACAGAGATAGATGGCTTGGGAAATGCTACGTCGAGCGGGGTTTGATAGCCCGATGGAAGTTCACGAAATATTGGCCGCAGTGCTGGGCACGTTACCAGGATCGCAAATCGCTTTAGGAGTTTCATGTGAAGAAAGAGTACGAACAATTTGCAGGGCCTAACGATCGTATTGAGATTGCTGGTCACATTATTGGCATCCGTCAGGCGGCAGAGGATATGTTAGCAGTTGCGGTAGAAACGGAGACGCTGAGTCTCGATGTCAGTGCACGACCAAATTCCTCATATCAGGTCACGATTTCTGAAAGTCTGGTTCATTTGGCTTGGGGAGCGGAACTTGGGCTTGGTGGACTTCTTGTCGAATCAAACTTGAGGATTAGATGTAGGGGTGGGGAAGCCAAGAGGGCTCGTGATTTCTTCAAGAAATACGGGATCGCCGTCGAAATCCGTTAACTCGAACTCAGGCGATTCAGTCACTGCGTGGAAGCATGGCCAATGGGTGACATATGGCGCACTGAAGGCCCATATCTGGCTTAGTGCGCCATTGATAGTGCATTGAGAAGTACTTGCAATAGCTATGTCTGGTGCAGCTCCAGCCGATTGTCATTCCAATAGCGATGCAACGTTGACTGCGACGCACTGGAGGCAGACTGGAGAAACCTCTTCTACCGGCCCTTTACGGCTCTGTGCGGTCCATTGAATCGTGTTTGTGCTGAGTTCCTGCGGGTATCGCCACAGACCGCAGCGTATGCACTGCTTCTGACGCAACCCGGCTTTGTGCTGTACTTCTGACCATTCGTGCCATGCAAGGTATCCCGCGGGCGGTTGGTCGCCGGGTCTGTAGTCATCCTGTTCAAGAATCAATCCGCTTTGAATTCGCTTGCACATTTTCGATTCCCCTTTCCACACTTCATTCACGTCATTACGTTTTCCGAACTTCTTCTGGCAGGATATTTCCCCACTACTCTACGAATAGGCCTGTTTACCGGGTTGGAGTGAGCGTAGTCCGTTGAATAGGGATTGCTGGTGTCGCCAGGCGCTTAGTGCAGCACGCGAGAGGCCGGGGCTTGGTCTTCCGGGTACAGCACCAGGTCATCACTGGCAAAGTGCGTCTGGTAGATGTTGATGTGCATCTTGTAGGCGTTGTGAATGATTGGCGCTAGGTCACTGGGCAAATTGGCATCGCCGGCCTCGGCCATATGTTTCAGGCAATTTGTCTCTGAGCGGTACGTCCAGCTGATGCAGATGCCTGCATGAATACCGGTGACTGCTGACAGGTACTTGGCCTTGTTCATGATCAGCACTTCGGCACCCAGTTTTTCATCAAAATCGAGTAGTTCCCCAAACTTCTCACGGTCGGCCTTCTGGTTCTCTTCTTCGCTGGGGCTATCAACCTCATAGAAGCCCATGGCGAGTTCCCATCTGTCTTCGGCCATCATCAGGCAAACCCATGCTTCGTCCGGAATTTCTGGCAGTCCCGCGCACGGATCAGCGAATGTGCTTTGGTGTTCGATCGGGACTTGTTTGCTCATGAATCTTCCTTTTGTGAAGTGCGTGCAACGACAGCTGCTGGTGTTGGCAGAGGCTTAGTGCAGAACGTGGGGACCGGTGCCGTTGCCGGCCGAGTGCAAGGGGATATCAACACCAGCACAAAGGGTCTGCACGAGGGTGAGATGTGTCGTGTATGCCCGGTCAATCAAGGGCCCGATGTTCGTCGGGGCTCCTTCCAGACCGCATTGAGGCAGTAGATGAAGTACGCGGACATCTGAGAAGTAGGACCAGGCAATGCACACATGCAGGGGCAAGCCGGTAATCGCATTGAAGAAGAGCACGCGGCCCTTGAGCACGTCACCCAGTGGGATGTCTTCGCCGAACAGCAGGAAGTCACCGTACTGAGCGCAGTCCTTCGCCTTGAACCGGGCCTGCTCCGGGGTTTGAGGGGAGGCCATGCCCACGCCAATCTCCCAGCGTTCTTCCGCCGGAATCATCGTTTTCCAGGCATCGTCAGGCAGGAACGGCAGGCCTTCACACGGCATGTATTCTTGCTGGCCTGCAGTTTGTTTGGTCATGGTAGAGTCCTTTGCGATTGGTGCTGGTGGTGCTAATTGACGAAATACGGTTTTGGGGCGGTAAAGTGGGAGACTCCCAGTACCTTGGGTGCTTTCTCTGCAAGAGCAAGGTGCCGGTGGTACTCGAAGAGAATGCCTTCCTTCAGTTCGCGTTTGATATGCCCTCGCTCCAATAGATCGATGAAAACCAGATAGCTCCATGTCACGCAGATCAACTCAGCGACTTCCGTGGTCATCAGCAAGAAGCGAATCAACAACTCAGGGTCAAAGACTGGTTTTCCTTCTTCGGTAAAGCGCAGGCAGTCTTCATAAAAGCGCCGGTCAGAGTTTCTTTCTAATTCCTCTTGCGGTGTCTTTCCCGGCTTTCCGCTAACCGCGTTCTTCCATCGAACCGTTGCGGCTAGTAATTCCGCGTGATCGTTTTCTTTGACCATGGCAAGGCCTGCCATTGGGATGATGGAGGAAGGCTTGGTGAGCTGTACTTCAAGGATCAAGTTATCGAAAGTCATTGCGGCAGGTGTCTCGTGTTCAAAGCAAGGAATCGAGGGGAAGGGTTAACTCGCATTCATGCTGGTGTACGTAAGGATTAGTACAGCCAGGCCTGCCCATGGCATGTAGTCGTGTTCCAAAACGCTCTCGTTACTCATTCGACAGCCCTCAGGGCGGTGTTTGAGGATGCTGAATCTGCATTTCTTGCAGTTTTGCCCTGTGTTTTATGCAAGTTATGTCGTTTGGTGGTGTCTATTCGCCAGAGCCCTTGTCCTCCAGGGCGGCATGTAGCTGGCTGGCATAGATGCGCCTCCCGGACGGAATGCCCCCGGCAGACTGGCAGATGTGACGGACATGCTTGGCAATGGGGCCGCTCGGGAGGATCTTGTAGTTGCTCAGCCCCAAGAGGTAGCGACGGAAAAACGAGTCCACGGCACCGGCGAAGTCCCGGTCCATCACGCTGTTATGGAAGTCCCTGAAGAAGTCGAAGTCATGGCCATGCTCACCGGCACTGGGGCCTTTGTGGGCATACTCATGGGCCAGGACATGGCATAGATACAACGGGCCTCGGCGACGGCATTTCTGCAGTGTGCGCCGGTCGAACTTGATGTAGGTGACGCCATCAGTCCACGCGACCATGTCATCGGACTTGCCGATCAACAGTGTGCGTTCATAGCCCCAACGCCTGTTGACGCAGGCAGCTATCTCTTTGTTCACGGCCTTGAGGCAGTCGAACACCAGCCGTTCTTCCTGAGTAAGGCTTTCAAGTGCTACGTCCTCGTTGGTGCCGTCAAAATCCTTCATCAGTTCATTAAAATCTACGACGTAGCCACTCGCACTGAACGACAGTCGATTGGCAAGTCTGCTGATAAGACGGGTCACGCCCGTTTCATCACAAGACAGGTTCGCCATGGAGAGAAATGTACGGGTCAGTACGGTTGCCGCGCCCGATGACTGGATGCGCTCAGCGGTAAGCAGACTCTTGCCATCGTAGACGGTGTAGTTTTGGGGGCCGCTAAAAAACCTTTCCGGGGTGATCAGGTTGTCATGCAGATCAGGGATGAAGCGAATCTTCCTAATGGCTTGTAGAACCGGGTAGGTAAAGGGAATGTCCTTGTTCAGCAAATCTCGCAGGAGGCGAATACCTTCATGGCCTTCAAGTTTCTTCGCGTTCCCGACACGTATGGCAAAGAAGTTCTTGATGCCAAGGGCAATTTGCCGCCAGTTCTCGCACTGATGCACCAGAACCTCATTGCGCGCCAGGTTCACCTTGAGTCGAGACTTCGAAATCACCACACCAGCACAGCCGAAGTAATCCGATGCCAGGGCCTGCACCAGAACGCCTTGGTTGTAGATCTTCAGTTTGGCATGCGCATTGCGCTCAAACCGGTAATAGGCATAGTCATTTTCCAGTTCCCAGACTTGTTCTTGTGCTGGTGTGTTGATCTGCTCACCGTTGAGAAATACCGGGACAGAGACGAATTGCACCATCTCGTGCAACGGGCCGTCTATGTAGTAATCCTGCGGGCGCAGAATCTTCCAGATGGCGTAATTAAGGTTGCTGAGGTGGAACTCATTCTTCGCGGTAAGTACTGCGGTGACCAGGCACCCCGGCTGGTGTTCATCCAGTTCGCGAAGGTTGAAGCCATGTGCCGCATCTGGCTGATCAAGGTCAACGTGCATCCGCCACGGACCACTGCGCCAGGTACACGCCCCGAAAGCCATGATCTGGCCACGCCCCATGCGGAATTTGCCGAATGTCGCGTCATCATCTGAGGTGTGCGGCGTCCCAAACACCTTGAAGAACCGGTTGATTTCATCCCGTCCATTGAACCCACGGCCGTCATCCTCCAGGGTGAGTGTCAGGGTGTCCGGGTCCAGGGTGATGTCGATGCGGGTGGCACCGGCATCAATGGAGTTCATGACCAGCTCGCCGATGCCCTTCTCAAGGGTGCCGGCTTGCTCTTTGATAAGCGTCAGGATTGCCGCCGGGTGAATCTCAAAAGGGATGTATTCGCCGTTACTGGTCATTTTTCATGGCCTTCAGAGGTTATGCCAGGATGGATTCTGGATTGATGCTGCTGGTGTCGGTCTGCACGGGGGCATGGGTAACCGGGCCGGCAGAGGCATTGGCCAGCGCCATGTAGACGGCTTCGCCAGAGATGGTTTCCTTGTCCAGCAGCTGGGCGGTCACATCGTTCAATGCGGAGCGCAGTTCTCGCAGACGGGTAGAACAGTGGCTTTCGAGGGTACTCAGCGCTACACGGGTATCCTGAATCAGGTGGCTGGTGTTCACTTCAACGCCCATGGCCACGATGGTTTCGATGCTGATGGGCGACTGGTGACTGTCCATGCCCATGTTGGCCACCATGCTGTAGGCAAGGCGAGTAGCCTCGGCGATATCGCTGGATGCACCGGAAGAGATGTCACCCATGATATGGCGCTCAGCTACACGGCCGGCCAGCAACATCATGATGCGGTTCTCCAGGTCTTTCTCGGTGTGCAGTGCAGATTCGGGCGGGGTGACGAGGGTCACGCCCAGTGCCTTGCCACGCTGAAGGATTGTCACTTTTTCGACCTTGCCAACGCCGAGGTCTGCGGCAATGACGGCATGGCCTGCCTCATGTGCTGCCAGGCGCTTGCGCTCTTCATCACTGAGGCGGTCATTGCCGTCGGAAGCTTCACCCATGCGATTGGTTTCGAGCGCTTCCAGCAGGTTGGCCATGCTCACACAGGTGGATTCAGCGCGTGCGGCTAGCAGGGCGGATTGATTCGCGATGTTGGCGATTGCTGCTGGTGTCATGCCCGTGGAGATACGAGCCAGCTGCTCGGTGTCTACGCTGTCTGCCAGCACAAGCTTGCTGGTGTAGAGGTCGAACATGGCCTTGCGCTCATCGACATCAGGCAGGCCAACGTGAATCACCCGGTCAAACCGGCCATCACGCTTCAGGGCAGGATCTACATTGTCCGGATTGTTGGTCGCTCCGATCACAATGACGCCCTCGCTGCCCTCAAAGCCATCCATCTCGGTCAGCACTTGGTTGATGATGCGATTGTTCTCGTTCTCGCCACCGCCCGGGGTGCGTGAAACGCCGCTACGAACACCCAGGCCATCGATTTCGTCGATGAACAGGACGGACGGGCCTTTCTTTCGTGCTTCTTTGAAGGTAGACCGTACTTTTGTGATGCCCATGCCGAAGAACATGGACGAAAACTCGCTACCGTTGATGTAGATGAAGTTGACGCCGCACTCGCTGGCCAGCGCTTTGGCCAGAAGGGTTTTGCCGACACCAGAAGGGCCGGTAAGCAGTACGCCCTTGGGCGCTTTGCCACCGAGGGCTTTCAGGCGTTCAGGCTTGGTCAGGCAGTGGGCGATGTCCAGGAAGGAGCGCTTGGCCTCTTCACAACCAATGACATCCTTGAAGGTAAGCACGGACTTCGGTGGCTTCTTACTGAAGGGGCGTTTCGGGGTCCAACCCATCTGGAAGAGCATCATGCCCACAGAAGACAGCATGGTCAGGCCTAGCATGGCGATGTAGAAGTACGACTCGCCCTTGCTCGATGCAAACCAGACTTCAGCCACAGGAAAGCTGATTGGGGTGCGCTTGTAGTCTGAGGC
Source organism: Aquitalea sp. FG25 (assembly GCF_057809375.1). Taxonomy (NCBI): domain Bacteria; kingdom Pseudomonadati; phylum Pseudomonadota; class Betaproteobacteria; order Neisseriales; family Chromobacteriaceae; genus Aquitalea; species Aquitalea sp. FG25. Next base: position 15,326 of record NZ_JBMDJV010000037.1, read on the forward strand.
GAATAGAGACCTGATCTGCCCCATTTCGTCCTGCACATGGTAGTGAGTGCCGGCGCGGGTAGTAACCATCAGGTATTCGGGGGTCAGCCCTACAGCACCGACCTTACCGGCCTGCATGTCTGCCAGTAGGACGGAGAAATCCTTTTCTGCCCGCCAGTCTTCTTTCTTGACGCGCATTTCCTTGATGAGGGGGCTAACGGTGTCCGGGGCTGTGTCATGTGCAAAAAAATGCAGGTAGATATCAGCACCCAGCGCAGTTAACGCCAGAACCAGGATTGCAAGTTTCTTGTACTGTTGCCGTGTTTTGGGCAGAAAAGGAATCTTCATTACTGTTTAACCATGGGCGTTTGTGCGTGTTGCTTGGCTTGCTGCTGCTCGGCGGCAATCTGGCGATCGCTCTTGCGGGAAAAGTAGTCGAACGGGTCAAAATGGCTGAAGAAGCTCCAGGTGAGAATCGCGCCCATCATGATGTAGAACACCTTCAGCTGGTGTGGGGTGATCGGTTTGTCGGCTTTTCGCGTGGTTTCAGTCGTGCTGCTCATTTGTGCTGGTGTCCTCATTGGTTGGTGGTATGAAAGCGCTTAGTGGTGAAGGGCAGCCAAGGGCTGGTCGGTAATGGCGTCGGCAATGCGCTGGAACTCACATTTTTCCGGGGTTGGCTCTACAAGGGGTTCTCTGACCTGCAGGGCCTTGGACGGGTCGAACATGAAGCCTTCGGCTACGACGTGTTCGAGGTTTTCACCGCTGGTGTTCGCGGCACTGACAACCTTTGATGGATCTGGCAGGGTTTCGAATTGGCTGTCCTCGAACGACATGTCTACCGGGCCGATATCGACGGCAGTGTTTTGCTGCTGTTGAGCCGCAACACCTTCTTCGACAGAGACGGAGTATCGAGATGTGGGAGAAAGCCCATGCCATGGCTGAGTGGTGCCGGCGTCCTGAGGATTAACTTGTTGGCCATGCCCGGTCACCATCTTGTGGCACTTGCTATGCGCGTCTTCACAGGCCTTTAACGAGGACTCTGCGTCAGCTGAGATCATCACAGCACGGATGCAACCATTCGGCGTTTGCGACAGGGCAATTTCGCTGACTCCGGCGAGGACTAGTGTGCGGCCCTCAGGGTTTTTGATCTCAACCTGAATGGGAGCCCCGGCGTTGAAATCCAAGCCTCGGATGGTGGTAACTGTCATGGGTGGCCTTTATGTAGGTCGTATTGACCGGAGACTATGAATTTCGAAGTGGCTGTGCAATTTTTCGGCGAAACCATGAAGGTAATAGTTTGCCAAGTGGGCTACGGACTTTGGGAGTAGGGCTGGAGTGGGAGTTACCATCCGGGTCAATCAGGCGAATTCGGTCGCCGGCGCATATCTGGCCGCAGTGACGCTGAATCATCAGGCTCACTTCTTTGGCGTGTTGGTCAACATAGCCGGTAATCGGCATGCTCAAGTGCGTGGCCATCATCAGGAGCGTGAAGGTGATGAACATCATCATGGGCAGCACTTGATGGGTGAAGAACATCCCGTTCTCCAGTGAGCTGTGTACTGCAGAGGTGAGTAGGGCATCCATCATGGTGGGATTGATCATGAAGCCCATGCAGAAAAGCCAGAACATCAGGATGGGTGTACCCACGGCAGTGAGCAGGGCCATACGTAGAGTGACTTTTGTCAGGTTCAGCGCACTGGCCAGAGCCATGCCCTTGCTGTAGTAAGACTTGAGCCGGATTTCCAGCAGTTCCATGTCGGTTATGGTGCCCACCAGGACGCTATCCATTTCGATCAGCCAGATGCGGTTTGTCCCAGCCATTCCCTTGATCGCCCGATGCAGTTCCGATGTCTTGAGCATGCTGGCCACCAGGACCAATATGGGCAGCCCAGAGGCGAGGATGACGCCCTTCGCCCAATCGATACCCATGAATCCTGTCATCGGGACAAAGGTGGTGAGCCAGATAGCACCGGCATAGACACGGTGGACGGGCGGGATGTGATGTAGGTGCTCTACAAAGACCCGGCCCCGGGAGGCCATGCTACGCCCCTCGGAAGCCTTGCCCTTAGCACAGCCCGACATGCTGGTGTTACTACCCCCGGTCGGAAGACGGCGAATTCTCGCCCTGAATGATTCAGCTAACTTTTTGACGAACACGATCGACTCTCAATCTGCTCTTAGATGGTATCTGGCGAGCAGATGTACAGTGGGTGATAGCCAGGTAGATGCACACACTGGCTCTTTTCGTCGTAGGTCAGCCCTTGACCACGTAGGAAGGACGGAAGAATGACGGTCATCATCGTCCGGTACGCATCAGCAGTTGATCTGTGCATGCAGGAGAGCACCTTGCTCTGAGTGAGCGCACTTACTGTATCGCTGGAGGCGAGCATGGTCATCGATTGTGGTGGGCGGTGGCTGAAGTACACCATCTCCAGCTGATAGAACATCTCGTGAGGGTTCATCAGGCCAACATAACCAAAACTCGTATCGTCGGACATGAGGTGCCGTTGATCGAGGGTCACCATGAACGGATCCACTTCATAGCCGAGGGAACGCGCAATCGTGCTGGTGTTCTTCGCCTTTTCCCGGACGTAGTACTCTCTCAGGCCGAGGAATAAGCCCTCATTGGCATTCCGCCAACTTTCGTAGGCCTTGTTTCCCTGCGGCTTTACCCAGCAGTTCCGGCGGATGTCGTCTTCCAGTACACCAAACTGATCCGCAAGAGCACTGAGTGCCACTGCCGCCGGCACCCAATCCGGCTGGCCATACGCCTGAATGAAACTGCCAGTGAGGCGATCATGCCGGTAATGGTGGAATGCACCCACGTTCGGAATGCTCTCGTTGTTACTGTCGTATGCCGTCTTGTATTCCAGGTGCGGCGGAATGTTCGCATTCAGGGACGACAGGAAATCAATGCCTTCCTCTGGAGCCCGAATAGCACCGGTCTGCACTTCACTGGACTGCGCGCGGGGGCGACGTAGCGCACTAGCGATGTCACCGATATTCAAGTGGCGCAGAAAGGGAAGACTGAACCCATTTTTCGCTTCCCGTTTCTTGTGGTGGATTTTGGTTTCTTCCATCTTCAGTTCTTTCCTGCTTGCACTGCATACAGAGGTTGATAGCCCGGCACACGGACTTGCATGCGTGCACGGCTGATTTCGAATCCGTGGGCACCGAACCAGGTAACCACCTTGGAACCCATCAGCTGGCTTACGGCATGCTGTGCCTTCTGAAGGGCCATGAACTCGTAACTCTCATAGAACGTCGCCGCACTCTTGGCCAGCTGGTGTCGATCCAGTTCAACGGGCCGGGTTAGTTCGGCAATTGCGACAAATACGCGGCCTGCATCATCCAGGGGAGCGTCATAGAGGTTGTGGCCACTAATGATTCCCGCCGTGCTCGGTTGATGCGTATCGGCACCGCCACACAGACGGGTCTCCTCTCGTAGTGCTGAAAACTGATACTGGTTTGCATGAAGCCAGGTTCGGACCATGGGGGAGTCCTGTGTCAGGCCGCTCAATGTACAAACCCGCTCATTCACCAGGTCTTCACGGTCATTCGCCATAGCAAAGGCGATACCAACCGGTATCCAGTCTTCAAGGCCAAACGCCTGATAGATTTCCATCTCTACTTCAAATCTGGATTGGCACCACATGTTCGTCTGTGTGTGTTCATCACCCAGGCTGTCGTACGCCGCCTTGAAGTAGTTAAACGGCGCAATGGCGCTTTCGTCCTTCACTCCCTCAAGCACGGCATCATCCTGCCTGTCTCCGGCGAACAGTCCACCGATGGAAGTCAGTAAATTTCTTGCTGCTTGTTGCATTGGTCTGTCCCTGCTTATTGATGACTGTGTTTCTTGCTGGTGTTCATGGCGGAAAACAGTGCCTTGAAACGCGATCTGTTTCGTTCTCGCTCAGTCGCCGGCGGATACATGCGCTGACGGGCTTCGCTGTACGTGTCACTAATGAGGTGCCGGGTAAGGGGAGGCGTGTTGGGCAGGCTCGACCGCAACTCATCAGCGACGAATGCTTCAAAGGACCGGGCAAAGACTTCGGCGGGATGGCTCCAGTACGCTTCACCACTGAATGGCTTGTGCATAGGGGTATCAAGGTCTTCAGCCTGCAAGGCCAGGTGGGACATCCCGCGCTCCAAGTCGAAGTCCACAAACACGCCTTCAAGCACGCTGTAGAGCAACTGGGTAAGCGGGTGGCGCATTACTGCAGCACTGGCACCGGCACTACTACTCAGGGGACACAGCAAGGAAGCCGCGCCTCGTTGCGTTTTCAGGAGAGTCCGACCAATCCGATTATCGAAACTCAGCGCCCACATATGTGCGAGGCTTTTGCCCACCGCCTTGTCCTCATAGCGCAGAAGCATTTCTGGCCCGGCAAGACTTGGCGTCTTGTTGAGGCTATGGCCGAGAGTTACCACCAGCTCGTACGACATTCCTAACCAGCGCGGATTGACGCCGAGAAGCCACGCAAGCATTTGCATGTCGGCATTGAACGCACTGAGCAGTTCATGCTTTTCATCAGGACGCAGGTCTTCCGCAGGATGGATAGCACCAATACAGAACGTGTCCATCACGCCTGCCTCGGTAACGCTATGCTCACTCAGCCACACCGCCTCCATCGACATGGAGGGTTGCACTAGGTCTTCTGCTGCTGGTGTAGTTTCACCAGTACTCATCGCCATAGTGTCCACTTACGCAATGACCTCTGCCGGCAGTCCAACCACCACCATCGCCTTGTAGCCAGGCGCATGAACAAGTTGCTTGGCAGGGTCATAGCTGAAGCCACGATGAGCGAGCCAATCGACCGTCATCTGGAATACCTGTAAGAGAGCTTCCCTTGCCATGTGCCGCAAGTCAGAAAGGGGAGGGCTGCTCACCGTATCGACATAAGCTTCGCTTAGGGGGCGATGGTGCAATGGTGCAGGGAGAGCAGAGTTGTACGTGTGCATGAACAGCATCTGAAGGTCGCGCAACGGCATCAATACATGGCGCTTAGCAGACTCCTCATCGTAGGAGGCTTCCATCGAGTCTTCATGCATCACAGTGTCCTGCAGGCAGAACTTGCTAAGCATCGAACGTACCAGCGGAAAATTCACTTCACTCCAGCTGATGTAGGTATCGCTGTGCGGATCAAGATTCATGGCCCGGTGAAGCGCCTCGCGGACAATGCGGTCGTCGGTGCCAATAAGCCCAATGATCAGGGGAAGAGGTAACCAGTCATCCACACCAACCGAGTAGTAGCTATCCGCACCATGGGTATAGCTGAGAGTCCAGAGGCCTACGTTGATCTTTGGATGCTCTACATTGAACAGATCGTGGAGCATTCGAAACGACGGACGGCTAAGACGGCGGATATCATCTTCAATCGAACCAGGCAGTACATCGCAGACCATACCCTCCCTCACTACGCTCTTGTCTTCCATTACGCGAAACTCCTTTCCAACCCGGGTTGAGCAGACATCAGGCTCAGGTCCCAGAAGTCTTCGGTCACATCAAAGTGGTGGGTTACCGCGTCAGCCAGACAACGATTGCTCTTGTTCAACTGGCAGATGACCATCGGCGCGTTGACGTGGCTTTTCAGGCTACGCAGGTAGGGTTCGTACTTCTTATCGAACGTCAGGATGACTGCAGCTTCAAAGAGACCGCTTCGAAGACCTACAAGAAGGTCATCAACCAGTTGTTCCTTCAATTCGGTGCCCATTGAGCAGAAATGACTGTGGGCACAGCCATGGCAGACGCGCCACTTCCGCTCTTTGTTGCATTGCGGAGTTGCTGGTGTACGCTCTTCAATACGTATGGTCGTATTACGGTGGCCACGAAGACGCGATTCGATCCAGTTCGTAAACCGTTCATCGCCCTTCAAGTAGCTGGTGTAGAGAAAGCTGTGGGAAAGCATGAGATGGCTTCCCGGTGCGAAATATTCATCGCTGACCATTTGTCCGTTTGCGATCTCAATGCACTTTCCGGCCAAGCTCGGCCAGTCAATACGAGCGCGGACATTTGGTCTGGTCGCACTGGCGTGATTGTTGAAGTTCACCTGCACTGAGTTGAAATCGATAAAGACGGCAGTTCTCACGATGTTGAGTGGCTTTTTCATTACGCCAGGACTCCTTTACGCGATGGCAGATCTCTAACCAGTTGGAAGTGCCAGCGCCGAAGTCGTCGTAGCAACTGGTCATCCGCATCTTTCTTCTCAAGCATCGAGCCGGCAGAATTCCTTTCATCGACGTGCATCTTCCCGGCATGGGTCAGTTCGCCAATAGAAAGGGAAGGGGTCTCCGGTGTTTCTTGGTGTGCCTTATCCAGCGTCTCGACGAAAAAAACCTCTCCATGCCGCGCAGTGACAACAAAGTCGGGTGCCGCTGTTTTGTTTTGTTGGTTTTTGCGAGGCCGGTAGCAAGTGGTCAGGCGCTCGCTGGTGTACATGCCGGCGGGATTGCGCGGATCGCTGACGAGTTGATCGATCACGTACTGTGTATCTCGTTCAGCATCGGAACCAATCAAATACAGATCATCGATACCCATTACAGGATGGAGGTATGCCGATTCACACTCTGCAGTCCCGGTGTCGGGGTCGCATACAACGTGAATGCACGCCAGGTGCGGGCCTTTGCTAATAAACGAATTGGCGAATCTACTGATTCGACCGGTCACCTTCAGCTCAACACCGTCAGGAGTGCGAATGACTTGACGGTCAATGTCATACGAACTGATGGTAAGGACCATGTAGCAGGTGGGCAGATATTGACTCTTGGCCTTTGAGGGAAGGGACATCTGAATTAACTTTTGCGCACCCCATCCGGCGGTAATGGGTTTATGGCTGTACCAGACACTTTCGGAAAGCGACGTTGCATTGCTGGCATCCGTAATCTTGAGAAATCGGATCAAACCGTCGATGAAATCATGATGAGAAACTGGCCGCCCCTGACGCTTGGCCAGGCCTGACTCACGAAAGAGCCAAAGCAGTACACGCTGCAGCTTCTTCGCAGTGATGGCATAGCCGGATTTGAAATTCCGATGGCGATGCGTTTGGATTGTCGGATTTTCATTCGAAGGCTCAGGGAGGGTAGTAACCTCGGGCCGGTTCGATCTAAAGTAGCCGAAGGTCATTTCTTGGGCTCTTTCACACATGACATTAGGCTTTAGCTCGGCCGTAATCCCAACCAGGCAGTGATTTTGATGATCAGAACGATCAGCAATCCGACGAAGTGTCATCTGGCCAGCAGGCGAAAGTTCGACAGGCGTCAGAAAAGCACCGGGACAGTCGCATTCGATCCACGCGTCCTTGGATTTAACTTCTCGCAGCAGTCTGTTGACCTTGCCAATCAGTGAATTCGAGCGATCTACAGGGAGAGTCGCGTAAAAAGCGCGGAGCGTTTGCGACTCAGCAGTTGTGAGTAAGCGCAGTACTTCTGCAGTTACACTTTCTGGATGCTTGGCTACGATCTTCATGGCATTGCCGCATATTTTCAGTCAATGCAGCAATTTTCGAGGATGTCTTAACGCAGCACACATGCGAATTACCCATGTAACTCCCCTAATAAGCAAGTTAGAGAGACGAAACGAAAAAAAGCCACCTCGTTGGGTGGCTTTTCAGGGTTATGCAGGTTCTTTAATGCGGTCGAGGATGGCCTGATGCAACTCTTTTACGCGCTTGGCATTCGCCATAACTTTGATAGCCTTGCGTAATCCTCGGTTTTGTCGTTGTTTTCTATTCTTGTGAGATTCGCTACTGTTTATGCCAACACCAGGTTTTAGAGCTTTCTTTCGAATCCTGCCAACCTTTCCGCCGCAATATCTTCCTGTCACTTTTGGCCGATTATGACCTGTCATTTGTGCGACCTCATACCGCAGTTGCCGATTCTCCTTTGAAAAGAACGCCTCTGGGCTTCCGCCTCTGACCGGGCTTATAACACCCTTCTTTTCCATATGATCGTTTACGAACTCATGGCGAAGGCCGTGGCAAGTAATGCCGTATCCCTTTTTTGATATTCCATATTTACGGCATATGTAATAGAGGCGTTGAATGTTTTGCTTTAGGTTATTCGAGTGCCTCTCCATCATAAAACCGGTTTTCTTCTTTACATGCGCCTGTGCTTTAGCAAGTGCTGCACGTTGCTCATCGGTTTCAATTTTCAAAACGCGTGTTCTCGCACCCTTTGTTCCATCTACAAGCATTATATGCGAGCCATCGGCATAAACATTGCTGTGAGGTTTGAAGCACACCGCCTCTTTGAAACGCATGCCAAATGCAGCCATGAGCCTCAGTGTAATTCCTTCTGCAGGGTGTTCATTCTCTATGAGCGCAATTACTGCGTCAGAATCTACCTTCTTCGCTGACCAAGACTTGTCGGTCAAGCCAACTTCGCATACCTTTAATCGAGTTTTATCGGCAACATACTCTGCCTTTTTAGGCTTTAGTAATTGAGCTTTTCCGATCCATCGATAGAGGATGCGAGTATTTGTTAAGAAGTTAGCCAAGGTCTTTGGAGAGTATTGTGGTTCCATCTTCAAGTAAGTATCTACTGCAGCGATGTAATGGCGCTCCTGTAAGTTGTAGATATTCTTAAGTCTGAAAATGTCGTCAACCAGTTTCATGAACAGCGTAATGTCCTGCTTCCGATTGTACATGGTCTTGTTTGAAACGCCCTTGTTGCGTTCCAGTACCGTGTGTTGGTCGTTGAATGTGCTTAGAAGGATTGAAAGTTGCTGGTGAATATCAACTTTTTCAATTTGGCATTTGGTCTGCTCTACAAGCGCGTGAAAGGCTCTTACGGCTGCAGCAGAATTATTTGAGCTAGTTCTGGGCATTTTGGCCCCCTTTCTACGACAAAAGACGTATTACTCCTCAAACAAGGGGCAATACGTCTTTTGTCAAATTGTGTACTGCGCGAGCAACACTTAAAAATGGCCCAGGCATCAGATCGTCTCGCAACCGTCATGAAGTGCGGCTTTCTCACCGCCGAGGATTCACACCTCCCTTACGCTGTTTTTCGCATCAGCGCTCGCGACCATTTTCATGGATTTTGCTATGCCTTTTACCCGCTAGAGGTGTGTTCGGGACGCGAGGAGCGGGGATGTCCCCGTTCTCTACGAACTGCGCGTATCAATGCGCACACTGGCCAGTGATGGTAGTTGATTGCTACCGAGTCCGTTATCTGTTTGTAAATGCCACGCAATGCGCGACGGTGTTGCTAGTGATGCGGTTGAGGGTGATGCGAATTGTGCTGCTGTTGTTTGCTAGGTGTTGCTATTGGAGGTTTTGTTTGCCGGCCGGTGTTCTGGTGGCATGGAGCGCAGATGCGCGGTGATGTGTTGCTGAGGGTTATCGCGGGCAGTGTTGCCGTTGATGGGGTTAATGCTGGCTCGAAGCCAACTGAGTGATACGGGGCCAAGTTTATGTTTGTGGTTTGTTCTTTGCAAGTGGTTTTTTTGGGTTCAAATCGTTATCCGGCAAAATCAGGAGTTGAACATGAAGCGTAAGTTGTTGTTTGTGTAGTGGAACTGCAGGGCCTCAGGTTTTAATGCGTGGTTGAACTTCCGAGTAGTGGAAACGGGTTAGTGGCTGGATCGGATCGATGAATGAGCCTAACAGGGGCTGATGTGGTGCGCAGTAGTGGAGCCAACGAAAGATAGGAATGGTAGGTACGGGGTTTCTTTAAGAGATTGGTGAAAGTGGCGGGTTTTGTCGGCTAAGTCACAGGCATTATGCGCACAACGCCCATTTATTAGGCAATTTCGCAATGCGTATTTTGGCTGAGTGAAATATGGCACTTTGGATGCCATTTTTGCGAGCAAAGTCACAGGCATTATACGCACAAACGAAACGGCAGCCACGGATGGAGGAATTTGGTTTATGCGCACAATGCATGTGACTTATGAGGTGGAAAGTGACTTCTAAGTACGATTTTTTGAGACTTGAGCGAAAAACTAACAAGAATTTACGGGAATAGGGGGAGTTACAGGGCTTTTAGGGGGGTAGACGGATCAAAAAAATTTGCTAATCTGATTTCCGATCCAAACAGCAACATAGGAAATGATCATGACCCAAGAAATTCGCAATGTAGTGTCGGTTGATGCAGGCTTTGGTGATTGCAAGTTCGCTTCTCTTGATGAGAACTCCAAAATCGTGGCCGACTCCTTCCCCTCAATGGTTGCCCAGGCAATGGGTGCGGAAATGGAATCGGACGGTGCTGCACGGAAGAATGTGCTGCGAGTGACTGTGGGCGGTGTCGATTACTACGTCGGCAAAGACGTGCGATTCATGGGTGGTGGCAAGCGCATCGTGGATGAGAACTTCAGTTTGTCCGATGCATATAAAGCATTGACTTTGGGCGCTATTGCGTACACTCGCAAAACTAATATTCACACATTGATGCTGGGTCTGCCACTCAATACGTTTAACAAGAATCGGGATGCTCTGATTGCGACATTTAAAGGGAAGCATAAAATCCCGGCGATCAAGCATCCGAACACCCCGGGTGCAAGTGTTGTAGAAATCGAAATTAAGAACGTGACTGTATGCCCGCAACCGATGGGTGCTTTATGGAATGCGATGGCCAAACTCGGTCGCAATAAATTTGAAGACATTACTGTTGTTGCAGTCGATCCGGGTTATTACACGCTTGATTGGCTGACTACCAACAACATGAAGGTTATTTCTAATATGAGCAAAGCAATTAATGGCGGAATGCACAGCATTTACAAATCGATGCAGGCTGCGCTTTCTCATGAGTGTGGCAAGAGTCTTGAATCAACTCTTGCTATTGAAGAGGCTGTTCGCAAGAATGCATCGGAAATTCGCCTTTTCGGTAAAATTTATCAAATGAACAGCGCATATGAAGCCGGGCGAGCAACCGCCCGTGCAATGGTGTCAGAGTTGGTAAATAACATTGGCAATGGCGAAGATGTCGGTCTGTTTGTAATCGGTGGCGGTGGTGCAACGTTTTTGGAACCGCTGCTGCGAGAGCATTATAAAGACCACGACTTCATCATTTCGGATAATCCGCAGTTCGATAATGTAACGGGCTTTCAGCAAGCAGGCGTTAACGCAGCTCAGCGCTAAACTGTAAGTCAGAGAAGAAGGGCCGGTTGAAATGCAATCGGCCCAATTATCGAAAGAGGGGATCAAATGGAAAAAGAAAAGGCCAAACCAGGCAATCTCGAATTCCGTTCGACAATTAACCGTGATGTGTTTACTGATCTGTTCGACATGCTTTCTGTCGTAGATGTACCGCGTCACAGGTCTGCGATGCTAACGCGACTGGCGGAAGAAGGGCTTAAGTCCCGCGTAGTAATTGCAGAGTTGAGGGATATTGAGAAATCCCTTCGCGAATCAGAGGCCCGGTTACGTGATTCGGAACTGCAATGGCGTCAGATGTATGCGGAATTGGCTGCAAAGTTGCACAGTCAGCCGCTTGCGCCTCAGGTAATCCAGGTCCTTGGTAGCGTGCCCGCAGTGGCCAATCAACCTGAGATAACTGAACCAGTCCGGCACCAACGATTTGAGGTTGCGCCCTCTGAAAAAGCGATGGCGCAGGAGTCGGTGCCCGCTAAAGTTGCAGGGTCTGATGTCCAGTCGGAGCAACAACACAATGTACGTCAGGCTGAAGCAAAGCCTGCAAGCAAAAAAACTGCACCAGGTCGCCCTGAGGGCCAAACCCTTGCGGACCTCGGGGAACTTGACTTCACGTTTGATCTGCCATGAAAAGTTTCTCGCGTTATGTTTACGTAATTTTTCTTTCATTATTTATCTGTTCTTTTGCATTAGCAGATGAAGCGCAGTTTAATTGCTGGGGCGATGCGGGTACGCGTTACAAAGTGGATCCGTGGTTGCTTCATGCAGTAGCGATCGTTGAGTCTCGACTGAATCCGTGGGCGATCAATCGCAACTCCAACGGCACAGAAGACCTTGGCATCGCTCAGATCAACTCTTTGTGGCTTCCGACCATAGAGCGGTTTGGCGGTAGCAGAGAGAGGTTGATCAAGGATGTTTGCTACAACATCAACGTTGAAGCATGGATATTGGCCACCCTTTTTGCGAAGTACGGTGTGAGCTGGCGGACTGTGGGGTACTACCACACAGGCCCTAACCCGAAGCCGGAAGCAGAAGCACGGCTTGCTGAGTACATCCGCAAAGTTGGCACTGTCTTTAATGAAAGCCTGAAGCAAAGAGGGATGCAGTGATGTGTAACTCGGCCGATCTGGACGAAGTGTTGGGGAAAATGGCTGATATCAGATATCGCACCCTGCTTGCCGGTCAGTCGAACCGAGAGGTTGCAGATCGCATCCTTGAAGTGTTTCCTGCGCCGGTCAGTAACAACGGACGCCAGGATGCAGTTGAGAAAGCGAAGGAGATTTTCTTCGCAAGGCATGGACTACCGCTCACTGATCACACCGACCCCGGCCAGTACGGATTTGACTTTTAAAAAATATCTGGATAATGGACTCATCAAAACGAGTCGGAGTAAATGAGATGTCTACTGTTATCACTTTCCTCTTCAACTACTTTTTCCATCACATCATCCTGCCATTTGCTACTTTCGGTGCTCTGGCTGTGGCGATTGAGCAGTATCTGTTTACAGAGCGTACCGGTCATGTTGATACGGACGAATACATCTTAGTTTACCTGTGCGCCTTCCTGTGGTTGGTGTGCATGGTGGGTAGCTACTGCGCCATCTATTACGCAGAGACCCGAGTTCAAGTTTTCATGATGGCAGGTGTCATGGTGTACCTGCTGGGCCATACCAATTCAATGATGGCCTCTGTTTTGAACCTCTCCAGGAAAGTGTAATGAAGAATACTGCCTTGAAGTCCTATACCCTTCTGCATCCGCGTGATATCCGCCGTCAGTCTGGCATGAATCAAAGCGAATTCTGGTCAATGCTCGGTGTTACTCAGTCAGGCGGTTCGCGCTATGAGTCGGGTCGCAATATGCCCCGCCCGGTCAAAGAACTACTGCGTCTAGTGCACGTAGAGAAGATCGATCTGGCCAAGGTGCGTGGTGAAGATATCGCAATAGTTGAATACCTCCAGGAAACGCACCCGGATCTGTACAAGTCACTAGTGAAGGCTGTTCGTGCCAAAGCGGCGGCTGAAAGTGCCGGGTCTGAGGTGAAGGCCTAATGGCATGGTTTAGCAAGATTGCTTTCTATATCCGGATTGCCGATGACCATGTGCCGGACCTGAACGAACGACTGGCTAAGAAGTTGTTTCAGCGTGTCGGCGGTCTCGAATGGTTTTCAGAAGGCTTCGTACCGCCTGCCAAGCACTTGGAAGATGATCAACTGGTTTACAGTTTCCGCGATTGTCGCTCCTTCAAAATTCGTCGAGAGTCGAAAGACCTGAAGCCCCGTGTCATCAAAGGCAAGCTCGATGAAAAGGTGGAAGACATTGAAGCGAAAGAACTGCGAAAGGTCGGACGGAAGGAAAAGATTGCTCTCAAAGACCAGATAGCTGACGACCTTCTGCCTCATGCCTTCGTGCTCGATTCCTTCACTGAGGGGTACATCGATGACCGCCGTGGTTTCGTCGTAATCAACGCAGCGCCGGGTAACGCAGAGAACGCCCTGACGGCTATTCGCGAAGTAGCGCCACCGTTCCCCGCAGCGCTACCTCGCACGAAGATTGCGCCGCACACTGCGATGACCGATTGGTTGCTCAACGGCGAAGCACCCGAAGGGTTTGAGTTCGATTCGGATTGCACCTTGGCTGACGGCTCTGAGAATGGTGCCACAGTTCGCTGCACCAGAATGGACCTGACATGCAATGAAGTTCGCAATCACGTCGCTACTGGCAAGCATGTCACGAGTATTAGCCTCATCTGGCGAGAAAAGATCAAGTTTTCGCTATCCGATCAGCTGGCCCTGAACAAGGTTAAGTTCCTCGACGTGCTGCAGGAAGAAGCCAGCCAGGCCGGTGATGATTTGGCATCCCTTCATGAGGCGACCATGACCTTGATGGTCGAGGAGGTTGGGGAGTTGCTTGAGGCCCTACTTCTGGCCTTTGGCGGTCTGGAAGATTGTCAGCAAGTTGGCGAACAGGGCTCCATGCCCATTAACGTGCAGCCGGCCGTGGCAGCAAAAGAAATGGTTGCCGAACCATGGGATTAAATTGAAGGCATCTTTGAACGGGCACTCTATGATTGGGGTGCCCGTTTTGTCGTTAGCTGGAGGGATATGCCTACTTACGAGTTTGGATTTTGCCTGTAAGGTGGCCAGGCACAAAATCACGCAAAATGGCGCAAGGTAACGGCGCAAGATCTTGAAGATACCAAGTTCTAGGCACGGGAAAGAGCATGTGTTGAATATGACCGCTTTGGTGATAGACTCCCCACCCGGGAGACACGCTCAATTCGGGCCAAGTGCCGATTGCAAGACGAAGCCGCCCAGGATGGCGTTTTAGTCTACGGCCTGTAAGACTAGTCTGGCACCATTGAGATTGTGAAAAGCCCATCAGTAGATGGGCTTTTTTTATGAATGATGGAAACTGTTTAGTCGTAAATCTTGGATTGGAAAGCGGCATGGAAACGTTTGGAGAGAGAATTGCGAAAGTCCGCAAAGAACGCGGAATGACTCAAAATCATCTTGCGGACATTGTTGGCATTGCGCAACCGACGCTTTGCGATCTGGAGAATGGCAAGTCAGCAGGGACGCGATACATACTTGCATTGGCAAAAGCACTGCAGGTAAACGTCGAATGGCTTCAGTTCGGCACTGGCAATTCGTCCGAAAGTACGAAGGAAGTTAGTCTGATGCGACGGGTTGCAATGGCAATACCAGTCTTGGAGTGGCAAGAAATTGCTCTCTGGCGAGATCTGGTCAAGCGTAAGCGTATTGATTCGGGAGCGGAGTATGTTCTTACCGATGCGGATGTGGGCCAGAATACATTCGCAGCAAGGTTCTCTGGAGGAGCAATGGAGCCAAACTTCAAGCAAGGTACGGTCGTCACCGTAGAGCCTAGCTTGCAACCTCAATCTGGCGACCATGTCTTCATCCAAGATCAAGGAGCGGTAATCTTACGTACGCTGATTCAAGATGGGGCTGCATGGTTGCTTGTCCCGACCAACAAGAATTTTCCGGTACGAGAAATTAGCAGCCTAGAAAATGTGGTGGGTGTTGTTCGCGAGGCCAGAAGCACTTTTAGGTGATGCATCAGCGTTGCACTGCTGCACACCCAGCAATACAATTGGGATTCCTACTCTCCCTTCGTGGAGAAGATCCTACCCAGGATCAAAAGCTTCGCAAGAAGCACTCATCGTCTGGTGGGCGATCTACTCGACCTACAAAGCTATCAAGGAGATGAGCCATGAATGATTTTCTTCAAGGTTTTATCAAGGGTGCGAAAGAGACCCCCAAAGGCTTCTTCTCACCACTCATCGCTATCTGGCGCTTGTTGGTTGGTGTCACAGAATCCGTAACCAAGGACAAGGCTAGGCGTCACGCTTGACATCTAGCCCATACCGTAAACCCCGCTTCCTTTCGGAGCGGGGTTTTTTTTAGCACAATAAGCGTACGTGCAAGCCAAAATCAAAAGCCCCGCATGAACGGGGCTGGATACCTTGCGAGGGGCAGGGGGGTTACTGATCGCCAGGAGGCGGGCCTTGCGGTGCATCACCGCCGGGGCCTCCCTGCGGGCCTTTGCCATCTGGCGGGGGCGGCATGTGGTCGGGAACGGCAACCAGTTTGGATGCCGGCTTTTTGCAGGTGGCGGCGATGGATTTTCCATCACGCATGGTCAGGGTCACCTTTGCGCCCTCGGCCTTGCCTTCGCAAACCTTGAAGGCTTCAGGCGGCGGTCCCATGTGATTGCGCGGCGGCTGGGTATTCGAGGCCGAGCTGTTGGAGTCGGTGGAAGTGGGGTCGTCTCAGAAAACGGAAAATAAAGCACGCTAAGCGTGCGTGGAGGCTGGC
>NZ_JBMDJV010000038.1:0-26713 GCF_057809375.1 Aquitalea sp. FG25
GAGAAGCAATATTTCCAACGGCTCAAGAGTGTCTAGAGAAGCCGGGGCGATTCAAGCTGCTGTCGACCCGGCTGACTAATCGTCAGCAGGCCGGCGATTCTGTTGAAAAACTCGGTCAGCCATCGTAGAACACCACAAGTCATGTGAAACTCTGGTAGATCTGCCTATTCAATGAGCGAAATCGTGTCAATTTGCTGAGATTTTAAGCAGAAATGAGCCGCATCAGCCCTTACTCAGGGGAGTGAATTAGTTTTTCAACAGAATCCGGCCATAGTGGCCAGTCAACGACACAACTAGTAACGACTGGTTTGCACAGAGATCCGGACACTCCCAAGAGTGCATGTGGCATTTAGCGGAGAGACTTACCCACTGTCGCTGGTCCAGCGTGCTGAATCGCCGCCGACTGCTCGTGCCGGTTTTGTTGCCGAATGGCTGAAACAAAGCCGGCAGAACTAGGCCGAACCCGCATGGATTTTAGGGGCCGCCCCATAGCCGCAATATGTGCAAATCCTTGATATACAAAAGAAAGATCCAACCGAAAACGGTTGGATCTTTCTTGTCTGGTTTGTGCGAGCCCATCGCTGGCACCGAATCCAGCCGGTTGGTGCCAGCGACGGGTTCATAGGCAGGGTCAGCTCTCAGCGCCAAAACACCTGGCATCTCAGTCACCCACGTACACAAAGGGTGCCCAGAAGAAAGGGTGCGCGCGTGACACCAGCTGTCCAGCATTACCATAGTGGCTTTGTTTGATCTCGCGCCGTGCTGCTTCAATGGCCGCAGTGGCAGTGCTGCCCGCTTTCAGGCGGCTGAAGGTTGCCACCATCAGCTCCTGCGTGGCCTGGCTTTCCACGCTCCAGTGGCTCACCAGCAAGCCTTGTGCACCGGCATACATGAAGGCACGCGCCAGGCCGGCAAAGCCTTCGCCACTATGCGCGGCATCATGCTCGCCAGCGGTGTTGCAGGCGGAGAGCACAACCAGTTCGGCATTCAGATTCAACTGATCCACGACTTCATGCATGGTCAGCAGGCCATCCTCTCCATGCAGGTTTCCTGACAGCGACAGCAGCAGTGCAGGCTCAGGATGCAGGCGGCTGTTATCGCTGCCCTCATCCGCCAGCGATTCCTTGAGCATGACAAACTCGCCGCCCAACAGGCCGTGGGTGGCAAAGTGCAGGTAGCGGGTGGTGCTCAGATCCAGATGCTTGAGGGTGTATTCCTGGGCATCTTCTTCCAGGTACAGGCTGTTGCCGCCGCCCAGGATGCGGTCGATTCCATGCGCCTCCTGCGCGGTTTCCGGCAGGCGCGGAATGTTTAGCTGGCTGACCTTGGGCTTACCATAGTTGCGGGTCAGGCTTTGCCCAAGCAGGCTGGAGAACAAGCCCGGCTCCTGCCGTACCGAGACATCAAACTGCGGGTCGGCAAAGGACACCAGTTCATGCCGGTAGGCAATGCGCGGGCGACGGTATTCGCGCATGGACACCAGCGAGGACAGGCTGGGCAGATAGGCCAGCTGGTAGCGGTCGCCCAGATAGTGCAGGCCGGCATATTCACCCAGCAGCGGCTGTTGCTGGCGGGCATGGGCAAACTGCTGCGGGTCGGTGTCATCCCAGCGGGTGATCAGCATTTCCAGCGGCAAGGTATGCAGCGGGCCATCGCCCACAGACAGCAGACGGCTGCCCGGCTTGAGCCAGGGTTCCAACGGCTGGAACAACTGCTGATAGGCCCGGTACAGCAAGGCCGGGTCCAGTTGCTGCAGACTGGTTATGGAATCTCCTGCCGCCTCTTCCGGTGCGCGCAGCGCAGAAACCAGCTCGGCCACCTGTTTTTTCCCCACAGGCAGTCGCACCATGTGGAAACTGTCGCGGGTGGTGACAAAAGCCAGGGTTTCCTTGTCGAGGAGGAAATAGGTCAGCAGGCTTTCATCGGAACGCAGGATGTTCTTTTGCAACCGTGGTACATCCACCGGCTTGGGTTCGGCCAGGTCCATAAAGCGCGGAAACTGCTGCCACAGCTGCTGGTTGATGGCTTGCAGTTCCTGTCGGGCCTGGCGGATGTCGGCATCAATACGCTGCCGGCTGGCCTGCACCCGTGCCTGCACCAGCTTGTCCTTGCCGGCATCATCACCGTCAGCAACTGCCACTCGGCCATCATCAGGACTTTCATTGAAAGCACCAGTATTGGTGCGCTCTCGGCGCAGTTCGGCCAGACGGGTCTGTACATCCTGTTGCTGGCGGCGCAGGGTGCGGAAGTTGCTATTGTCGTTCAGGCGGCTGACATCGGCCTGCTTCAGCAGCTCGCTGAACAAACGACTCTGGGTGCGCGACACCACCTCCAGTATCTGCTGGTCGTAGCCGGCGGTGGGTTGCTGCTGATGCAGACGCAGCAGTAGCTGGATGGTTTCCAGATAGTTGGCATGAAAGCGCGAAACAAAGCCTTCACGCACCCCATCATCCAGGCCGCGCGTCTGGGCAAACTGCTTGTCCACAGCATCTAGCGTCTGCTGATAGATGGTCAATGCCTCTTTCAGTCGACCGTGCCGAACCAGGAAACGCCCATACAGCAAGCCGGCCCGGCTGAAACTGTTGAGCGCATTCAGTTGCTCCAGCTGCGCAAAGGCGGGCTGGTAGAGCGCCTCGGCCTCGGTATCCTGCCCGCCCTTTTCCAGCGCCATGGCCAAGTCGACACCACTTTGTGCGGTGAGCGGATGCAGTGGACCCAGCACCTGTCCGGACAGCTCACTGGCCTGACGCAGTACGCTGACGGCTTCTTCGTAGCGCTTTTGCTGCAGATACAGCATGCCCTGGGAATTGAGGATCTGAATGCTGGAGGCGGACTCCTTGGCACCCGGCAACTGGCGATAATGCTCCAGTGCCTGCTGGTAGAATTTTTCTGCCGTTGCCAGCTTGCCCAGCGCTGCCTGACACAAGCCATGCAGATAGAGGCTGCTGGCGCGCACCTTGGCGACGGTAACCGGGCCGGAACCGTTATCGTCCGGATCCGTGGGCTCGGCCACCACCTTTAGCACGTCGGCTTTTTGCAGCATCTCCTCCGCCTGCTGATCCTGATGCAGTTGGTGCAATACCGAGGCCTGCAGGTTGTAGAGCTCCACCATGGAGATGCGATCCGGTGCAAACGCCAATTGGCGACGCATGCCTTCACTAATGAAAGCCTGTGCTTCCTGATAGCGCGCCTGGCGTATCATCAGCTTGGTCAGGCCCTTGAGCACACCGATGGCCTGGCGATTATTGCTGCCATGCTTGCTTTCTACCAGCGGCAGGGCCTGGCGCAGTACCACTTCAGCCTCTATCCATTTGCCACGCATCACCAGTGTGCCGCCCAGATTGCGGTAGCCATCCCCGAGATGGTCGGTGCCCAGACTCATGGTCACGCGGGAGCGGGCAGTGGCTTCGGCGTTGGGGTAGTCCTCCTGCAGCATGTACTGGGTCCACTGCCTCCCCATCTCCGACACCTGCCGCCCCAGCCCGCTACTGGCAAAAACCGGACTTGCCAGCAGCAAGGCCAGCATGACAAGCCTTTGCCTGGGTCCGGGAGTACAGCCAGGCGAAAGGAAATTCAACAGTGCGGCAACGCCGCCAGGACGATGGCAAACAGGCATGCAGAAGCTCGATCAGGGTTTTCTGGTCAGGATGACGCGGTTGATGACGGCATTGCCGCCAGCGTCCTTGTAGTAATACACCTTGGCGTTGTAACGCTTGGCCTGGGCGTTTACCAGCGCTTCCCGGGCCTCACCCACCATGGAGTACATAATGGGTAGCAGGGCAAACAGCGCCCGCTGGTTTAGTTGGGCCGGTTCGGGGATTTCCTGCAGTTCCATCTGCCCATTCTCGCCAATCAGCGACAGCCAGCGATCCAGCCGGGGGGAGATATTGGTCAGAGTAATCTGACCGGACATGGTGATTTCCAGCTTGTCAGGCTGCTTGCTCAGTTCATTGTACAGGCGGCCGTCAAACAGCTTGGAATCGATGAACATCAGGCTCTGACTGGCCGGCTGCGCCTGCGGGGCTGTAGCCGGAACCGGGAGGTTTTCTGCATGGCTCAGGCTGGCAGCCAGCATCAGCATGGTGACAAGGCGTTTCATAGGCGTTTCTCCGTGAGAGGGATGGGGTGCAAGCCGATCAGTCAACTTCCTGCAGTTGCAGCAAGGAGGAAGCAAAAGCGTCCGAGCAGCGCTTGCTGACCTGCAGATTACGCAGCGGGACAGCGTTGCTGCATTCGGCCATGCCAGTATTGGCCGAACTGGCCATCACCTGCTGTAACAGGGAACGGCCCTGTCGGTCGAGCAGGGTCTGAACAAAGGGGCCGGCCACTTCGGTCTTCAGCTGTTTCAGTTGACGCGGGGAGTCGGTCACCATCACAAGCAGGCTGTCACGCCCCGCCGGCCCGCCGGCATCCACCTGCCATGTCTTGCGCGGCAGTTGCACGGTCTGTCCAGCCTTGATCCGGTTGTCACCATCCAGCTTGTTGGGATAAAGCAGGTAAAGGCTCTTGCCATCCGAGCCGGCCAGCGCAATGTAAAGATAGCCATCCTGCGGCGAGGTCACATTCAGCTCCAGCTTGTCGCGGCCTATCTTCAGCTGCTCGCGCACTGTCTTGACCTGCAGTTCACGGCTGCCATCGCGCTGAGCATGAATCTGCTCCAGGATTTCAGCCGGGCTGGCTTGATGCACCACCGGCGGTGTCGCCGGAAGGGTATTGTTGTGGGCTGCTGCACTTGCCGCCGGGGCTGGCGCGGGATCCGGTGTCACGAAGGCGCTCTTGATCCAGGCAGGGACAAACTCCTTGTTGCCGCCCACCGTCATGTGCTGCCCCAGTACACCGGGCTGATTGGCTAGGTTTTCATCCAGCTTGCCTTGAGCGCAACGGGTGATTTCATCCACGGTAATCGCACCGCTGCCATCCAGATCACGCGCCTCACCCTGCAGGCAGTCACGCCAGGCCGTGGTGGCCAGCCCGCCACGCTGGGCATTGTCAAAAGACACCTCATCCGGCTTGCTTGCAGCAATGTGTACGATGTTCTGCGGCAGACCACCCTGCTCTTTCAATGCGCTGCTGAGCGAACGGGTCTTGAAATTGCTGGGGCTAAAACAGCTACCCGGTGCCGTTGCTGAGGTGAACTTAGGGGTGTAGAGGGTATTGTTGATGGTCAGCGCCCGCGTTTTCATCGGATTGGCCACTACGCCACCTGAGAAACAGGAGTCGTAAAACACCATCATCTTGTCGGTCTTGCGCGCCAGCGGCTCCAGTAACTTGCCCATTTCGCGGTTACTCAGTACATCACCATCCGTTGCCACCAGGCCCTCGGTACACACACCTTCGGCACTGCTCGATTCGTGCCAGCGGGTGCCATGACCAGAGTAATAAACAAACAACCGGTCGCCGCCATGCAGTCGCAGGTTTAATTGGGTAATCGCCTGACGGATATGCTCAGCAGTAGCCTGCTCATCCCTCAGGTAGCTGATATTTTCGTCTGGAATACCCATGTTGGCCGCCATCTGGTGCGCACTGCCCAAATCATGCTGCACACCCTTGAGCGATGGAATGGCGACATTGCTGTAATGACCAATGCCGATGATCAGCGCATAACGGTTATTGGCGGTGACAGGCGCATCCGCAGCCAGGGCAATGCCGCAGGCGCACAGCGCGGCCAGCGCGACGGATAGCAGGCTTGTTTTCATGTCGGCAGCTTTCAGGGATTGGACTAATCAATATTGACGATACGGACGCGGCGATTTTCTGCAGCAAACGGGTCTGCCTTGTTGGCGGGCTCATCCGAACCCTTGCCGACGGCACGCAGTTGCTGGGCGGCAACACCACGGGTAATCAGTAACTTGCGCACAGCGTCGGCACGCTGTTGCGACAACTTACGGTTATAGGCCGGCAGGCCCTTGGCGTCAGTGTGCCCTTCAATCAGAAAGTGAAAATCGCGCAAATCACTCGACTGCAGCGCAGTGGCCAGCCGGACCAGCGCCTGTTGGCTGCCGCTACTGATTTGTACCGAATTGGGATCAAACTGAATAGCAAGTGACAGGCTGGGCGCGCTCTCCACCTGGGCCGATGTGGAAACCGGTGTGGCAACGATAGGAGCAACAGCCACTGGTGCTGGCTTGTTGCTGGCTGCGGGCAAGGCAGGTGGCATGTTGACACTGTCTGGGTTTACTTCGGTGACTGGCTTGACCGGACTCACCTGCAGATTACGCAAGCTGCGTGTTTTCAATGGCTTAAGTGATTCGATCATGGACTGGGTATCCGGCACGTCTTCCGCCTGCGCAACGTCATGACATAAAAATAAAATGACGATTAACCCCCATGCCATCCGGCGCATGCTTTTGTTCATGTGCATCACTATTCCCTGCCATTATCAACTTAGGTTTCAATTACGGTAGGCCCGCCCGACCCATGGCCACCCAGCCGGCTCCCGACAGCCAGCCGACATCCCATTTTCATGATATCAAACTGGCTTACAGAAATTGAAAAAAGTAAAGCCATGTTCGTCAACCCACCAACAAAGCAGCTAGCTCCATCTCATCGGGAGTAGGCTTTTCCCTGAGCGTAATGGAGGTGGGGGCGAGAGCATTGGATATCGGGTGCGTCCGGATTCCTGTGTCAACCGGTCGTTACGAGTTGTGTCGTTAGCTGGCAACAATGGCCGACCTGCCGCCGACAAGGTGAGGACCAAGGACGGATTAGAGGGGAATTACGAGACAACCCACACTGGGGCCGGAGTTAACTGGTCTGTCCCGCTCTCCGTGGACAGCGGGTTATCCACCATAAGTTACGGTGTATGGTGAGCGGGACAGACCAACCAGCCTAGCGCTGTATCTACGATACGTCGGGGTGATTCAGTTCGAGTGCTTGTCTTGAATACAAAAAATAGCAGGAACTAGCAAATAGCCTTAGAATGAATTAAGCGATTCATTGCTAATGGCGCGTATATTTATAATTATTCAATTGCAGCTGTGGTGATGATCTATGAATTCATTCAGGGTAATGATCGTTGATGATGATGCCGTCTCTGCGGGTCTGCTAGAGCGGACATTGATGAAGACATTCAAGACGCTGCACTGCATGTCCGGGGAGGGTTTTCGACAACAAGTTTTCTCATTTCAGCCAGAGATCATTCTGATGGATATCCAGCTTGGAGCAAGTACTACCGGATTCGAATTAACCGAGTGGTACCGTGCACAGAACGGCAAAGCACAAGTCATCTTCATTTCGTCATTCGATACGGCTGACGTTCTAGGTCGCGTCTACTCTTGTGGTGGAAACGACTACATCCTGAAACCTGTGGACCATCACATTTTGCATGAGAAGCTTGATCTAGCCATTACGTGGACGTTACCTGATAACACGTGCTGAAAAAGCACCAGGTTTCAGTAGCTATACGGCTACCTGCGTCTCTGAGTGATCAGCAACCAATCATCTGGTATGCCATAACAAAAGAAAAGGAGGCCGCCATGAATGTTGCAGACATCCTTACCCTGATGGCAGATACAAAAGTACCTTCGCAACGCGCGGGTCGTCCTCATGCGTTGGCAGTTGAGTTTGCTCAGGCATTGTCGGAAATCTCTCCTAAGCTCACTCCGCTTGAAATGAACATGATGATCAGGATCGGGAGAGAGCTGTGCTTGCAGGACGCAGAAGGAGTAGTTTCTGCTCTCGAGGCCGAAGCGCAGATTGCTCGGATCATGAGGTCATCAAGGTCAGCAGGAGAATGATGGCGTGTTGTTCCACTCGATAAATGCTTCGTCTACCAAGTAGGATATATCCCCTTGCTGCAGTGTTAGAAGGCGCCCCCCGTCAGAGCCAATGCTTAGGCCCGTGATGGTGTACTGGCCAGGTGGGATGTGGCGGACTGACTCATTTGTGTGAGCAATGATGCCTGGTGGGCAAAATCTGGGGCTGATCACGAGTTGTTCCATGACAGAAATTTCCTGCAACACCTATTGGCATGTCTTGAAGTGGGTAATTTTCACGTGACGTTATCGGTGTTCATGCCTGGTTGGTACTAAGGGCTTTCCTTACGACCAAGGTCTGATGGACGGCCTACTAGTCTGTCATCGTCGCCGTAGAGAGTAAGGAAGGCTTCCTTCCTAGAGAAAGCAGCCAATGTCTTGGAAAGATGCACACACCGGCTATTGCCGAACTACTGCCTGTCGAGCTGACACATCGCCAGTTCATCGGCCATAGCAGCCATCCGGCTGAATCACGGACTCTGGCAGTAATCTGCCATATTCTTGTCATTCAACCTTTAGCTATCGCGAATAGTACCAGACCGCTCGTATCTACAAGTCGTGAAATATTAACTTTGGCTATTCGCTGACTAGCCAATGTAGCACCACCTCGCTTGGCATAGTCAATGCCAAACACCATCAAGTCCGCCAAATGTGCGTCAACTTGCCGCCGACTGATGCCGGGCTGGACGCCGACCACCGTGAAACTCAGCTTCGTCGCAGGCGTCGATTGCAGAAGCTGCTTCAGGCTGCCGAGATCACCTGAAATGGGCGTGTACTGAATTTTGTGTAAACGGACATTTGGCAGGAAACTGCCACCTAGTCTGGAGACACAATGAGCTCGAAGAAACACGACGTACCTGACGCACTACTGAACAGTTTGCTGGCCGATTACCAGAAGCCCGAAGACCTCATCGGTGAGAACGGCCTACTCAAGCAGCTGACCAAGCTGCTGGTCGAGAAAGCACTGGATGCCGAGATGGCCGCACACCTCGGCCACAGCAAACACGAGCCGGTGCTCAATCCAGTCGGCAACACCCGGAACGGCAAGAGCCGCAAGACCCTCAAGGGCTAGTTCGGCGAATTACCTATCGAGGTACCACGCGACCGCCAGGGCACCTTCGAGCCACAACCCATCCCTAAGCACCAGACCCGCTGGACCGGATTCGACGACAAAGTCATCTCGCTTTACGCCCGGGGGATGACTGTTCGGGAAATTCAGGCCCATCTGGAAGAGATGTATGGCACAGAGGTCTCACCCAGCCTGATCTCCTCCATCACCGATTCCGTCACCGAAGAAGTCAAAGCCTGGCAGGCTCGCCCTCTCGATTCGGTTTATCCCATCATCTACCTCGACTGCATCCACGTGAAGGTACGTGAGGGGGGCTGTACGTGTGAAGGCCGTCTATCTCGCCATCGGCGTTACCCTGGCTGGAGAGAAGGAGGTGCTGGGGATGTGGCTGGCGCAGACGGAGGGAGCCAAGTTCTGGCTTCAGGTCGTGACCGAGCTGCGTAACCGGGGCGTACAGGACTCAATAAAGGTTACGAGGCACTTGTCTTCTGCCTCAATGGAATCCAGCCTTGGAATGCCTGAATGATGGCCCAGAGCTTCTGCGGGATCTTGATATCAGGAAGCTTGGCAGGATCGAGCTCAACATCCACTTCCAGCCCCTGCTGAACACGGCTTACCCAGTCCGGATTTACAATCAACCCCCGACCAATCGCAACCATTGACAGCCCAGTATCCAACGCTCGACTGGCATGGTCGGCGGTCAGGATGCTACCAGCAGCCAGTACAGGAGCACGATTAGCAACTCGTTCGACGATGCGGCTGACGATAGATTGCCCGTCAGGGTAGTCGATAGGCCGGTCAGACAATAGATTGGCCAGTGACGCGTGGATGTAATCCACTCCAAGCTCCAACAGCTGGTCGACAAAGACCAGCGTCTGGTCAAGACGGTAGCCTTCATCACCAGGCTCTTCTGGCGAGAGGCGTACACCGATTGCAAACGGTCGATCGGCATGCTCGGCAATCACGCGCTTAACCTCTGCGACAACTGCCAGTGGAAAACGCATGCGGTTTTCTATTGAGCCGCCCCATTCATCCGTGCGGATGTTGGTTGCTGGTGAGAGAAAGTTTTGCAGCAGGAAACCGTGGGCACCATGCACCTCGACCCCGTCAAAGCCAGCCTCGATTGCACGCCGCGTTGCCTCTCCGAACGCCTTTATCATCTCCACGACCTCATCACCTGATAGGGCTCGAGGAGTCAGCGGTGCAACGAAGGGCGTGGCTTTTGTCAGGATAGCACTTGAACTTACTACATCCCCACTGGGGATGAGCTCGGGCAGTGCCTTGTTGCCGGCATGAAAGAGCTGCAGCAAAGCTGGAGCCCCCCCACTCTTAGCAGCATCTGCAAGCCGTTTGAGGCTTGGGATGAAGCTATCTTCAGCAGCGGAAAACTCATTCGTGAAACCGATGCCGTTGGCGGTTACCTGAGCGCAACCGCTTATAACCAATCCTACGCCTTTAACACGGAGCCGGTAGTAAGCTTCCTCTTCCTCAGTAATCTGGAAGTCGTCGGAGCCAGACCATGTAGTCATTGGCGACATCACTAAGCGATTGCGCAAGGTAATGCCGGGGCAAAGGTCAAAGGGACGAAACAAGGTATTGGTATGCTGATGAGACATTAAAATAGACTCCATGAAGTGTGCAAAACTTCATGGTATATATTTTAAATCTAGTGTCAATTAGGCACTTTAAATAGTGCTGGTATATTAGAGGAAACCACCCAGACGTTGGCTGCAATTCCTTTTTGGGGTTTCAGTTGGGGATAGCGTTACCTAAAGGTTTGCCACACCCATTCAAATTTCTACATGTCAATTATCAACCTCGTCTGACTTTGGCCATGCCAACATTGCCAAATCTATGACCTGAGCCAGTGCCTGGCTGGTAGCCCCGATGACAGGGAGATTCACGATAGCCTGTAGTATTCCAAAATAATACCAGGCAAGAACTTCCAGATCGGCATGTTGCCCAATCTCACCCGCCAGCTGACCCTGCGTCAAAATGTCCAAGATAATCTGGCGCTGCTTACATACCCCAGCATTTGCTATCACTTTCCCCTCGGGGGTCAGGTCTATTTGTTCAGCATTGCTGCGAGAAAGCAGGCATCCCAAAGGCAGACTCAAGTCAGCACCTTTTGGCAGAAACTCACGAAGCAACGCGACTATACTCGCTCTGGAGGACTCGGTTTGTGTCGCTCTCATTCGCGTTAATACACGATCAACATACCGTTCGAGGGACTCCTTAAAGAGCCCACTTTTATCACCGAAACGCTGGTAAAGGCTGGATCGGGATAGCCCTGTCGCGACCATCAGGTCGCTAATGGACGCGTTTGCATAACCGTGACGCCAGAAAACACCTATTGCTGCGTTTATGACAGCATCTTCATCATACTGAGGTTTACCACTCATAAATTTTCCATTGACAAATTGGAACGATCATTCCAAGATTTATGAACCGATCGTTCCATAATACCTCAAGGATTTTTT
This sequence comes from Aquitalea sp. FG25, assembly GCF_057809375.1. Taxonomy (NCBI): domain Bacteria; kingdom Pseudomonadati; phylum Pseudomonadota; class Betaproteobacteria; order Neisseriales; family Chromobacteriaceae; genus Aquitalea; species Aquitalea sp. FG25. The sequence goes on from NZ_JBMDJV010000038.1 coordinate 11,304, forward strand.
ATGCTCAACAAATTGAATTCCAATTTTCCACAACCCCGGATTGCTGTTGCCGGCGCCACTGGCCGCGTTGGATCACTGCTAATAAAAAAAATGGCATCAGATCCTGTTACTCTCATCACACTCTCACGGCAGAAATCAATCGAAAATTTTCCAGATGGCATAGTTTCCACAGTTGTCGATTTCGATCGACCATCAACTCTCAAAGATGCACTTTGGGGTGTCGATAAACTGTTCCTTGCTCATGGCACGTCCCCCCAACAGGTCACTAACGAGATTGCCCTCATTGACGCAGCGGTGAAAACAGGCGTACGCCACATCGTAAAACTGTCCGTAATGGGACCGCCTACCCCACTAAACCCATTCGCTTGGCATGCATTGATTGAGGCCCATCTAGCTCAACAACCTGTGGCTTCTACTGTTTTGAGACCGACGACTTTTATGGATGTACTCAAACGTGCTGGAAGCTCGGTCGCAAAAGGCACTTGGGCAGGTGCCGCAGGTCATGGACGAATTAATCTTATAGACATTCGGGATGTTGCCGATGTCGCACGAATAGCATTACTTGAAGACGTAGCCGAGAAATCCCGACGTGCGTATCACCTAACTGGACCTCGGAGCTGGACAATGCATCAGATTGCAGAGGAATTATCTCGTTTATTAGGCCATACGGTCACTTACGATGATCGCTCGCCAGACGACCAGTATGCTGCTCTGATTGCGGGTGGCCTATCACCGTTTGTGGCCGACCTTCTTGTTGGGCTTGATCGTGTTTTCTGTGATTCCGTACTTACGGAGCGCACCTGTACAGTTGAAGATCTCTGCAGTACACCTCCGCGTTCGTTGTCCGATTGGCTCCTAGAAAATCTTGACGTCTTCAGGCAATGAGGGAATTGCGGTAGGAATCCAGAACGACCACTGTACGGGGCTGGCGTTAGAGTACTAGTGCTTTAACGCCAATTCAGGTATAACTTATATACTAGAAATTATAGAAGAAGCTGTTACCGTGCAGGAAAAAGCCATGAAAGATTTGATACTCAATCTAGAACCACAGTGTTTTTCTTCAGACTGCCCAAGCAGAGCCTTGTTCGATCAGATCGCTGACAAATGGTCAATGATGGTGTTGTCTGTACTAGACGAAGGTCCGCATCGTTTTAACGCGATCAAGCGACGGCTGGAGGGGGTAACGCAGAAAGCTCTGACTCAATGTCTTCGTCGTTTAGAACGTAATGGCCTGGTTTCACGTCAAGTCATTCCGTCGCCTCTCGCTGTTCAATATGAAATCACTCCGCTAGGAAACACTTTGCTGCAACCATTACTACAGCTGCATGTGTGGACACTTGAGAAGCTTCCGTTGGTAGAAAGTGCTCGGAGCGCATTCGACCGACAGAATTTGCCTTGATTCGCTTCTCAAAACAGCTGCGCTGTATTTAGTCAGAGTCTGTTGTGGTCTGTCCCGCTTTCCGTGGACAGCGGGTTAAGCACTCAGCACTAAGCGACGTTGCTCGTATTCAACCAGGGTGACATACCCCTGGGTCGAATGACGTCGTTGGTGATTGTAAAAGCGGATGTAATCAAGCACATCCGTACGTGCCTCCTCGTCGCTCCAGTAGTGAGTCACATAAACACGCTCCGACTTCAGAGAACGGAAGAAACTCTCCATCGCTGCATTGACGCTCCTATGTCAACTGGTACGCGTCGAATCACCTCTCCGGAAGGCTTGCGACGTGCCACAGCCATCGTCAAGGCCGCATGTACCAGCTCTTGCTGCATCCAGTACCACCGCCAAGTACAGCCACCCTTCGCCAGTCCGGATGTAGGTCCTATCGGATACCCAGCGCTGATTGAGATTGTCTGCAGCAAACTGCCGTTGTAGCAGATTCGGTGCGACGGGGGGAAGGTGCCGACCTCCACTGACGGGTATCCAACGCTTACGGGTTCTGACCCTGATACCGTTGTGTCGCATCAACTTGGCAATTCGATGCCGCCTGCAAGCAAAGCCCTGCGCACGAAGTTCGGCATGGATGCGCCGATGGCCATCAATACCATTCACCTCAGCCTGCACCAGCCGGATTTCACGTAGCAGTTGTCGGTTCGCCATCTCTCGTGCTGACGGTGGGTGATGTAGCCATGCTTAGTAGCCAGTACGGGACACACGAAACAGTTGGCACATCGGCCCGACCGGGTAGCGGCCCGACAGTGCCTGAATGGCACGGAACTTCACTTCGTGGGTTGCGAGAAGATTTTCACCACATGACATATGCCATGCCACATAGAGTCCTACTAATTTGTGATTGGCTTCTCGCTGTCGGTTTGGAGCTCTCCTAATACTGAGCGTACCGGACATGGTGCACCGAGATGCAGGTAACGTAGTTCATCCATAAAAGCACTCCACAGTGAAGGGCCGCCCTTTATCAGTATCTCAGCACGCAAGGACGCCTCCTTAGATGGAGCTGTATGCCTAAGGCCCCAGGCAGCCATCTGTACGAGCAACGGTACAAGCTGGATGGCGGCTTCCGTAAGGCTATAGATTCCTTTCTGCTGATGATTCGGATCCGGGGCGCGAGTCAGCAGGCCAGACCCTGCCAGGTGCTTCAACCGGCTTGCGAGTATGTTCGAGGCGATGCCTTCCTCATTTTGCTCTAGTAGGGTGCCATAGCTGCGCCGGTTTCCGAACATGACATCCCGGATAACGATCAGGCTCCAGCGGTCACCGATTTGCTCAAGCGTCAGGTTGATCGGACAGCCCGATCGTCTTGTTTGTTGCACAACGATTCTCCTTGAATTACCACTTGCATTATGCAACTAGTTGAAATACCATTCAACCACTTGCACTTTGCAAGTGCTTTTAAATGCTTGGCAGATCAACAGGGGAATCAAACATACGTGCGGCTTTCATCATTGGTGACGGCAGAGATTCCGCTGTACAGGTGCCCAGAAAGGCACCAACAGCGAGAAGACACGATGTACTGGAGTTCCGCTAAGGATCACTACACATGTACGTATCCCACTACACACATTGGCTAGGAAACACTATGAAATTCTTCACAATCCCGTCGCGTACCCTGCTCGCGGTATCGTTGGCATTCGTTGGAACCTTGGTTGCAGAGGCGCCAGCCCAAGCAGCTGCGCCTATGCAGCAGAAACAAGTAGCGGGCTTCTATCGTGCGATGGTAGGTGACTATGAAGTCACCGCTCTCCATGACGGTGGAGGCCTCATTGACTCCAACCTATTGCATGGTGATCCTGCGCTCATCCAGTCCCTACTGGCACGTTCATTCGAAAATGATCCCAAGAATGTCTCTGCTACCGTCCAAGGCTTCCTCATCAACACCGGCTCCAAGCTTGTTCTCATCGACACTGGTTCGGGCGGTCACTGGGGGCCTCCCACTTTGGGCAAGCTTGTGCAGAATCTGAAGGCCTCCGGCTACAAACCGGAACAAGTCGACTTGGTACTGTTAACACATCTTCACGGTGACCATGCTGGCGGAATCTATAAAGACGGCAAGCGCGTTTTCCCGAACGCGACCGTGATGATGAAGAAGGCCGATGCCGATTTTTGGCTGTCGAAGGAAATCATGGCCAAGGCCCCGGAGGATGCAAAAATCTTCTTCAAAATTGCACAAGATGGGGCTGCCCCTTATATGGCAGCAGGAAAATGGAAGCCTTACGAAGGCATGGACGAAATCGTCCCCGGCATTACACCGTATGCCATTCCTGGTCACACACCAGGCCACACTGGCTACATGATTTCATCGAAGGGTCAGTCTCTGCTGGTCTGGGGAGACGTGGCTCATATCGGGGCCGTCCAGATGCCACACCCGGAAGTCAGCATTGTGTTCGACTCGGACAGCGAATCGGCAGTCAAAACACGTGAAGCTCTTTTGGTAAAGCTCGCTGCAGACAAAACCATGATTGCTGCAGCGCATATGCCGTTTCCTGGTCTTGGGCGTCTGCGCAAAGCTGACAACGGTGTCGGCTACGACTGGGTACCAACGACCTTCCTCAACCTGAAGTGAGGTGAACCATGACCTACGATGCATCTTCTGCCCGAAAGCTCCGCGAGGCGATGTTCGCGTTCAACATTGCGCACCCGGTAAGCACCATTGAGACGCTCCGCGTCGGCATGGAGGCAATTTCACAAGCAAACCCGCCAGCGGCTGACCTAACTGTCGAGCCGACCGAGCTCGGTGGCGTAGCTGCGGTAGCGATTACGGCGCCCGGCGCGTCTAAAGACCGAGTCATCTACCATTTCCACGGTGGTGGCTGGGTGGCTGGTTCTCCTGCTTCGCATCTGGGCATGCTTGGAGAGCTGTCTCGAGCGGCAAAGTCCCAGGTCATCGTCCTGGATCATTCCAGGGCACCTGAGCACCCATTTCCCGCGTCCTACGACGAGTCGATCCGCGGGTATGAAGCAGTGCGTGCGCTTGGCAAGCCGTTCGCCGTTACAGGAGACTCCAGTGGCGGTGGCATGGTTCTCAACGTTCTTGCCTACGCGTCCTCGAAGGGCCACAAGGACGCGCGAGCAGCGCTACTTATTAGCCCATGGGCAGACTTAACGCTGACGCTGCCCTCATTAACGCAGTTGGCTGACCGCGACCCAATGGTCAATCCGAGTGCGATGCGGGAGATGGTCGAGGCTTACGCTGGCAACCACGACTTGAAGGATCCCCGCATCTCACCCATGTTCGCCGACATGCATGGATTTCCCCCACTGCTCATCCATGTTGGAAGCGACGAAGTACTTCTCGACGACGCGCTTGAAATTGACCGAAAGGTGCGCGCAGCTGGCGGAGAGTCTCACCTTGAAGTCTGGCCGGAGATGCTTCACGTCTGGCACATTCAGACAGCCTCTTTGCCTCAGGCCCACGACGCGCTGCAAAGAGCCGGCGAGTTTCTCATCGGGCACCTTGAGAAATAGAAGTCGCAGATATGCGATGGAAATACTGTAACGACTACTGACATTAATCCAGGAGATTGTAATGACTACCAACGCCCCGGGAATGGGATGGATGCAAATCGTCATGAAGAAAGGAACGAGTGACTTCGCGGCGTCGTTCACTGCTGACGCCAGCCTTCAGGCCTCAGCCCTCAGCAAGACCGTGATCGGCCCGACACTCATTGGGGCATTCTTTACTGCGACGAGCACGATGTACGAAAACTTCGTGTTCACTGCGGAGACGGTTGACGGTGCGAAAACTTACCTTGAGTGGGAGGCCGTCCACGCTGGCAAGCCGATCGCTGGGGTCACCATCCTCACTCGGAATGAGTCTGGCCTCATCAACAACATCAAGCTCTTCCAGAGCCCGTTTCCCGTCGTGCGTGAATTCTCGTCCGGCCTCAAGGAGCGACTCGAAGGAACACTCGATCAGGACTTTTTCAGCTAAGCCGGAAAAAGTGTGCGGAAGACGCGATTCCGTGCCAAGCACAGAAGCTGAGTTCGTTGCGGTGGGAGAGGGCGAAATTCAATCCGCGTCCCCTCCCCTCAACCCAACAGATACCCAAGAGAAGGACAAGCAATGAACACTGCAGAGAAACACAGGAATTTCGTGCTGGAAGCATTTGATACGCTGTTCAACAAGCGCGACTATGCCGCGGCCGAGCGCTTCTGGTCGCCCGACTATATCCAACACAGTGCCCTTATCGCGCCCGGCCGCGAAGGCCTCTTTGATATCGTCAAGGCATCGCCCGCCGAGCTTCGCTACGAAAATGCGCTGGCCATGGCATCAGGTGATTACGTCATGCTTCATGGCCGCTTCTCTGGAAACGGTGCCCCAGCAAACTGGATCGTTGTCGACATAGTTCGTATTGAAAATGGCAAGCTCGCCGAACACTGGGACGTGATCCAGGACGAGGCCACACGTGACGGTTCGAAAAGTGGGCTCCCGATGTTTGGCGACAGCTTTCCGAGCTGATTGGCCAGAACCGCTCGCTGTCTTGTTCTCGAAAACGGGGCAGAGAAATTGACTTGAAACGGATGTCTCATTCGTTTCACAGACGTGGGGTCATGTGGCTACGACCCGACATCCACTCTCTGGACAAATACCACTCAAGCAATTGCACCTTGCAAGTTACATTGGGGGAACACCATGAAATTCGCCACCATCATTTCGAGTACCGTGTTCGCGGCATCGTTAGCATTCGTCAGCACCTTCGTTGCTGTAGCACCGACCCAAGCGGCAGAGCCGCCGGGAACGACATGGATGCAAATCGTCATGAAGAAAGGAACGAGTGACTTCGCGGCGTCGTTCACTGCTGACGCCAGCCTTCAGGCCTCAGCCCTCAGCAAGACCGTGATCGGCCCGACACTCATTGGGGCATTCTTTACTGCGACGAGCACGATGTACGAAAACTTCGTGTTCACTGCGGAGACGGTTGACGGTGCGAAAACTTACCTTGAGTGGGAGGCCGTCCACGCTGGCAAGCCGATCGCTGGGGTCACCATCCTCACTCGGAATGAGTCTGGCCTCATCAACAACATCAAGCTCTTCCAGAGCCCGTTTCCCGTCGTGCGTGAATTCTCGTCCGGCCTCAAGGAGCGACTCGAAGGAACACTCGGTCAGGACTTCTTTAGATAAGGCGGGAAAACAAACAATGTCCTCGCCTCATTTAAACCAGCAAGAAAGATGAGCAGCCTTGTTCCAGGAAACGGGGCAGCGCAATTGATTTGAATCACTTGTTCCGTTCGTTTCACCAGCATGGAGCGCATGTGGCTCCTATCCGACACCATTCTCTAGACGGGTATCGGGATGAATGCAGCCCTCTTCCGGCCCCGGAGCGGCAGACGCGCTCCGAGCGGTGTTGGTGGCGGCATTCCTTGCGCCCGTCTCCAAAGAGGTAAAGCCATGACCGACTGGCATTTCTACGAACCCGCGCAGGGGCATTTCCTGCGTCACGATCCGCTCAACGCCATCATTGCTCCGCGACCGATCGGTTGGATCAGCACCGTCTCTAAAGACGGTGTGCGCAACCTGGCACCCTACAGCTTCTTCAACCTATTCAGTTACAAGCCACCAATCATCGGTTTTTGCTCGCTTGGTGCAAAAGACTCGCTCACCAACGCGCGTGACTCCAGGGAGTTCGTATGGAATCTGGTGACCCGAGAGCTAGCCGAGACGATGAACGCCACTGCGGCGATGGTGCCAGCGCACATCGATGAGTTCGAGTTGGCAAAGCTGGAGACGCTGCCCTCTGCCAGGGTACGGCCATCACGCGTGGCGGCTAGTCCGGTGCAGTTCGAATGTGTGGTCACCCAGATCGTGCAGCTGGAGGCGCAGGGCGGCGCTGCGATCCCGGCATGGCTGGTGTTGGGCGAAGCCGTTGCGATCCACATTGACCGACAGTTGATCAAGGACGGCGTGTACCAGACAGCACAGGCGCGTCCGATTCTGCGCGGCGGCGGGCCATCTGACTACTTCGAAATCGGTTCGGAGCAGCTCTTCACGCTTGAGCGACCCAATTGATTGCCCTGGCGTCGAGCAAGGTCGATGCCAGTCAACTATTACGGCGCCGCCTGACATCTTTGTACAAGGAGAACTCCCATGTTTCAACGTACCGATATCGCTTTCGAGGCAGAGGGCGGCGCCACGCTGCGCGGCTGGCTTTATGTGCCTACCGGCGGCACCGGCCCCTATCCCGCCATCACCATGGCGCATGGCTATGCCGGTGTGAAGGAGCACGGCCTGGAGCGCTTCGCCGAGAAGTTCGCCTCCAACGGTTTTGTTGTCCTCCTGCACGATCACCGCAACTTCGGTGCCAGCGACGGCACGCCGCGCCAGGATATCGACCCATGGCGTCAGATCGCCGATTGGCGGCGTGCGATCAGCTTCCTCGAAGACCAGGACGTCGTCGATGCAAAGAACATCGGCTTGTGGGGCACGAGCTATGCCGGCGGCCACGCGCTCGTGCTTGGCGCAACCGAACGCCGCTTGCGCGCGGTCGTCGCGCAGGTGCCGACGATCAGCGGCTTCGAGCAAGGACTGCGCCGCATTCCGCCCGACGCCGTTGCCGCCATCGAGGATACCTTCGCGAGGGACGAGCGCGTGCAAGCGCACGGTGAGCCTCCACTCCGACAGATGATCGTCAGCGCCGATCCGGCCGTCCCTGCTTCGTACCGCGCCAAGGACGCCATCGAGTTCTATCTGCAGCCCCTGCCCGACGGTGCCTGGGAGAACAGCGTCACGGTGCGCTCGACGCGCGCCGCGCGCATGTACGAACCGGGCGCGTGGATTGCGCGCGTGTCTCCCACGCCGCTGCTGATGATCGTCGCACTGCAGGACACGATAACACTGACAGATCTCGAGCTAGCCGCCTACGAGCGCGCCCTTGAACCGAAGCGCCTCGTGACGATCCCCGGCAGCCACTTCGATCCGTACATCACCAGATTCGATCAATCCAGTGCCGCCGCACTGGAGTGGTTCCATGAACACCTAGCCTGAACAACACAAACCGAGGAAACACCTATGCCACTATTTCACGTTCACATTCCGGCTCACAAGTTCTCAAGCGAAGAGAAGCGGGCCCTGGCGGATGCCTTGAATCTCGCCCTTCATGAAGCTATGGATACACCGATGGATGACCGTTTCGTCATCATCAGTGAGCACAAGGATGATGAATTCTTCATTCATCCGACTTTTCCGAACTTGAAGAGATCCGATAAGCGCATGCTCGTCACGGTGACGTCCGGTACGAGCAGGACGGTAGAGCAGAAACGCAAGCTCGCGGAATTGGTCACCCGCTACCTGGTAGAAAAGGTTGACGTCAGCCAGGACGATGTCACTCTGATGATATATGCCATTCCCTTGGAGAATATGAGCTTCGGCGGTGGCAAGCTGGTCTCTGACCTCAACCTTTCCATGCCTTGGGTAAACAAGGAAGAAGGGGGTAGATCATGACCTCGACAGGTATCGCCTGCGCTCCTCTGAAATGGAAGCTGCTGACCAAGAAACGCGGGAGTTCAACCCGGGGACTTCCGCCAGGGAAAGAGGCTCTGGCCTGGGTGACCAGTACGGTGACGCTGATTTATGGTGAGCGCGATGCCATCCTCGTTGACACCTTCCTCTCGGAGGAACAGTCGAAGGAACTGGTGGAATGGATTGCCGCAAGCGGCAAAAATCTCACCACGATCTATGTGACGCATGCCCACGGCGACCATTTCTTCGGCCTAAAGTTATTGCTTGATCGGTTTCCGCATGCCAGGGCTGTCGCCAGCCCCGCAGTCGTCGAAGGTATCAGCAAGCAGGTCGATCCAGCTTTCATCAATTCCTTCTGGGAAACGCGGTTCCCCGGTCTGATTCCAAAAGAACTGGTCGTACCCGATGTTTTGGAGAGCAACGAACTGGAACTCGAAGGGCACAAATTGGTGGTTGTGCAACTTGGACATACCGATACAGCCAGCACGACTTGTCTGCATGTTCCTTCGATCGGCCTCGTTGTCTCGGGCGACTGTGTCTATAGCAGTACGCACCCCTATCTGGCTGAATGTGATGCAGCTGCCCGTGAAGAATGGCTCACGGCACTCGACAAGGTCGAATCGCTACATCCCCGTGCGGTAGTCGCAGGACACGGTGGGCTCGACCCTGATAGCGACCCGAGACACATCGAGGAAACCCGAAAATACATTCTCGAGTTCAACAAATCGTTGCAATCGGCGTCGAGCGCGCGCGAACTTTATGACAAAATGCTGAAAATTTACCCGGATCGGGTGAATCCGGGTTCCCTGTGGGCTGCCGCTAACGCTGCAAAACCTTCGTAATACCCATGGAGGGTTCATGCACTTCTTAAGCACATGAGCTCTCTGCAGCATAGTTTTTGCGGATGGAGGGTGGCGATCATCACTAGCGGGGTTACTCCGGCCTATACAGTCGTCTCTCAGGATTGTACCGCTATCACTAGTCGCCTTACGCACTCATCTATCATCCCCTCCTCTAAATTACCGTATCCGAGCACCAGCCCATTGCAACCGGCTGATGCTCGGCTATAGCTTGTTAGTGCTCGGGCACCAAGCCCTAGCTCCGTAGCCCTAGCGACGACCTTTTTGTCGTCAATTTCTTGCGGCAACCACATCACCAAATGTAGGCCAGCCTCCCCTCCTGATAGTACGATGTTTTGCCCAAACCCCTCTTTCAAGGCGGCTCGTAGGGCAGCTTGCCGTGCGGCATAACGCAAACGCATACGTCGCAGATGAGCGGTGTAGTAGCCACGCTGAATAAACTCCGCGAGAGCACGCTGTTCGACCCCTTGTCCTGTACGTGTAGCTTGGGCTGCCAAGTGCACAAAGTCCGCCGCAATTGTCTGTGGAAGGATGAGATAACCAAGACGCAGTCCCGGATAGAGGGTCTTACTAAACGTGCCCGTATAAACCACCGGAGCATCCGGCTGAAGAGCAAAGATTGCAGGAGGGGCTGAACCGGCTCGACGGAACTCACTGTCGTAGTCATCCTCAATAATCCAGGCTCGGGATCGACGAGCACGGTCAATTAAGGCAAGACGACGGGTCAATGACATTACGTGGCCCGTTGGATACTGGTGAGACGGGGTAATCATGATAAGTTTGGGTGAATACCGACACCAGTCGTCTTCCTTCGGCGAGAGTCCTTCGCTGTCGACGGATACGTCATGTACCTGCAGCCCAGCCAGTACGCACACCACTCGCGCAGCGAAATAACCTGGGTTCTCAACCCAGACGGTATCTCCGTAGTCTGCCAGTAACTGAGCGCAAAGACTCAGCGCCGATTGAGTCCCACTGGTAATCACAACTTGGCTAGGATCGATTGATAATCCCCGGGCAGTGCCGAGGTAACTGGCAATAGCTTGGCGTAGTACTGAGTCCCCACCTTGTGAGGCATAAGTAAGATGCCCCCTGCTGACTTCACTCCAGACTCGTTCAAGGCATGTCCGCCAGCGTCGGAATGGAAATGCACCGTAGTCTGGTTCGCCAGGCGTAAAGGGAAGGGCTGCAGAGCCTCGCTCCTCTCCAAGTTCCAAAGCAGAAGCACGAGTGGAGAGTTGAAGTGGAACGGAAGGAGTTGCATTACGACTTGTTAATTCTGTTGAAGACACAAGGAATGGAGCTACGCGGGTACCTTGGCGATCTGCTACCAAACATCCTTCAGCAATCAATTGCTCATAGGCATACAGGATGCTGTTTCGTGCAACATGCAGCGTAGCCGCCAAACTACGACTCGAGGGGAGTTGCATATTGGGAGGGAGTTGACCGGAAGCGATAGCGTTTCGTAAACGGTGATAGATCACGCGTTGTTGCGGCATGTTGTCCGGTAAAGGGGGGGCACGCAGCCAATCAAGCTCCATCGTGGCTCCAGTAATTACCAATTTCGTGGCACTAAACAAGGTACCACAGTCCTCGTAGAGTCATGCAATCAGCAGATCACACGGAGCACAATCATCATGCCAATATCCACAGCCCCATCCCCACGTACCCGCATTCGGCGCATGCCAGAACGAGCACGTTACGATAACGACGCGCTGACCTCGATCATTGACGCTGCAATCGTCTGTAATGTGGCATTTCAGTCCGATGGCGTGGTACACGCTATTCCAACAATTCACTGGCGCGAAGGTGAATATTTGTACATTCATGGGGCAAAGGGGTCACGTATGATCAAGGCACTCATGCTCAGTGAGGTCTGCATCACAATCACCCTCGTCGATGGTCTGGTTTTGGCTCGCTCGGCCATGCACCATTCAATGAACTACAGATCCGCCATCATCTATGGAAGATTCGAACCGATAACGGACGCAGAAGAAAAACAGCGAAGCCTACAAGCCTTTGTCGACGGCTTGTATCCAGGGCGCTGGGAAACGTTGCGTCCAATTACGGCAAAAGAACTGAATGCCACTAGCTTATTACGCATTTCGCTGGCAGAAGCTTCGGCCAAAGTACGGGAAGGGGGCGCAAAAGACGACGACGAAGACTTAGACTGGCCGGTCTGGGCTGGTGCGATCCCATTACAGACAACAGTTGGTACGCCACGCATGGAAGCTGACAGCAGATTGACATCGATTCCAGTGACGCGTTTCGATAATCAGAACGATTACGACTCTGAAAATGCATAGCCCATCGGCTGAGCCTACCAAACCTCGTTCACGGCTGGATCCTGCAATTGAAGCTGCAGTAGTTAAGACCACGGTTACAGTCCATTTTGAAACACAAACCATTTTGCTAATGAAGTAAAGGCGACCATTTTTCAAAATGCAGTCATGCCGTGGAGTCTAGTATTTTTCAGACCTATATCACCCCCTTGAACACGCACAGCGACACCCACTCCGGGTGTCCTTTATGCCCTGGCCTCCGTTGTGACGGGGGCCATTTTCATTGGAGTGATCTATGTCTCATCTCATCGAATCCATGGCCTTTATCGGGGCCACACCCTGGCATGGTCTGGGTAATCCATTGTCCCCGCAGCAGCCGCTGGAAGTGTGGCTGACCGAAGCCGGTATGGACTGGCGTATCGAGCAGAGCGACGTTTTGTTCAACGTAGCCGCTGATGGCATGCACAAGATCCGCGCCATTCCGATTCAACTGCTGTTCAACGATAGCGAGTTGAACCTGCGTGCCGAATACAGTGCCTTCGACCGGAATAACGGTCGGCCCGTATGTGTCGGTAACGGAGAGACGGCACGTCGTGTCACGGCTCAGGGCATGGAAGAGATCGGGTGTGCAGGGCCAGATCGTTGTCCGCTAGCCAAGGAATTGGGCTGCAAGCTTTACGGTCGCCTTAATGTGCAGGTGGAGGGGCAGCAGGATGAGCTGGGTAGCTTCATCTTCCGCACCACCGGCTACAACTCGGTCCGCACCCTGGCGGCAAGGCTGAAGTATTACGAAGCAGCCAGTGGCGGTAACACCAAGCATCTGCCGCTGCTGTTACGTCTACGGGCCAAGAGCACCACCCAGTCACACCGTACTCCGGTGTACTACGTCGATCTGACGCTGCGAGACGGCCAGACCCTGGCCGAAGCCGTCAGTACCGCACGCAAGGCAGCAGACGCGCAATTGGAAGCCGGCATCGATACCGCCGAACTGGAGCAGGCCGCCCGGCTGTTGCTGCAGAACGGTCAGTTCGAAGATACCGAGGAAGAAGTACCGCAGCTGCTGGAGGAGTTTTATCCGGTAGTGGAAGGTAGTGAAGAGACTGGGGAGAAGCCGAAAGCAGTCTCGCGCCCTACCCGGCTCACTTCCAAACTGGGTGCAGTCAGGACGGCTTAGCCAGCCGGTTGGTCAGTTGTTCCACCATCGCCAGCACCATCTCCCGATCTGCACTGTCCAGGCGGGCCAGCATCTGTGCCAGGTGCTGTGCCTGCTCAGCCGGTCGATTGCTGGATTCCACCAGTAATGACGATGCATCACAGTTAAACAGGCCAGCCAGTTCCAGCAGACGGGCCACCGTCGGCATCACCAATCCCCGCTCCATGCGGGACACCGCTTCATTCCCGATCTTCAGTTGTTCCGCGACCTGTTCCTGAGTCAGTCCAGCTTCCTGCCGTCGTGTCGCAATCGCTTTGCCAACGCTCAGCGCCAATGCGTCCACCTTCGTTTTTGCCATCTTATTCTCCATTCAACTCGAATAGTGGCAAATCACCCCATTGACATGAACATCCCACAGAGATGATTATCAACCTATTAGGATGGATTAATGCTTTTAAAGGCGGATTTGTCTTACAGACAAGGGGAGTCAGAAACACACCAGATGCCCTGCTCTGCCCAGACCAACCGTACGACTCGATCTCATTTGGAGAAGAACCATGAAACACACACTGATCATCGCGGCCCTGCTGGCCGCTGCGTCCTCAACCACCTTTGCCGCCAAGGCTGAGGTAGGCAATTGCATTTATCCGAAGCACGACAACACCGTCGTGTACGAGCAACCCAATACCGCACCGGCAACCCGCATGAACAAAGTCGGACTGTTTGCGTTTACGGTCAAAGCCGTCGCACCCGGTGGTTGGGTTCGTCTGGAAACAGTGCCCAACTATAGCCAGCCTAATCCGGATGCCGGTGCAAGTAAGTTTGCCGGCTGGGCCAAGATGAAAGACTTCATTCAGCAAGACTTGCGCAACTGCAACTAGCGCAACGTTGCATTCCACCGCGCCCGTAGCGTGACCACACGCCACGGGCTCATTCCAGCCTTTCCTTCATCTGTGCAATTCCCTGCGCAATCGGCTGCCCACCCAATTCATGACCACTACCATCAGGGAGATTTTTATGTCTGCATGGCACTACGAACACAATGGCCAGCGTCATGGCCCCGTTTCTTCCGAAGTCATTACCGCACTGATCCACACCAAGACGCTCAATGGGCAATCTCTGGTCTGGAACCCAGGTCTGCCTGGATGGACAACCTTGTCTCAAACCGAGCTATCTGGTCAGTTACCCGTGAGCCAGACGCCCCCTGCGCTACCCAGCCACAAGATCAGCAATGTCGCGGTCGGTTTCTTATGTGTCGCACCGCTGTTGGGCTTCTTGCTGCAAGCCATGATGGCAGGTGCCATGTCCAGCAGCGAGTTCACCCTGGACCAGGAAGTGACAATCGCGCTCCAGACAAACAAATACTGGTACATCACCCTACTGCTGAATATCGGTTTGAGCCTATGGGACTGCAAACGCCTGGAGAAGGCGGGAGTGGATACCGAAGGATTTGGCAAAACAGCGCTGATCGTGCCGGTCTACTTGTGGAAGCGGGCTAAATCCTTGCAGAGTGGTACCCAGTTCTTCTGGATCTGGCTGGCCAGTTTTAGTTTCACCCTGCTGATCTGATCTTGCGTCATGCTGTTCTGAACACACTGCACACCTATCACAGCGCCCATCTCCGTCACCACGGGATGGGCGTTGTCGTTTCCAGATTTGGAGCAAATCATGATTTTTCCAATTAGCCATGGCGAGCAGATGCTCGTCTACCTCAGCAACACCCTCAACCTACATGGTCAGCCTTTTACCCAGACACAGCGTGAAGAACTGCAGGCGCGTATCGAACAACTGGTCAACTATCAGGCTGTGGTCGGCATCATGGGTAAAACCGGGGGTGGAAAATCCAGCCTGTGCAATGCCCTGTTCGGTCAGGAGATTGCCGAAGTGGATGACATTGCTGCCTGTACCCGCTACCCACAGGAATACACCCTGGCGTATAAAAATGGGAAAGGGATTGCCTTGATTGATGTCCCGGGTGTCGGGGAAAGCATTGGCCGAGATCAGGAATACACTGCGCTGTACCAGCGGCTACTCCCAGAACTGGATCTGATCCTGTGGGTGGTCAAAGCCGATGACCGCGCCCTAGCCATTGATCAGCAGGTGTTCAACAGCGTCATCCGCCCCTACCTGGCAGATCGGGACATCCCGGTATTGTTTGAATCGCCCCGGCTTCTCTAGACACTCTTGAGCCGTTGGAAATATTGCTTCT
>NZ_JBMDJV010000039.1:0-25560 GCF_057809375.1 Aquitalea sp. FG25
GTTTCCGTCGCTGCGTTGTCTGCTGAGGAGGCGAACTATACCGCCCCACCCCCCCCTCGTCAACACTTTGTGCGAGAAAAACTGCACGATTTGCTGAAATTCCGGCCCACCACACGCTAAGTCACTGAGCGGTAATGCTTTATGAAATGCGGGTTTTATTACGATCTGGCTGCAGTGGCGCGCTATCTGGTCAAAGGCGGTTTGCGTCTGGGCTGAAAAAGGGGCTGGCTGGTGCAAAAAACCGGCCTAACCAGGCACACAGGCAGCAAAAAGCCCGGCTGGGCCGGGCTTTTTGTACCAAGGACTACCGTATAGCTGTATCAGCTACGGTAGTCGGCATTGATTTTTACATAATCATAAGAGAAGTCGCAGGTCCAGACCGTGGCCTGGGCAGCGCCACGCCCCAGCACTACACGTACGGTGATTTCGCTCTGACTCATCACGCGCTGGCCGTCTTCTTCTTTGTATTCCGGATTGCGACCACCGTTGCAGGCTACCAGTACATCATCCAGATACAAGGAGAGGCGATCGACATCCATATCGCTGATACCAGCGTAGCCGATGGCACATAGCAGACGACCCAGATTCGGGTCGGAGGCGAAGAAGGCAGTCTTGACCAGCGGCGAGCGGGCGATGGCGTAAGCCACGTCCTTACACTCGGCAACCGAACGGCCGCCTTCTACCTTGACGCTGATGAATTTGGTAGCACCCTCGCCATCGCGGATGATGGCTTGGGCCAGCTCGGTGGCAACATCCACCAAGGCGGCTTTGAGGATGGCGTAGGCCGGGTGATTGACCGAGTCGATACGCGGTGCAGCGCTCTTGCCGGTGGATACTAGGATGAAGCTGTCGTTGGTGGAGGTATCACCGTCGACCGAGATGCAGTTAAAGGACAGGTCGGCCACTTCCTTGACCAGTTGCTCCAGTACCGGACGGGTTACCGGCGCATCGGTAGCGACAAAGCCCAGCATGGTGGCCATATTGGGGTGAATCATGCCGGCACCCTTGGCGATGCCGGTGATGCTGACCTTGGCACCGTCGATATCGAGCGTGCGGCTGGTGGCCTTGGGCGCGGTGTCGGTGGTCATGATGGCTTCGGCAGCCTCGGCCCAGTTGGCCGGGCGACGGGTCGGCAGTGCCTGGATGATTTTGTCCGCTGGCAGCGGCTCCAGGATGACGCCCGTGGAGAAGGGCAGAATCTGTTCAACGGCGCAATCCAGTTCGCCTGCCAGCGCCTGACATACGGACAATGCACGCTGACGACCATCTTCTCCGGTACCGGCATTGGCGTTGCCAGTATTCACCACCAGTGCGCGGATTTGCACACCGGCATCCAGATGATTCTTGCTGATTTGCACCGGGGCGGCGCAGAAGCGGTTTTGCGTGAACACGCCGGCAACGGTATTGCCCTTGTCGATGCGGACGACCAGCACATCCTTGCGGTTGGCTTTTTTGATGCCGGCTTCTGCCACGCTCAGTTCGATGCCATCAATGATGGCCAGTTGATCGGCGCTAACCGGGGTCAGGTTGACTGCCATGATGAATTCTCCATGCCGGCACGCTGACACGTGCCTGTTGCTTGTATGTTGTGTGGCTAGATTGTAACGGAATCAGTCCTGCTGGCTATCGAGGATTTGTTGCAATGCATCGCCATAGCGTGCCAGCTTCAGTTCGCCCAGGCCGTATACCTTGCCCAGTTCGCGCAGGCTTTGCGGCCGACGCTCGACGATGTCGCGCAAGGTGCGATCGGAAAATACCGCATAGGCTGGCACATTGTGCTCGTCTGCGGTCTGGCGGCGCCAGCGGCGCAGGGCCTGCCACAGGCGCTCCTCACGTTCGGTACGCAGCCAGCGGTCAGTATTGACGCTGCGCGCCTTGCTGTCTTCCGCCAGCGGGCGCAGGTAGATTTTTTCCTGCCCCTTGAGCAGGGCGCGGCAGGCATCGGTCAACACCAGCGACTGGCCTCGGGCGATGTCCACCTGCAGGATCTTGCGGGCAACGAGCTGGCGAATGAGCGAGCGCCAGGCGCGCTGATTGTAATCGCGCCCGATGCCAAAGGTGCTGAGCTTGTCATGACCGAAACTGAGCACCGACTGGTTGCTGCGCCCCAGCAGCACATCCACCACATGATTGGCGGCAAAACGCTGCTCCACTCTATAGATACAAGACAGCAGCTTCTGTACCGGCACGGTGGCATCAAAGGTGATTGGCGGATTCAGGCAATTGTCGCAATGGCCGCAGGGCTGGCTGGCTTCGCCAAAGTGGCTGAGGATTTGCTGACGGCGGCAGCTGGCGGTTTCACAAAAGGCCAGCATGGCATCCAGCTTGGACAGCTCTACCTGTTTTTGCAGCTCGGCCATTTCCGAGCCCTGAATCATCTGGTTGAGCTGCACCATGTCGTTCAGCCCGTAACACAGCCAGCTGGATGCGGGCAGGCCGTCTCGTCCAGCCCGGCCCGATTCCTGATAGAAATTCTCCGGACTCTTGGGCAGATCGATATGGGCGACAAAACGCACATCCGGCTTGTCGATGCCCATGCCAAAGGCCACAGTAGCCGCCATGACGATGCCCTCTTCGCGCAGAAACTCGCGCTGGTGCCGCTCACGCACTTCATGACTGAGACCGGCGTGATAGGGCAAGGCCGGAATGCCGTTCTGGCTGAGCCACTCGGCGGTTTCTTCCACCCGCTTGCGCGACAGGCAGTACACAATGCCCGAAGCACCGGGATATTCATTATTGATAAAGTCCAGCAGCTGTTTTTTGGCGTTGTGCTTTTCCACTACCTGATAAAACAGATTGGGCCGGTCGAAGCTGGACAGGAATACCCGCGCGTCGGACAGCTTGAGGTAATGCAGGATGTCTTCGCGGGTTTGCGGATCGGCAGTAGCGGTGAGCGCAATGCGCGGCACCTGGGGGTAGTGATCGGCCAGCATGCCCAGCTGCTGGTATTCCGGGCGGAAGTCATGCCCCCACTGACTGACGCAATGCGCTTCATCGATGGCAAACAGGGCAATGTCCAGTTGCGCCAGGAAATCAAGAAAGCGCGGCGTCAGCAAGCGCTCCGGCGCCACATACAGCAACTTCAAGGAGCCATCGCGGGCACGCCGGGCAATATCCCGCGCCTCCTCTGGTGCGGTGGCAGAGTTCAGACAGGCCGCCGCAACACCCACTTCGGTAAGCGCAGCCACCTGATCCTGCATCAGCGCAATCAGCGGCGAAACGACGATGGTCACTCCCGGTCGCATCAGCGCAGGAATCTGGTAGCACAGGCTTTTGCCGCCGCCGGTGGGCATCAACACCAGCGCATGGCCGCCGTCGACGATGTGCTGCACGATCTGCTCCTGCTGACCGCGAAAAGCCGGGTAACCAAAGATATTGCCAAGTAAGGTGAGTGCGTCCTGCATGCGGGGTAAGCACCAAGCCCGCGCCGGATGTTCCGGTCAGGACAAGGCCGACAACCTGTGTGAAGTCATGGGAAGGGGGCTATTGTACGGCAAAGCGCCTCTGCACAAAAAAAAGCCGCCCCAAATGGGCGGCATCAAGTTTGGATGGAGACAATGTGAAACGAAGAGAAAGATGCTCTCGTACAAGAGAGACCGCCGGTAAATATTGAAAGTTCCTTTTTACTTAAAGACAATTCTTAAACTTTCACATGAAAATAGCGTCAATCCAGGCGCGCACACCACGCACACGGCAAGCAATCTCACCCTGGCGGCGATCCGCCGCACTTGCCATGCGTGCCAGCATGATTTCCTCCATGCTGCCGCCTATGCGAAACTGTGCGCATTACACCGGAGATCAAGCATGTTTTATCGTCTGCTCGCCCTGGCAGCCTGCGGCAGCCTGCTGGCCGCCTGCACCACCGTCCCTACTCAGACTTCATCCCCCAGACCAAAACCGTTGCCTGTCCCTCTACCGTCACAGGCCAATGCCGACTGGGAAAACCTGGGCGTATCACCCAATGGCAATATCCTGAACGAACTGGACAAGCTGTCGATCAAGCCGCAAGGCAGTGTGGTGACCTTTCGCGATCGCAAAACCATCTTCAATGTGAAGAAAGAAAACTTCCTGTCCACTCCACGGCACAAGATTTCTATCAACAGTTGGCTGATCGACTGCTCTGCACGCACGTTCCGCCTGACCAGCATGGTGTTGTTTGACGAAAATGGTCGCCAGATTGCCAGTTACACTTACAATGACAGTCAGATAAAAGCCATGCCAGTAACTCAAAACTCAGCCAGTTATCAGCAGATGCAATACGTGTGCAAGGGCCTGGCCGGCTTCTGATATATTCGGATGCCGCTGCGACATGCCAGCCTTGCCAGGCTTTCCAGCCGGCTCCACCCATCAGCATGTATATATAGTGTCGCCAAAGGGAGATTCCATGCACGCCATCCGCCGTGTGGTGTTCAATCAGAAAGGTGGGGTCGGCAAGTCCACCATTACCGCCAATCTGGCTGCCGTGGCCGCCCGACAGGGCAAAAAAGTGTTGTTGATTGACCTGGATGCCCAGGGCAATGCCAGCCACTACCTGACCGGGGCAACCGCGCACGATGCGGAAAAATCTGCCGCTGGCTTTTTTGGCCAGATGCTGAATATCAGCATGTACAGCAAGGAGCTGCCGGACTTTGTCAGTGCCACGCCGTTTGATGCGCTGCAGTTGCTGGCATCGCATCCAGAGCTGAGCGAGCTGATGGTGAAGCTGGAAAGCCGCTACAAGATGTTCAAACTGAAAGAGGCACTGGACCAGGTAGCTGGGGAGTTTGACGAGATCTGGATCGACACCCCGCCAGCGCTCAACTTTTTTACCCGCTCGGCCCTGATCGCAGCGGACCGCTGCCTGATTCCGTTTGATTGCGATGCCTTTTCGCGCCAAGCCTTGTACAACCTGATGGCCAGCGTTGAGGAAATCCGTGCCGATCATAATCCTGCACTGCAGGTAGAAGGCATCGTGGTCAACCAATTTCAGCCGCGCGCCAGCCTGCCGGTACGCCTAGTGGCCGAATTGCGCGCCGAAGGCCTGCCGGTACTGGATCCGCCGCTGTCGGCGTCGGTAAAGATTCGTGAATCGCACGATGTGGCAAAGCCGATGGTGTATCTGGACCCCAAGCACAAGCTATCGCTTGAGTTTACCGCCCTGTACCACACGCTGGCCTGATGCCGGCAGGAAATCATGTCGAGTCTGAATCGTCTCACTTCCCTGCTGCTGGGAGCACTCCTGACCATTGCCCTGCTGTCGGCTGAATATGCGCTGCTGCTGGACAATGATCAGGTACGCGAACAGGAAAAGCTGCAGCATTGGGGGGAGCTGGGGACGGAGCTGCTGGCCACCCGGTTGCAGGAAATGCTCGATCGTACCGACCTGCTGGCACAAAGCCTGGTTAGGCAGCGGCATAGCACGGGCACCCCGCCCAATCTGAGCGAACTGGCACCCACGGTCCTGAAAGAAGAGAGCCGCTTTGGCGGCATCGGCATCGTACGGCGCATTGGTCCGAACCAGCGCGCCGAATTCGAGGCCAACATCGCCAACAGCATCCGCACGCTCAAGGATCGCCACCTGGTACCCAGCCCACAGCAGCCGATGTACTACCCCGTGGAAAGTTATCTGCCGGATGACGGCAACGCGCTGCCGCAAGGGATGGATCTGGGTAGCCTGGACAACGCCAGACGCAAGATGGACCAGGCGCGCAACCGCAATCAGCCCATGCTGATGTTTAACACCCTGACGCCGGGTGCCACGCCGCGACTCGACATCATGGCCAATCTCGGTGATGACGGCCACATGCTGCTGGTCAATCTGCGCAGCGATCTGCTGCTGCAAAGCAGCCAGAACAACCCCGATCAGCCTAATCCGCTACAGCATGTGCGCCTGGTGGTTTGGAATCAGGAGGCACCGGACCACCCCAGCCTCGACTCGCTGCCCGCACAGGCCTTGCCATCAGGCAACCCATTACTGACCACGCGTCGCCATATCGGCGGCTATGACCTGCTGTTTGGTGCCTACCCGCTGGAAGAAGACCAGCCGGCACTCAGCATGCAGGGCTACGGCATTCTTGCCGTCTCAGCCATCATCATGTGCCTGCTGCTGATTCTGCAGCAGCGGCAGATTACCCATAACCGGGAATTGCGCATTCTGCTGCGCCGCCAACACCAGCAGCTGGAACTGAACAACCGCACGCTGCGCGAACAGATCAACGATCGCACGTATTCCGAGCAGGCACTGGCAGAAAGTGAAGCCCGCCAGCGTGCTATTTTGCAAGCCAGCTCGGACGCCATCATCCTGATCAACCGCAACGGCCTGATCACCCATGTCAATCCGGCAGCCGCCCGACTGATTGGCCAGAGCGCTGAATCCATCGAGCATCTGCCGGTCGGTTCGCTGCTGACCGAACTCTACAGCCTCAACCCCAGCATCAGCTTTGAAGCGATTGCCGCCGCCCGAGAAGGCCGCCCCTTCGAGGCCCATCTGCTATGCAGCGACAACCGGCAGATGCCGGTGGAACTGTCGCTAAGCCGGGTTGAAGTGCCGGACGACTCCTTCTATGTGGCCGTATGCCGTGACATCAGCCTGCGCAAGGAGCAGGAAGCCGCGCTGATCCGGCTGAAAAACAGCCTGGCAGAACAAGTTGAAGTACAAAGCCGGCAGCTGGCCGCCCTGCTGGAAGCCAGCCCCATGGCCATGGCCTATATTGTCGACCGCCACCTGCGCCGGGTGAACGGTGCTTTCCTTGATTTGTTTGAACGCAAGGAAGACGAAGTCATCGGCCAGACCACCCTGCCCTATTTCGAAAGCCAGGAGCAATGGGAGCGCACCGGACGCGCACTGTACAACCTGCTCAACGACGGTAAGGTGGTGCAATCCGAAGTGAAGCTACGTACCGGCTCCGGCAAGGTCATCTGGTGCCGCATGTTTGGCCGGGCGGTAAATCCATCCGTACCCAAGCTGGGTACCATCTGGCTGTACCAGGACTTTTCCGCCCAGCGCGAAATGGAAGACGCGCTACGCCAGGCCAAAACCCTGGCCGAGGAAAACAGCCGGGCCAAGACCGAATTCCTGGCCAATATGTCGCACGAACTGCGCACGCCGATGCATGCCATCCTGGGCTTTACCGAAATTGGCGAAGCGCGCTCGCGCCAGTTGCAGGATGACAAGCTGGCACAGTACTTCCAGCGCATCCACAGCAGTGGCAACCGCCTGCTGCAGTTGCTGAACGACCTGCTGGACCTGGCCAAGATGGAAGTGGGCAAGATGGACTACCATTTCGGCCATTACGATCTGACCCAGTGCCTGCGCGAAGCCTGCGATGAAATGACCCCGCTGGCAGGCAACCGCAATATCAGGATCTATCTGTACAGCACGCCGGAAAAGCTGACCGCAGACATCGACCCCTTCCGACTGGGCCAAGTGGTGCGCAACCTGCTGTCCAATGCCATCAAGTTCAGTCCGGATGGCGACATTATTCGCGTCACCGCCCGCCTGCAGCAGGACAGCCAGCAGCAAGAGCAGATCATGCTATGTGTGGAAGACGCCGGCCCGGGTATTCCGGCGGATGAAATCGAAACCATCTTCGACAAGTTCATCCAGAGCAGCGCCACCAAGACCGGCGCGGGTGGCACCGGCCTGGGCCTGGCCATCTGCCGCGAAATCATCCTGGCACATCATGGCGTCATTTTTGCCGAAAACCTGAGCCCGCGCGGTGCCGTATTCACGGCCCTGCTGCCACGCCAGCACGACAATCACACGCCAAACGAGGAAGCCTATGCCCCACCGTCTTTTACTCGTTGACGACGAGCCCTTCAATCTGGAGCTGATGACCGAGCTGCTGGAAACAGCGGGCTATGAAACCGTGTGCGCCGACAATGGCGAAAAAGCGTGGCAGATCCTGCAGGAGCAAGGCAGCACGCTGTCCATGGTGCTGCTCGACAAGATGATGCCGGGCCTGAATGGCTTTGATGTACTCAAGCGCATCAAGAGCACGCAGGAACTCAACTTCCTGCCCGTCATCCTGCAAACGGCCATCGGCTCCCCTTCCAGCGTGCAGCAAGGCATGGAAGCCGGCGCCTTTTACTATCTGACCAAGCCCTTCTCGCGCGACATGTTGCTAGCGGTGGTCAAGGCCGCCCAAAGCCACTGGGACCGGCATCAGGCATTTCGCGAACTGGCCAAGCAGCACCTGGATGCACTAGCCCATCTGCAGCAGGCAGAATTCCGCCTGCGCACCCTGAAAGAAGCCCAGACCGTCACCGCCCTGCTCGCCCGCACCTGCACCCAGCCGGAGAAAGTAGCCACTGGCCTGTTTGAGCTGATGGTCAATGCCATCGAACATGGCAACCTGGGCATCAGCTACGCCGAAAAAACCAGGCTGCAATCCGAAGGCGGCTGGGAAGTAGAGCTGGAGCGCCGCCAGCACGACCCGGTACTGGGGCAACGCGAAGTCAGCATTTTCTTTTCCCGCGACGCCAGTTGCTGCCGCTTTACCATCCAGGACATGGGGGCTGGTTTTGATTGGCAGAACTACCAGGACTGCCCGGCGGCCTCGCTACTGGCCAGTCATGGCCGTGGCATTCTGATTGCCCGCAAACTGTCTTTTGACAACGTGGAATATCAGGGCAATGGCAACCAGGTTGTCGCCAGCGTGCTGCATACGCCTTAATCGGCAACCTTCCCGCAGCGGCCAGGGCTGCGCCAGTAGCGCGCAGCCTGAATCCGGTAGCAAGCAAAGGACAGTTCCATCCCCATCTCCACACTGATCAAGCCGTCCATATCGGTACGCAGCACCCCGCCTTGTGCCTGCAAGGCCTCCAGCACGCGCGGCTGTGGATGACGGTACCGGTTGAGAAACCCCACGCTCAATACCGACCACTGCGGTGCCACGGTCTCCAGCCACAGCGGTGAGCTAGATGTTTTACTGCCGTGATGCCCCACCACCAGCACCGTGCTGCGCAGCTGCCCGCCATAATCGGCCACCAGTTGCTCCTCAACTGCACGCGGGGCATCACCACTGATCAGGATGGCATGCTGCCAACTGGCCACCCGCAACACACAGCTGTGGCTGTTGTCATCCGGCAGTGACGCACCGGTCTCAGGCCACAGCACATCAAAGCGCACACCATCCCACACCCAGCTTTGCCCCCGCTGGCAAATCTCTCCGGTCAAACCATATTGCGCCAGCGTGGCCACCTGCCCGGCCAACACACGCCGCAGCGGCATGGCGGCAGCAATATCAGCCGTGGCGGCGTCGTGATCCTTATCATTGTGCGATAACAGCAGCACATCCAACTGGCGGATGCCAAAACCGCGCAATTGCGGCAATACCCAGCGCTCCCCCGCTGCGGCACCGGTATCAAACAGCAAGGCATGCTGATGAGTCTGAATCAGCACGGCCAAGCCTTGGCCTACATCCAGCAAGCGGATGCGTGCGGTACCAGGCTCAGGGGCCGCTGGCTGATAGAACAATACCGGCAGCAGCAGACTGCCGCCCAGCCAGCGCCCCGGCATGCCGCCTGGTGCCAGCAGCCAGACACTCGCTACCCCGCCCAGCAACAACAGCGGCCATGGCAATGCCGCCGTCTGCCACACCGGCAGCTGCGCCAGCCAGTCCACGCCACGGTAAAACCACTCCGCCAGCCAGCCGGCCCATTGCAAGGGCAGGTCCCAGGGTATGGCCACCGCCAGCAGACTGGCAGGGGTCAGCAACACAGAGACAAAGGGAATACCCAGTGCATTGGCCAGCGGTGACACCAGCGGGAAACTGCCGAACATGGCGAACAGCGGCAACAGGGACGCCACCGTAGCTGCCCATTGCCCCAGCAATGCCTGCTGCACTTTCCCGGCAGGACGCCGTCGCCCCAGTGAAGACAACATCAGGGCGGCCACCAGACCAAACGACAGCCACAGACCGGGAGCCAGCACGGCAAACGGATCAATCAGCAAGACAAGGGCCAAGGCCAGCCACCAAATATGCAAGCCGCTCCAGCTGCGCCGCCACAGCAGCATCAATGCCATGCAGCACAGCATGTAGAGCGTTCGCTGGGTGGGCACGGAAAAGCCGGCCAGTACGGCATACGCGGCAGCGGCCAACACCCCGGACAGCACAATCAGAATACGCGGGTGCAAAAAGTTGACCGGCCAGCGTCGCAGCAGCCAGGCCACCATTGCCGCCACCATCCCGGCCACCATGGCCATGTTATGTCATGTAATTCTGTTCACTAGGCTCCCACGGTCAAGCCAGCCACCAGTCCGGCAGCACGCTGCGGCCCCAGCACGCTGTCGATACGCAACACCAGTCTTGCGCGCAAGCGATCCACCCACGCCATTACATCCGTGGCATCACCCAGCCGCTGTGCGCCGGGCATTACCGCACCACTGGCCAGCACGCCTTCCGACCACTGCCACTGCTCGGCATCAAAACCATGGGGATTGGCGGTGGACTGTGCTGGCCGAAAACGCGCCGTCAGCCTCCAGCGCTCACCAGCATGCCAGGCCACATTGCTGGCGGCCTCGCCCTTGCGGGCAAAGACATGCAGTTGTACCCGCTCCGGCAGTTGCGCACCCGGCGTCAGCACCTGCTCAACTTCAAACTGCATGCGTATTCCATACGTCCCGGATACCGGCAAACCACGCACCACGCCTTGCAAGGTCAGTGGCTGCTGCCACAGTGACTCGGGCAATGCTTGTGCCTGCCGCCATTGCGCACGGGCATCGGCATAGGTCAGCCCCAGCAGGAAGGCAAACAGCACACCCGCCAGCCATGCCGGACGCGGTGCGGCCAAGCGGGAAACCAGCAGCATCAGCAGACTCAAACCGGCCAGGTTCCACAGCGACGGGAGGGCAGAGAGAAAGGCGCAGCACACAATGCCAGCCACAAACAGGGCAAGTTTCAACATCCGCTTCTTATGCCCGCTGCAGCTGCGCACGACAATGTCGACTAGGACAGGCAGCTTGCCGCACTGCCATACATCCCGTATCGTGCCGGCATGATGCCAACCGACCCGATCCAGCCCACTCCACTGTTCTGTAGCGAAAGCGCCCGCCGCGACCAGGCCGCCCTGCTCGCCAGCCGTTTTAACCTGCCCCTGTTAGCGTGCCGGCCCGATTCAGGCTACTGGCTGGAGCTGGGCGCAGAGCGGCTGGAGCTGGTCACCACCGGCAAGCACGGGGCGGTGTATGCCGAATTTGTCGAAGGTGCGGCACGCCACCGCCGGGAACAGGGCGGGGGCCGTGGCCAGCCGGTGGCCAAGGCCGTGGGCCTGAAGGGTTCCAAGGACCTGCCACACATTGTCGATGCCACCGCAGGCCTTGGCCGGGACAGTTTCGTGCTGGCCAGCCTGGGCTGCCAGGTCACCATGGTGGAGCGCTCGCCGGTAGCTGCCGCCCTGCTGTTCGATGCGCTGGAGCGTGCCGCCCGTGCGCCGGAAACCGCCGACATCGCATCCCGCATGCAGCTGGTACACGCCAATTCGGCTGACTGGCTGGCACAGCTTGACGACCAAGACCGGCCAGAAGTGGTGTTTGTCGATCCCATGTTTCCGGATACCGACAAGAAAAGTGCAGCAGCCAAGAAAGACATGCAAGCCTTCCAGCAGGTGATTGGCGATGATATGGACAGCGCCCGCCTGCTGGAAGCCGCCATTGCCGCCGCCAAGGTGCGCGTGGTGGTAAAGCGGCCACGCCTGGGCGCCCCCATCGAGGGCGTCAAGCCATCGGCCGTACTGGATGGCAAATCCACCCGTTTTGATCTTTACATCATCAAGGCGCTGCGCCCGGCACACAGCACATCCTGAGCCGAGCAGAAGCTGGCGCAGACCGGCTTGCCATCGGACCATCCCAGGCATAGCCTGACAGTACGGCCAGCAGAAACCCCTACAAGAAAGCACGCCATGAGCACCACGTTTGCCCAACTGCTAGACCAGTATTGGTCAGCTCAGAAATGGGAAGTCAATCTGCTGATTACCTGCAATCTGCTGGGCGGCCTGCTGCTGGGCTGCCTGGTCGGCTATGAACGCTGGTCCAATGGCCGCGCAGCCGGCATGCGTACCTATGGCCTGGTCTCGATGGCCGCCACCGGCGTCATCAGCATGATCGGCTATTCGGGTTTCTGGTATGGCGGTGCGCACGCCGACATCATGCATGGCGACATGACCCGTGTTGCCCAGGGCGTGCTGACCGGCGTGGGCTTTCTGGGGGCCGGCATGATCATGAAGGAAGGCATGTCCATCAGCGGGCTCACCTCAGCCGCGTCGGTGTGGATGTCCTCGGTGATCGGTATCCTGGTGGGCGTGGGCTTTTATCTGTCCGCCATCGCCGTCACCCTGCTGTGCATTCTGTGCATGCGGGTACTGAACTGGATGGAAGACCGGCTACCACGACGCTTCAGCCTGTTTGTCACACTGGTGGCCAAGCAGGAACACCACTGGACTGTGCAGCAGTTATGCACAGACCTGCGTGCACTCGGTGTCATCGTGCATGAGGAAAGCATTGCGCTGAAAGTGAGCAAGGATGCCACCGAATGGAATTTCCTGGTGTCGGCACTGAACAAGCATCATCTGATCAATGTGGTGGACCTGTCGCGTGAAATCATACAGCTGGAGCATATCGAAACCTTCAGCGTACAGCCGGCACGCAACTGAGTCCTCTTAGCCCTGCGCTTGCCAGCCATCGTGGCGCAACCGCTCGGCCACTGCCGTGGCGGAACGGCGGCATGCCAGTACGGGAATACCATGGGCCGCTGCCGTATCGCGATAATGCCGCATGGCATTGTGACCAAGAAAATCGGTTAGCAGAATCAGCATCTGGGTGTTCTTGGGCAAGGGCAGCTTACGCTGGTGCAAGGTGTTGCGGCCGGTAATATGGCGGGCAATCCGGATATCATATAGCGCCAGCACATCGGGAATCTGTCCCAGGCTGTCGCCGCCAATCAGCAAGGCGTCCATGTCCATTCTCCTTAAATGCCGCACTGCGGCGGGACCATGGAGCCATCGTAGCCGGACCATTACATTCCAGATAATAATAAAAACTGGAATTCTTATTCCCATTCACACAAAACATGTTCAGGCACATCGCCACCATGCCAAGCAAGGTAGAATGCACGGATGAATACCGAAGACCGCCTGAATGAACTGGAAGTGAAAATCGCCTTCCAGGATGACCTGCTCGACAGCCTCAACAGCACCATTGCCCGCCAGCAACAGCAAATCGACTTGCTGCAACAGCAACTGCGCCTGGTGTATCAGCAATTCAAGGCCGCCCAGCCTGATAGTGGCAACAGCGGCGGCTCCCTGCGCGACGACATACCGCCGCATTACTGAGCCATCAGGTTTTCTTGCGTTTGCGGGATACCACGGCTTCAATATTCTTGCGGGCAATCAACGGGGCCGATGCTGTCAATGGCCTGGCAGTTTCCGGTGCTTGCAGCCACTTGTGCATGATCAAACAATCGACCAGGCCCAGGCTGCGGTGCCGGTAAGCACCCGGCACGCGCCCCACTTCGACAAAACCCAGTTTTTTCCACAAGGCTACTGCCACGGTATTGCTGGCCACCACCGCATTGAACTGCATGGCCAGAAAACCCAGTGCACGCCCGCGCTGCTGCGAATGTGCACACAGGGCGGCGGCCACCCCCTTGCCACGCGCTGCCGAGGCCACCATATAGCCGCAATTGCACACATGGCCGCCCGGCCCGGCCGCATTCGGCTTGATAAAGTAACTGCCCAGCAGCACGCCATCCTCCTCGACCAGCCAGGTTTCCTGTGGTAGTGCACACCACAAGTCACGCGCTTGATCCTGATTCAGTTGCGGATCATAGGCGTAGCTTTCCTGCGCCTGGATGATGGCCTGGAACGTTGGCCAGAACGCAGCGAAGTCTTCTGCCTGCATTGGTCGGATATTCACATGCTCTCCCTTGCAGCCACAGGCTGCGTCATCTTGCCGGACAACAGACTGGCACCACCAATCAGCGCCGCGCCCAGCCATTCCTGTACGCTCATGGCCTCTCCTGCCAGCAGATAGGCCGAGATGGCGGCAAATACCAGCTCCAGCAGCATCAGCGTCATGGTCTGGCTGGCCGGCAGCAGGCTGACGCCATGCTGGGAGATAATGCTGGTGGCCAGCAAGGTGACGCCCAGCAAGGCCAGTATCAGCGCGGCCGTCCACGACACATCCAGCACGCTGCCCAGTTGCTGGCGCGCAGCCAATGCCACCAGCCCCATCAACGCCACGCCCACCCAGATGGTGGCGGACTTCACCGGCACCGGCAGATTGTGTGCCCGCTTGCTCAGCACATTGCCCAAGGCAAAGCTGATGCCACCGGACAGCGCCAACCATTCATAACGCTGGCTGAGCAGCGCAGCGCCATCCAGCAGTCCGGGACGATACAGGATGATCATGCAGCCGGCCAGCGACAGCACCACCACCAGCCAGCCGCTGCGCGTCAGGCGCTCATGCAGCAGCAAGCGCGAAAATAAGGCAGTCCACAGTGGTGACAGGTAAAACAGCAGCAATACCCGCATCACCATGCCCTCGGACACCGCCCAGGTGTAGCTGAAATTGCACCAGCCAAACAGCAGGGCCAACAAGGGCAGCACCGGATGCCAGCGCAGCTGGCGACGGTAGACGTCAAAGAACAGCACGCCACCGAGCAAGGCGGCCAGCAGGTAGACCAGCAATGAGGTATGTGCCGTGCTGACCCCCTGCTGGCTGAGCACGCGAAACGGGTACCACATCAGCCCCCACACCAGCGCTGTGGTAACGACGGCAACAATGGCAAGAAGCTTTTGTTTTACAAGAGGCATCACGATTTCTTAAGATGGGCGATTCTGCGGCACTGCACTACAGTCCGCCAAACCGGATCAGCGGCGGCCAGCATAGCCGGCCAGCCCCCACTGCAACAGAGAGAACCAAGCGTGAATCCCCACCTGGAAAGCCTGCAACCCTATCCCTTCCAGCGTTTGCGCCAGTTGATGGCCGGTGCTGTTCCTGCCGACAAGCCGCACATCAATCTGTCGATCGGCGAGCCGAAACACCCGACGCCAGAAGTCATCAAGCAAGCGCTGGTCGACTCGCTGGGCGGCCTGTCGGTTTACCCGGCCACATTGGGCAGCGTGGAGCTACGCCAGTCCTGCGCCAACTGGATGCAACGCCGCTACGGCTTGCAACTGGATGCCGAAAAAGAAGTGCTGCCCGTCAATGGCAGCCGAGAAGCCCTGTTTGCCTTTGTGCAGACCGTGGTTAACAGCCAGCAGGCTGAAAAGCCGGTGGTGATTTCACCCAACCCGTTTTACCAGATTTATGAAGGTGCAGCACTGTTGGCAGGTGCTGAGCCCTTTTATGTCAACTGTACCTCCAGCACGGGCTTTCAGCCCGACTGGGCCAGCGTGCCGGAAAGCGTATGGGCGCGTACCCAGCTGGTATTCGTCTGCAGCCCGGGCAATCCCACCGGTGCGGTGATGTCGCTGGACGACTGGAAAAACCTGTTCGCGCTGTCCGACCGCTACGGCTTTGTTATTGCCAGCGATGAATGCTATTCGGAAATCCACTTCGGCCAGCCGCCGCTGGGCGGACTGGAAGCCGCCAGCAAGCTGGGGCGCAACTTTGACCGCCTGGTGATGTTCACCAGCCTGTCCAAGCGCTCCAATGCGCCGGGCATGCGTTCCGGCTTTGTCGCTGGCGATGCCGCACTGCTGGCCCAGTTCATGCTGTACCGCACTTATCAGGGCGGTGCCATGAGCCCCACCATCCAGGCCGCCAGCGTGGCTGCCTGGAACGACGAAGCCCATGTCGAGGCAAACTGCGCCGCGTATATCGCCAAATTCCAGGCCGTCACCCCCGTACTGGCCGAGGTGCTGGATGTGGCTTTGCCGGATGCCAGCTTCTACCTGTGGGCCA
The DNA here is from genome assembly GCF_057809375.1 of Aquitalea sp. FG25. Classification (NCBI taxonomy): domain Bacteria; kingdom Pseudomonadati; phylum Pseudomonadota; class Betaproteobacteria; order Neisseriales; family Chromobacteriaceae; genus Aquitalea; species Aquitalea sp. FG25. Next base: position 15,884 of record NZ_JBMDJV010000039.1, read on the forward strand.
AGGTCCCCGGTGGCGATGACACCGGTTTTGCCCGTGCGCTGTTCGAACAAGAACACATCACCGTGTTGCCAGGCTCCTTCCTGGCACGCACGGCACATGGCGTGAATCCGGGCAGCGGCTATATCCGTATCGCTCTGGTCGCGACACTGGCAGAATGTCAGGCTGCCGCCGAACGCATCGTGCGTTTCGTCAAGACAACAACCATATAAGCGACATCCACCAGCTATGACTGTTTCCATTCACATTGCCAAAGGACTCCATCACATGCATCCGATTCAAGCTCTGATCGAAGAAGCCTTCGAAAAACGCGCCGACATCACCCCTGCCACCGTCTCCGCCGAACTGAAAGCCGCCATTGGCCAGGTCATCACGGAACTGGACAACGGCCACCTGCGCGTGGCCGAAAAAGTGGACGGTGACTGGGTGGTTAACCAGTGGGTGAAAAAAGCCGTGCTGCTGTCCTTCCGCATCCGCGACAACGTGGTGCAGGACGATGGCGTCAGCCGCTACTTTGACAAGGTGGACACCAAGTTCCACGACTGGAGCGAAGCCCACTTCAAGGAAGCCGGTTTCCGTGTGGTGCCGGGTGCCGTGGCACGCAAGGGCAGCTTCATTGCCAAGAACACCGTGCTGATGCCGTCCTACGTCAACATCGGTGCCTATGTGGACGAAGGCACCATGGTGGACACCTGGGCCACCGTCGGCTCCTGCGCCCAGATCGGCAAAAACGTGCATCTGTCCGGCGGCGTGGGCATTGGCGGCGTGCTGGAACCGCTGCAAGCCGGCCCTACCATCATTGAAGACAACTGCTTCATCGGCGCACGCTCTGAAGTGGTGGAAGGCGTGATCGTGGGTGAAGGCTCGGTCATCTCCATGGGCGTGTACATTGGCCAATCCACCAAGATCTACGACCGTGAAACCGGCGAAGTCACTTATGGCCGCATTCCGCCGGGCTCGGTGGTGGTATCGGGCAACCTGCCGTCCAAGGATGGCAGCCACAGCCTGTACTGCGCCGTCATTGTCAAGAAGGTGGATGCGCAAACCCGCAGCAAGACCAGCATTAATGATCTGCTGCGCGGCGTGTAAGCCTCACACCCCGGCCAGTGCTTTGCCACTGGCCTTGCACACCAGACCCGGCCACGCCGGGTCTTTTGCATGCGCCACCCGCCAAGCAACAATAGCTTGATGACAACAGCGCGCTTGCTCCGCAACCATGCCAATGAAATAATATGGCCACTGATTTTTCAGCCCGACTTCAAACTTGTTTAAAAACTAATAGATACAATACTTGCCAGACGCCCTCCACGGCAGGCACCATCGTTACATGCCGAAACCTTCAATATTTGGCGAGCGGCAGACAAATCTATAAAATCCAGCTGTTTCATGCCCAAACCGGGCTGTAACTTCACCGTGTTTTTTATCCGGAAAATCCGTGTCTTCAGACCATTTCATCGAATTCAGGAATGTCAGCTTCGCCTACGGCGAGCGCAGCATCCTGAACAACATCAGCCTCGTCATTCCGCGCGGCAAGCTGGTCGCCATCATGGGGGGCAGCGGCAGCGGCAAGACAACCATGCTGCGCCTGATCTCCGGCCAGATCCGCCCGGGCTCCGGCCAGGTGCTGGTGGATGGCCGTGATCTTGCCGGCATGAACCATGCCGAACTGTTCGAACATCGCCGCCGCATGGGCATGCTCTTCCAGTTTGGTGCGCTGTTTACCGACCTATCGGTCGAGGACAATGTTGCCTTCCCCATCCGCGAACACACCCGCCTGCCAGACAGCATGATTCATGATCTGGTGATCATGAAGCTCTCTGCGGTGGGCCTGCGCGGCACCCAGGCACTGATGCCGGCCGAGCTATCCGGCGGCATGGCACGCCGGGTGGCACTGGCCCGCGCCATTGCCCTTGATCCGCAGCTGATGCTGTATGACGAACCATTTACCGGCCTGGACCCGATCTCGCTGGGCGTCATCGCCCACCTGATCAAAAAACTGAACGATGCACTAGGCACCACCTCCATCATGGTGACCCACGACGTGCACAAATCGCTGGACATCGTCGACTACGTCTATTTCGTCTCCAATGGCGCCATCGTTGCCGATGGCACGCCAGAAGATATCCGCTCCTCGTCCTCGCCCTGGGTGCACCAGTTCATGTGGGGCGAGGCTGATGGTCCGGTGCATTTTGCCTATCCTGCCAGCAGCACGCTGCAGCAGGACCTGGGCCTGAAAGGAAGCCAGCATGACTGAACTGCTGCTGTCGCCGCTGCGCCGCCTGGGCCACAGCACCATCAATGCCATCTGGCGGCTGGGCTTCATCACCCGCTTCCTGCTGGCCATCCTGCGCTATTCCGGCCAGAGCCTGCTGCGCTTCAACCTCACCATCCGCGAAATCTACTTCGCTGGCGTGATGTCGGTCATCATCGTGGTGGTGTCCGGGCTGTTTGTCGGCATGGTGCTGGGTTTGCAGGGTTACAACACCCTGTCGCGCTTTGGCTCTGCCGATGCGCTGGGCGCGCTGGTGGCATTATCACTGCTGCGCGAACTGGGCCCGGTACTGGCCGCGCTGCTGTTCTCCAGCCGCGCCGGCAGCGCCATGACGGCGGAAATCGGCCTGATGAAGGCCACCGAACAGCTGGACGCCATGAGCGTGATGGCAGTCAACCCCATCGCCCGCGTGGTCGCGCCGCGCTTCTGGGCTGGCGTGATTTCCATGCCCATCCTGGCTGCCATGTTCAATGTAATGGGCATCTTTGGCGGCTACCTGATTGGCGTGGTGATGATAGGCCTTGATTCCGGCACCTTCTGGTCGCAGATGCAAAATAACGTCGATCTGCATTACGACGTGGTGAACGGCCTGATCAAAAGCTTGTGCTTTGGCATTGCCGTCACCCTGATCGCCGTTTTCGAAGGTTACGATGCCACGCCCACTGCGGCTGGCGTATCTGCCGCCACCACGCGCACAGTGGTGACCTCGGCGCTGGTAATCCTGGCGGTGGACTTCGTCCTTACCGCCTTCATGTTCTAGGAAATAGGGAATGAAACGCTCTACTATTGATTTGTGGGTCGGCCTGTTTGTGGCAATCGGCATTGCTGCCGTCGTATTTCTGTCACTGAAAGTGGCCAACCTCACGCCGCAAAGCGCCGATCAGACCTACACCCTGTATGCTGATTTCGACAATATCGGCGGCCTGAAGGTAAAAGCACCCATCAAGGAAGCCGGTGTAGTCGTGGGCCGTGTAGCAGCCATCCAGCTGGATACCAAGACCTACCGCGCACGCGTCACCCTGAATCTGGAAAAGCAGTACACCTTCAGCCGTGACGCCAGCGCCGAAATCCTTACTGCAGGCCTGCTGGGTGAACAGTACATCGGCCTGCTGCAGGGCGGTGACCCGGACGAGCTGAAAGCCGGCGAGCACATCACGCTGACTTCCTCCGCCCTGGTGCTGGAACAGCTGATCGGCAAGTTCATGACCAGCTTCAGTGGCGGCAACAACAAGAGCAGCGCCTCCGCCGCGCAATAACGATAGTCCTTGTGCACAACTCATCAAGAATGACAAATACCATGAAAAAACTGATTGCATCCCTTCTTGTCCTGCTGGGCCTGAGTGCCCACAGCCTGGCTGCCACCGACAATCCGGTTGAGCAAGTTCGCGAAACCTCGCGCCAGATCATGGACGTCCTGAAACAGGAAAACGGCAAGAATACCAAGCAGGTGCGCCAGCAAGTTGAAGCCCTGGCCATTCCCCAGTTCGACTTCCAGCGTATGACCGCGCTGGCCGTTGGCCTGGGCTGGCGCCAGGCCAATCAAGCCCAGCAGAGCGCCCTGTCCCAGCAGTTCCAGACCTTGCTGGTGCGCACCTACTCCACCACCATGACCCGCTTTAAGAATGCGCAGATCGACATCCAGCCCAATGCCACCATGGGCAATAGCGGTCGCGAAGCCACGGTGAAGTCCTCTGTCAGCCTGCCTGGCAATGACAAGGGCCCGGTTGCCGTTGACTACACCCTGTACAAAACCCCGCAAGGCTGGAAGGTGTTCAACGTCAGCGTGGAAGGCGCCAGCCTGGTTACGGTATATCGCAACCAGTTCAGCCAGGAAATCAACAAGAGCGGCGTCGATGGTCTGATCAAGATGCTGCAGGACAAGAACGCCGCCTTGCCGGCAGCCAAGTAAGCCGGGAACATCACCATGTTTGAGGAAACCGCCGCAGGGCAAGGCCGTCTGACCGGCAAGCTGGACATGCACAGCAGCGGCAAGCTGCTGGCCACGCTGACTGCGCGGGTCGCCCGCGCCCCGCTGCAGCTGGACCTGTCCGGCATCAGCGAGGCGGACTCCTCGGCGGTTGCCCTGCTGCTGGCCTGCCGCCGCGCCGCAGAACAAGCTGGCCAGCCGCTACTGTTGCAGAACTGGCCAGCCAGACTATCCGACCTTGTTGAACTGTACGCACTGCGCGCGCTGCTTGTCGGCCCGCAAGGAGACTGAATCATGACTGGCACGCGACTAACCCTGCGCGCTGGCCTGGTGGCAGCCAGCCTGCTGCTGGCCGGCTGCGCCAACACCCACCCAAGCTCACCACTGGATCCCTACGAGTCATTCAACCGCTCGATGTTTTCCTTTAATGACAAGGCAGACCGCTGGGTGATCAAGCCGGCCGCCGAGGGCTACCACGCCATCACGCCAGGGCCGTTCCGCACCGCTGTTGGTAACTTCTTTGACAACTTCAAAGATGTCTACAGCGCGGCCAACAACCTGCTGCAAGCCGAGCCCGAAAAGGCACTCAACGACATCATGCGGGTTGCGCTCAACAGCACCTTCGGCCTGTTTGGTCTGATTGATATTGCGACGCCAGCCGGTCTGAAAAACAACAAGACCTCACTGGGTGATACCTTTGCTCACTGGGGCTGGAAGAGCAGCAACTATCTGGTTTTGCCTTTCTTCGGCCCCAGCACGGTACGTGATGGTCTGGGTCTTGGCGTATCGCTGGGCATCAATGGGCCGGAGCATCTGGTTTATCACAATAGCAACGAAGCCATCGCCTTCTATGGTGTTTACGGTGTGAATACCCGCGCCCGCTACCTGGACTTCGACGATAGCCTCGCTACTGCAGCCATCGACCCCTACACCTATATGCGCGATGGCTTCCTGCAATTGCGGGCACGCCAGTTGGGACAGCCCAACCCTACCCAAAACGAAGACATCAACATCGACGATCTGGTCAGTTCGCCAGCAGCAGCATCTGCACCGCAGTAAGCATCGCCAGCAGATTCACATCAACGCAGCCGCAAGGCTGCTTTTTTTATTCTTCCGCCACGCACTTGATCTACCACAAACACCGGCCCGCAATAAATATTAGAATTTACTAAATTAATTGAACGGAGCCCATCATGGAACAGCGCCAAATCCCACAACAAGCCTTGGAATACCTCACCCGCTGTCTGCGCCATGCGGTGTCCAATGGTCAATATCTGACACCAGAACTACTGGAAGAAGCCATTGCCGAGTACAGTGCCGAACACCCGCAGGAAACCATCCAAGTACTGCATTAAGCACGGTCAATTGAAAGCGCCCCATGGGCTGCTAGTGCACAGGTGCTGCCTGCCCGGTTTCCGCCGGAAACGGGCAACTACCCTTACTGCTGCACATCCATCAGGTGATGCGCGGTTTTAGTGGCCAGATCGGCTTGCTTTACCGCATCGCCTTCCCTACCAGCAGCCTCGGATGGAGTGTGGATGCGACAGCCCATGCCGGGGCAACACCGCCCCCCTGAGCGGGAAATTAAAGTCCGCAGCCCCTTCGTCGCTGCGCACTCCCCGCCATGACTGGGCGGACCTCCACCGGCAGCGCTGTATCCGCCTTGCCAATCAGGCTCTCGCCAGGGCCGGCTAGCAACATACCCTGCTGGAGTACAAGCCTAGTACGCCAGCCAGTCCACTTCCCCTATCACCGTTCGCAATGGCAGTCCGGCTGCAGTATTGCGTCAGGCATGCAGTGACGCGATCAAACAAAAGGCATCAAACCGGTTGTAACCGAATTTGATGCCTTATTTGGACAACAGTCATTTGCAGCAGCGCTGCGAAGCAGTCTTAGCTGATGCGTTCGATCTGTGCGCCTACCGCACCCAGCTTTTTCTCGATGTACTCGTAACCACGGTCCAGGTGATAGATACGGTCGACAATGGTTTCACCCTGCGCCACCAACCCTGCCAGCACCAGGCTGGCGGAAGCGCGCAGGTCAGTGGCCATCACCGTGGCTCCAGACAGCTTCTCGACTCCATGCACCACCGCAGTATTACCCTCAACCTCAATGCGAGCACCCATGCGGTTCAGCTCAGGTACATGCATGAAACGGTTCTCGAAGATGGTCTCGGTCACCACGCCAGCACCTTCAGCAATGCAGTTGAGCGTCATCAGCTGTGCCTGCATATCCGTCGGAAATGCCGGATAAGGCAGGGTGCGGAAACTGATGGCCTTGGGACGGCGCTTCATGTCCAGCGAAATCCAGTCATCACCGGCCTCGACAACAGCACCCGCTTCCACCAGTTTATCCAGCACCGCCTCCATACTGCGCGGTGCGGCATTACGCAATATCAGATGACCTTGCGTCATGGCTGCAGCCACCAGGAAGGTACCAGCTTCGATACGGTCGGGCATGATGGCATATTCACAGCCATGCAGCTTGTCCACACCGTCGATCACCAGGCGGTTGGTGCCAATACCGCTAATACGGGCACCCATGGCAACCAGGCAATTGGCCAGATCGGTCACCTCCGGCTCGCGTGCCGCATTTTCCAGAATGGTGGTGCCATCAGCCAGGGCCGCAGCCATCAGCAGGTTCTCGGTACCGCCCACGGTCACCACATCCATCACGATATGGGCTCCGCGCAGGCGCTTTGCCTTGGCCTTCACATAGCCGTGCTCAATCACCACCTCGGCACCCATGGCGATCAGGCCCTTGATGTGCTGATCCACCGGGCGGCTGCCAATGGCACAGCCACCTGGCAGCGACACCGTGGCTTCGCCAAAGCGTGCCAATGTTGGCCCCAGCACCAGAATGGAAGCGCGCATGGTTTTCACCAGATCATACGGCGCCACCAGGCTGTCCAGATGATCGGCGGTAATTTCCATCTCGTGCACATTGTCGGTCATCACCCGCACGCCCATGCCTTGCAGCAGCTTCTGGGTGGTGGAAATGTCACGCAGCATCGGCACGTTGGTAAAGCGCATGGTGTCAGCGGTCAACAAGCTGGTACACAGAATCGGCAGCGCCGCATTCTTGGCACCGGACACCCGGATTTCACCATTTAGCGGACCGTTGCCGCAGATTTTCAATTTATCCATATAAGGATCAGCCTTGGAGTTTTTCCCACTCGTCCGGCGTAGCAGCCTTGACGATGGAGAGGGCGTGGATTTCGTTGCTGGCCAGGCGGGTGGCAATCACTTCTTTTACCAGGCGGTGACGATCGATCAGCCGCTTGCCGGCAAAATCCTGCGACACCACGGTAGCGTAGAAATGATGGCCATCGCCCTCCACTTCGAGGTGGGAGCACTGAATACCAGCAGCAATGTATTGTTTGACCTGTTCGGCAGAAATCATATGTACATCCTGAAAAGAGATCCTAATGGCGCAGCTTGTAGCCTGATTTGATCAGCCACAAAGCCAGCCCGGAAAGCAAAATAAAACTGCCACCAACCACGCCCAGCGACAGCCATGGGCTGACGTCGGCCTGGCCGAAAAAGCCGTAACGGAACCCGTCGATCATGAAGAACACGGGGTTGACATGCGATACGACGTACCAGAATGGTGGCAGGCTGTTAATCGAATAGAACACGCCAGACAGGAAAGTCAGCGGCATGATCAAAAAGTTCTGGAACGCAGCAAGTTGATCGAATTTTTCTGCCCAAATACCGGCAATCACCCCCAGCGTGCCCAATACGCCGCAACCCAGGATAGCGAACAACAGCACCCACAAGGGATGGCTGGGCAAAGGGAGGCCAAACCAGGCGGTCACCACCAGCACGCCGGCACCCACGGCCAGGCCGCGTACAATCGCAGCCAGCATATAGGCAGCAAAAAACTCCAGCGCGGTCAGCGGCGGCAACAGCAAAAACACAATATTGCCGGTAATCTTGGACTGAATCAGGCTGGATGAACTGTTGGCGAATGCATTCTGCGCCATGGACATCATCGCCAGGCCAGGAATGAGAAAGGCGGTATAGCTGACACCGGGATAGGCTTCAACATGCCGTGACATCACGTGCGAGAAAATCAGCTGGTACATCAGTGCCGTCAATACCGGTGCGGCCACAGTCTGGAAAGACACCTTCCAGAAACGCACCAACTCTTTGCGGAACAAGGTCAGGAAGCCCTGCATCAGGCACGCCCCCCATGCATCATGTTCACAAATACGCTCTCCAGATCAATCTCAACCACATTCAACTCCCGCACGGCTACACCCGCTTCACGCAAGGCCGCCAGCACCCCCTCCAACTGGCCGATATCAGCCAGCCGCAACACAACCCTACCGTCCTCCTCCCGCACCTTGCGGGTGGACAGGCTCTCAGGTAACGGACCGGCCAGCTTGAAGGAAATCTCACGCTCCTTGCCGTGCTGCAATAGCTTGTCCTTACTTTCCAGGGCAACCAGCTTGCCGCGCTTGAGCATGGCAATACGGTTGCACAAGGCTTCCGCCTCTTCCAGATAGTGCGTGGTCAGCACGATGGTATGCCCTACCTCGTTCAGCTCCTTGACGAAGGACCACAAGCTTTGGCGCAACTCGACATCCACCCCCGCCGTCGGCTCGTCCAGCACCATCACCGGCGGGCGGTGTACCAGGGCCTGCGCCACCATGACACGGCGCTTCATCCCGCCAGACAAGGCACGTAGATTGACATTGGCTTTGTCTGCCAAACCCAGCTTGAACAACAACTCGTCAATCCAGTCGTCGTTACGGGTCAGACCAAAATAACCAGACTGAAAACGCAATGTCTCTCGGACCGAGAGAAACGGATCAAATACCAGCTCCTGCGGAACCACACCCAGACTCATGCGCGCGGCACGAAAATCACGGAACACATCATGCCCCATGATACGGATGCTGCCACTATCAGGGCGCGACAAGCCCGCCATGGCCGAAATCAACGTTGTCTTGCCGGCACCATTAGGACCAAGCAAGGCAAAGAACTCACCCGGCTCAACATTGATGCTGACATCATCCAGAGCTTGCAAGCTGCCATAGCGCTTACTCACCGCTTTTATTTCGATAGCCGAGGGCATGTGCTTATCAAATGCTTTGAAAAAAGAGTGCGATTATACCGCCGCCTCCGCAAACCGTGGAATTGTTGTGCCAACAAGCCAGCCAGCAACCGCTGGCCATCCAGTCAGCACCATCGCTTAACCCAACCGGCAGCGGTGACAGAACACCGATTTACCCCTACCAGTAACAGCCACTTAGCCACTGCTAGCGTTTTCAGAGGAAACACGACCAAGTTGGAGAAGACCATGCGACGACAAAAACTGTTGTTTTTAAAGCACATCAATGGAGAAGGGGTATACGGCTGGCACGCAGAGCAAGACGGCGATGGCGGGATCCTAAGCAGACTCAAGCAGTACATCACATCGCCCAAATGCAAAAAGCCCAGCTCTGATGAGCTGGGCTTCTAATGGGGAGTCTGG
>NZ_JBMDJV010000004.1:0-231479 GCF_057809375.1 Aquitalea sp. FG25
TGAGAAGCAATATTTCCAACGGCTCAAGAGTGTCTAGAGAAGCCGGGGCGATTCACTCGGTGCCAAGAAAGAGAAGCTTAATTGCATTAAGCAAGCTAGTCTTGCCTGCGCCGTTTCGCCCAGAAATGACAACGATGTTGCGAGACTCTGAGCAAGTATCGAAGTCGACCCTGCTGAGTCCCTGATACGCGAAGATGTCTTGAACTTCCAGGCTGAGAAATCTCATTACTTCGTACCACTCCCTTCCTTCGCCGCCGCTGCATCTAGGATGCTTGAGACGGAGCGAGAGAAGTTCACCTTGGCACCGTAAGCCGACAGGTTTTCAAAGTTTGGGGCCAGCGCCATCAGTTCAGTCATCAAGTCCGGAGATACGGAGTGGCGCAGCGATGCCAGGTGAAGGAGTTCGTCGTCCTGCGAGCTGTCTACCATGAGTCCCTCGTACGTAATGCAGCGGCCTAGATGTAAATAAAAGTTATCTTCGCATTTTGCGCGGCCGACGCAGGTTATAGACTCCACGCGAGCAGCTGATCCAGCACAGGGAAATTTTCACAACTGAGTCAATGAATTTTCACTTTTGCTGTCATCAGATAACTTTCAAAAACAAGCCACTTTGCCATATGTCAAAATCATACATAATCCCGCAAATCTAGAAAAGTGGGAAATATCTAGATATTCGTGGGATCCTACATGCTTACACATCAATATTCCGCGCAATCAACGCATTGCCTTCGATAAAGGCGCGGCGGGGTTCTACGTCGTCGCCCATCAGGGTGGTGAACACGTCGTCGGCTCCCATCACGTCCTCGATGCGTACCTTCAGTAGGCGGCGCACGTTCGGGTCCATGGTGGTTTCCCACAGTTGTTCCGGGTTCATCTCGCCCAGGCCTTTGTAGCGCTGGATGTTCATGCCCTTTTTCACTTCGGCCAGCAGCCAGTCCAGTGCCTGGCCAAATTCGCTGATCGGTTTCACCGTTTCGCCACGGCGGACGGTGGCGCCGTCACGCAGCAGGCCGCTGAGCAGATCGCCGGTTTTGGCCAGTTCGGCGTAGTCGCCGGTTTCCAGGAAGTCCTGGTCCAGTACCGTTACCAGCACGTTGCCGTGCAGTTTGCGGGTGATTTTGATCAGGTGGCCGTCGTTCTTTTCGTCGTGCAGCAGGTCCAGCGTGATGGCTTCCGCCGGTACCAGTGCGCGCAGGCGGGCGATGGTGTCGTTGGAGGCGTGTTCGCTTTCCAGTGACAGGCGGCCAGACTTGAGCATGGCTTCCAGCACCAGCGGGTCGATAACGCGGCTTTCGCGTTCGATGACGGCGCGGGCCAGCAGGAACTGGCGGGCTACTTCGGCCAGGGTGTCTCCGGCCAGGGCCGGGGCGTCGGCGCCGGGGATGAGTTCGGCTTTTTCCAGTGCCAGTTGCAGCAGGTACTGGTTAAGTTCGTAGTCGTCCTTCAGGTAGCGCTCTTGTTTGCCGTGCTTGGCCTTGTACAGCGGCGGCTGGGCAATGTAGATGTGGCCGCGTTCTACCAGTTCGTGCATTTGGCGGTAGAAGAAGGTCAGCAGCAGGGTGCGGATGTGCGCGCCGTCGACGTCGGCATCGGTCATGATGATGATGCGGTGGTAGCGCAGTTTGTCCGGGTTGTATTCGTCCTTGCCAATGCCGCAGCCCATGGCGGTAATCAGGGTGGCTACTTCCTGGCTTTGCAGCATTTTGTCGAAGCGGGCGCGTTCCACGTTGAGGATCTTGCCCTTCAGCGGCAGGATGGCCTGGAATTTGCGGTCGCGGCCTTGCTTGGCGGAGCCGCCGGCGGAGTCACCTTCGACTAGGTACAGTTCGCACAGCTTGGGGTCTTTTTCCTGGCAGTCGGCCAGTTTGCCGGGCAGGCCCAAGCCGTCCATGATGCCTTTGCGGCGGGTGATTTCGCGGGCTTTGCGCGCGGCTTCACGGGCGCGGGCGGCGTCTACAATCTTGCCGCAGATGGTTTTGGCGTCGTTGGGGTTTTCCAGCAAATAGCTTTTCAGCGCTTCGCTGATCACTTCGTTGACCACCGGGCCGATTTCGCCGGAAACCAGTTTGTCCTTGGTCTGGCTGGAGAACTTGGGGTCCGGCAGCTTGACGGACAGTACGCAGGTGAGGCCTTCGCGCATGTCGTCGCCGGTGGTGTCCACCTTGGCCTTTTTGGCTACTTCGTGTTCTTCGATGTACTGGTTGAGGGTACGGGTCATCACTTGACGCAGGGCGGTCATGTGGGTGCCGCCGTCACGCTGCGGGATGTTGTTGGTGAAGCACTGGACGCTTTCCTGGTAGGAGTCGTTCCATTGCATGGCCACTTCCACCGTCATGCCGTCTTTTTCGCCAATACCGTGAAACACCTTGGGGTGCAGCACGTTCTTGTTGCGGTTCATGTATTCGACGAAACCGGCCACACCGCCGGAGAAGGCGAAGTTTTCTTCCTTGCCGCTGCGCTTGTCCAGCAGGTTGATGCCCACGCCCTGGTTGAGGAAGGACAGTTCGCGGATGCGCTTGGCCAGGATGTCGAAGTGAAATTCCACCAGGCCGAAGGTTTCTTCGCTGGCACGGAAGGTTACTTCGGTACCACGGTGGTTGCTGTGGCCGGTAACGGTGAGCGGGGCCACGGCGTCGCCACGGCGGAATTCCATTTCGTGCACCTTGCCGTCACGCCAGATTTTCAGCTTCAGCCAGTCGGACAGCGCATTCACTACCGATACGCCCACGCCGTGCAGGCCGCCGGAGATCTTGTAGCTGTTGCTGTCGAATTTGCCGCCGGCGTGCAGGATGGTCATGATCACTTCGGCCGCCGAACGTCCTTCTTCCGGGTGGATGTCGGTGGGGATGCCCCGGCCATTGTCCGATACGGTGATGGAGTTGTCGGGGTTGATGATGACCTTGATGGTGTCGGCATGTCCGGCCAGGGCTTCGTCAATGGCGTTGTCCAGCACTTCAAACACCATGTGGTGCAGACCGGTGCCGTCCGAGGTATCGCCAATGTACATGCCGGGGCGTTTGCGTACTGCATCCAGACCCTTGAGGACTTTAATGCTATCCGCGCCGTATTCCTGTTCGCTCATCCGCTTCTTTCCTGCGCTGGGGGAGGGGGCGGCGGGGAAAACCCCCGTCCGCGCTGTACCTCCCTTTGCTGCTCATGCTCAAAATCTCGAAAACTGCTGCCGGTGGCAGCGGCTACTTCCGACTGTGTTGCTGTATCAGATGCGCATTGGCATCACGATGTACTTGAAGTTGCTGTAGTCGGGAATGGTGACCAGCGTGCTGCGGTTGGAGTCGCCAAACGCCATTTGCAGGGTGTCCGCCGGCAGGTTGGTCAGCACGTCCAGCAGGTAGTTGATGTTGAAGCCGATTTCCAGCTCGCCACCCTGGTAGGCGATTTCCAGTTCTTCTTCCGCTTCTTCCTGCTCGCTATTGGTACACAGGATGGACATCTTGCCCGGTGCCAGTACCAGCCGCACGCCACGGAATTTTTCGTTGGCCAGAATGGCGGCACGTTGCAGCGCATGCAGGAAGGTAAGGCGTTCGATCAGGAAGATCTTGTCGTTATCCAGCGGAATCACGCGGTTGTAGTCGGGGAACTTGCCGTCCACTACCTTGCTGATGATCACGGTGGAGCCAAAGCTGAAACGCACCTGGTTGGCCAGCACTTCGATATTGATTTCGTCGTCGCTGTCCTGCAGCAGCTTGTACAGCTCCAGGATGGTTTTGCGCGGCAGGATGACTTCGGCCTTGGGCAGGGTGGCTTCCACGTCGGCGCTGGCAAAGGCCAGGCGGTGGCCGTCGGTGGCAATCAGCTTTACCTGGTTGCCATCGGTTTGCATCAGCAGGCCGTTGAGGTAGTAACGGATGTCCTGCACGGCCATGGCAAATTGCACCTGGGAGATCAGGCGCTTGAGTTCGCGCTGGCTCAGGCTAAAGCTGGATTCGCTGGCGCTGCCTACCGACAGCAGCGGGAAGTCTTCTGCTGGCAGGGTTTGCAGGTTGAAGCGGCTTTTGCCGGCTTTCAGGGTCAGGCGGCCGTCCAGTTGTTCCAGCGTAACGGTGGTTTTGTCCGGGATGGCACGCAGGATGTCCTGCAGCTTCTTGGCCGAGGTGGTCAGGCGGAAGTCTTCGCCCGGCAGTTCGTCGGCGCTGGCGGTGGTGATCTGGATTTCCAGATCGGTGGCCAGGAAGCCTACCTGTCCGCCCTTCTTTTCAATCAGGACATTGGAAAGAATCGGCAGGGTGTGGCGGCGTTCAACAATACCAGTCACAGCCAGCAGGGGCTTGAGAAGGGCATCGCGTTCGGCTTGCAGGATCAGCATGTTTCGGGCTCCCGAATGTGTCCAGAGTCAGTTATCGGTTGAATCAACATATCAGTTACGCAGCATGGATAGCAGCGTATCGTAATCGTGCGCCATATCGGCGTCATTACTGCGCATTTCGGCAATGGTTTTGCAGGCATGCAGCACGGTGGTGTGGTCGCGGCCACCAAAGGCATCGCCGATATTGGGCAGGGAAAGCTGGGTTAGCTCCTTGGCCAGTGCCATCGCCACCTGGCGCGGCCGGGCAATATCACGGCTGCGCTTTTTGCTGTGCATGTCGGACAGCTTGATCTTGTAGTACTCGGCCACGGTTTTCTGGATGGCATCCACGGTAACCTGGCGGTTGCCAGCGGCCAGAATGTCCTTCAGCGCTTCTTTCACCAGGTCCAGCGAGATGCTTTGGTTGGTGAAGCGGGCGTAGGCCACCACGCGCTTGAGCGCGCCTTCCAGCTCGCGCACGTTGGAGCGCACGTTCTGGGCAATGAAGAAAGCCACCGGGTGATCCAGCTTGATGCTGTCGGCCTCGGCCTTTTTCATCAAAATAGCCACACGCATTTCCAGCTCTGGCGGCTGGATTTCCACCGTCAGGCCCCAGGAGAAGCGCGAGATCAATCGCTCTTCCATGCCTTCTATCTGCTTGGGGTAGGTGTCACAGGTCATGATGACCTGTTTGCCGCCTTCGATCAGCGCGTTGAAGGCGTAGAAGAATTCTTCCTGGGTGCGGTTTTTGCCGGCAAAAAACTGGATGTCGTCAATCAGCAGCAAATCCAGCGAGTGGTAGTAGCGCTTGAATTCGTCAAACGCCTTGTGCTGGTAGGCGCGCATGATGTCGGCCACATAGCGTTCCGCGTGGATGTAGCGGATTTTGGCTTGCGGGTTTTTCTGGAATACATGATTGCCGATGGCCTGAATCAAGTGGGTCTTACCCAGACCAACGCCACCATAGACAAACAGCGGGTTGTAGGCCTGGTCGCCCGGATTCTCGGCAATTTGCATGGCCGCTGCACGCGCCAGCTGGTTACCCTTACCCGTTACCAGGGTGTCAAAGGTAAACGAGGGGTTCAGCCGGGTGCTTTCGTGGCTGCCGCCAATGGCTTTTACTGCGGCCTGCTTGGCCTGGCTGGGAATACTGTTGGCTGCCGGGGCTGGCGCGGGTTTGCGCACGCCATTGCTAACGGCGGTGGGCACGGCCAGCGGCTTGTTGCTGGGGGCACCCAGACGCAGCTCGACCGGGGCTTCGCCCACCAGTTCTACCGCCAGTTCTTCAATGCGGCCAAGGAAACGGTCCTTGATGAACTGCATGATGAAGCGGTTGGGTGCAAACAGCGCAATGCCTTCATCGTTGGCTTCGGCCGCCAGCGGCTTGATCCAGGTATTGAACTGCTGTGAAGACAGTTCGGCCTCAAGGCGTGCGAGGCAGGCAGGCCAGAATTGATCCAGTTCGGTCATTAAGTACACGCAAGTAAAAGCAAAAACCCGCCGTTGACGATATGCGTTGCGGCGGGAGGAGCCATGGTTGTCACCCTGTGGGATGGCCGGACAGGCAGTGTCCGGCGCGGGTGCAGCCCTGGCATGTGTTCATGCATGGCAAGTGGCTTGCACCATCCCCCTGTCGCGCGTGCTGCCCTTGGGCGGGCGGCTTCGTTTAATAATTACGCAGGGGGTGGGGTGCGTTAAGTTTCGACATTCTAACGGTTTTTGGCAAAGTTATCCACAGGTGTACTAAAAATTTGCCATTGACAAACGGCGCATTTTCTTGTGAAATCACGCGTTTATTTCCGTTTCGAAACAGGAATTCTTTATCATGAAGCGTACTTACCAGCCTTCCAATACCCGCCGCAAGCGCACTCACGGCTTTCTCGTTCGCATGAAGTCTCGCGGTGGCCGCGCCGTTATCGCCGCCCGCCGTGCCAAGGGCCGCAAGCGTCTGGCCGTATAAGTCAGTAATGACTTATCGCTTTCGCCGTGTGCACCGGCTATTAAAAACGGATGAATTTTCATCCGTTTTTAGTTTGCGGCAAGCGCGCAGCACGGCTTTGTTTCAGGTATATGCCCGTCCTAACGATCTGGGCCACGCCCGGGTTGGCCTGGTGGTGGGCAAAAAGGTCCACAAGCGGGCCGTACGCCGTAATTACATCAAGCGTACCGTGCGCGAGTGGTTCCGCCTGAATCAGGCTACCTTGCCGGCACAGGACTACATTGTCCGTGCGAAACAGGCTTTTTCACGCGCTGACAGAGCAGAAGCTGTCATCGCCTTGTCTACACTCTTTGCTAAACTGGCACGATGTCGCGCCTCCTCATCCTCCTGATCCGTTTTTACCAACTGGCCATCAGCCCATGGCTGGCACCTCGGTGTCGCTATGTGCCTACCTGTTCCAGTTACGCGATCGAGGCGGTGAGAAAGCATGGCGCCTGCAAGGGCGGCTTTCTGGCGATGAAACGCATCGGGCGCTGTCACCCCTGGGGTGGCAGTGGTTATGACCCGGTTCCCTGAACTTTCCGGTATCGTAGAGATGGATTCCAAGCGACTCATAATCTTCATCGTTCTGTCCATGGGCATCCTCCTGCTGTGGCAGGAGTACTTTGCGCCCAAGCCTGCCCCGCAGCAGGTGGCACAGACACAAACGGCTTCGCAGCCGGACGCACCGGCAAGCCATACCGCCAGCGCCCAGCCTGTTGAGGCAGCCAAGCTCGCCGCCGGTCAGCGCATTCGCGTGACCACCGATGTGCTCAAGGCCGAAATCGATACCGTAGGTGGCGACCTGCGTCAGCTGGATTTGCTGAAGCACGACTCTGCCACGGATGCCAAAAAGCCGTTTGAGCTGCTCACCGACAAGAATGGTCGCGTGTACGTAGCCCAGACCGGCCTGGTAGCTGCCAGCAATCCGGCACTGCCCACCCACAAGGCGGTTTACACTGCCACGCAGTCCAGCTACACCCTGAACGGCGACAGCCTGCAGGTGAAGCTGACCGCCCCGGCCGCCAATGGCGTACAGGTGGTGAAAACCTACACCTTCAAGAAGGGCAGCTACGATATCGCGGTACGCTTCGATATCACCAACGGTGGCAGCACGCCGCTGGCGCCGACTGCCTATTACCGTCTGCTGCGTGATAGCCAGGCTCCGGAAGGTGAAGGCCGCTTTGCCCACACCTTTACCGGCCCGGCTGTTTACACCGCCGACAACAAGTTCCAGAAGGTTTCCTTCGAAGATCTGGCCAAGGGCAAGGGCGATTACACCAAGAATGCCACTGATGGCTGGGTGGGCATGCTGCAGCACTACTTCATGACCGCCTGGATCCTGAAGCCGCTGGATGCTGCCAGCGTGTGCAAGGATGACAAGTCCTGCCACTTCGAGCTGAAGGACAATAATGGCCTGTACTCTGCAGCTGCCACGGTTGACCTGAAAACCATCAATCCGGGCCAGACCGCTTCCATCACCGTGCCGCTGTATGCCGGCCCGGAAGACTACAGCGTGCTGACCAAGATTGCCGATGGTCTGGAATACTCCAAGGACTACGGCTGGGTGCACATTTTTGCCTCCCCGCTGTTCTGGCTGCTGACCAAGCTGCACGGTCTGGTACAGAACTGGGGCTGGGCCATCATTCTGCTGACCCTCACCGTTAAGGCCATCTTCTATCCGCTGACTGCCGCATCCTACCGTTCCATGGCCAAGATGAAGGCCCTGGCACCGCGTCTGGAACGCATGAAGGAACAATACGGCGACGACCGTATGAAGTTCCAGCAAGCCGTGATGGAGATGTACAAGAGCGAGAAGGTGAATCCGCTGGGTGGCTGTCTGCCCATGCTGATCCAGATTCCGGTGTTCATCGGCCTGTACTGGGCGCTGCTGGCTTCGGTTGAGCTGCGTCAGGCACCGTGGATCATGTGGTACACCGACTTGGCCCGTCCGGACCCGTTCTATGTCCTGCCGGTGATCATGGCGGCCACCATGTTCCTGCAAACCTTCCTGAACCCGCCGCCGACTGACCCGATGCAGGCGAAGATGATGAAGATCATGCCGGTAGCCTTCTCGGCCATGTTCTTCTTCTTCCCGGCTGGCCTGGTGCTGTACTACGCAGTCAACAATATCTTGTCGATTGCCCAGCAGTGGTACATCAACAAGAGCATTGAAAACAGCAAGAAAGTGGCACTGCAGTCCTGAAACGGACGGTAGTGTTTCAGAAAGCCCGGCCAGATAAAGGCCGGGCTTTTTTTGATACAGTGAATCACAGAACATGTTGAGCAAAGCAGCTGTTGCCATCCCGCAGCGGCTGTTTTGCCCAGCCTGTCAGCCGCAAGGAAAGCCCACATGCATACCGCCTACGCTCCCGTCACCATCTGTGCCATTGCCACCGCGCCCGGTCGTGGCGGCGTGGGCGTCATCCGCGTGTCCGGCCGCAATTTGTTACCCTTTGCCGCAGCGCTAAGCGGTGGCAAGCAGCCCAAGCCGCGTTACGCCACCTATACCGACTTCTACGCGGCCGATGGCCAGGCCATCGACAATGGCCTGTTGCTGTACTTTCCCGGCCCCAACAGCTTTACCGGCGAAGACGTGCTGGAACTGCAAGGCCACGGCGGGCCGGTAGTGCTCAATATGCTGCTGTCGCGTTGTTTGCAACTGGGCGCACGGCTGGCCGAGCCGGGCGAGTTTTCCAAGCGCGCCTTCCTCAACGACAAGATGGACCTGGCACAGGCCGAAAGCGTGGCCGACCTGATCGATGCTTCCAGCGAAACCGCCGCCCGCAGCGCGCTCAAGTCGCTGAAAGGCGCGTTCTCCAATGAAATCCACGTGCTGGTGGATGAGCTGATCACCCTGCGCATGCTGGTGGAAGCCACGCTGGATTTTCCGGAAGAAGAAATCGACTTTCTCAAGCAGGCCGATGCGCTGGGCAAGTTGCAAACCCTGCGCCAGCGCCTGCAACAGGTGCAGGCCACCGCACGGCAAGGTGCCATCCTGCGTGAAGGCATGCATGTGGTGCTGGTGGGGCAGCCCAATGTGGGCAAATCCAGCCTGATGAATGCACTGGCGGGCGATGATATCGCCATCGTCACTGATATCGCCGGTACCACCCGCGACACGGTGCGCGAGGAAATCGTCATCGACGGCGTGCCGGTGCACATCATCGACACCGCCGGCCTGCGCGATACCGACGACGTGGTGGAGAAAATCGGCATTGAACGCACCTGGCAGGCGGTGGAGCGCGCCGATGTGGCCTTGGTGCTGGTGGACAGCCGCGAAGGGGTGACCGCCGAGGTGGAAGCCATTCTGGAGCGCATTCCGCCGCAACTGCCGCGCCTGTTCATCTACAACAAGGCCGACCTGAGCGGCGAAACCATCGGCATGGCGGAGGAAGATGGCCGCAGCGTGCTGCGCCTGTCCGCCCGCACCCATGCCGGGGTGGAGCTGCTGAAAGCCCGCCTGCTGGAGCTGGTGGGCTACAGCGGAGCCAGCGAAGGCGTGTTCCTGGCGCGCGAGCGCCATCTGGACGCCATTCGCCGTGCCGCCGAGCACATGGAACTGGCGCATACCGACTGGGAAATGGTGGAGATCTTCGCCGAAGAGCTGCGATTGGCGCAGAACGCACTGTCGGAAATTACCGGTCAGTTCACCCCGGACGACCTGCTGGGGGTGATCTTCAGCCGCTTTTGCATTGGCAAGTAAATTCCCTTCCGAAGCAGTCCAGTAGCATCCGAAAAATACTCTGAAAGCCCCGCCAGTCGGGGCTTTTATCATCCAGAATCATCCGAGGAGTTCCGAGCGCAGCCAGGTTGTTTAGGCACACGTTTCGGTACACCGTGGAACTATTGGAAATTTTGTGTACCTAATTTTGCAGCCACTCTCTTTGAAAATGGCCGATATTGGGATACTTTTCCTTGATTGATAATGCATTAAATTAGTGTGTTACTCAGTAATGCTTTGATATTTAAAGATAATAATTTTATTTTTTGTGTACCGTATTGTGTACCTACTGGAGCAAAATGCCACGTCCTGCTACGCCTCTCAATGACACAAAAATCAAATCATTGAAGCCGAAACCCAACCGTTACCGGGTTACTGACTCAGATGGTTTGATGCTGGAAATATTGCCAAGTGGTTCCAAGGTATGGCGCTACCGGTACAGTCTGCATGGCGTGCGTCAGCCGGTACTGACTATTGGTCCTTACCCCGAGATTGGTCTGGCGGGGGCTCGCCGGAAACGGGATGAATGGGCGACGTTGATTGCAAATGGCGAATCACCAAGGCGGGCGCTGCAGGAAGCAAAGAACGAGCGCTTGAATACCGTAGCGGCATTTGCCGAAGAATGGATTGCACAGCAACTAGAGGGAAAGTCTGGCCATTACCAGACAACATTACGGCGAATTCTGGACAAGGACATCTTGCCCTGGCTGGGTGGCATGCCGCTGTCAGCGGTACGGCCTGGTGATGTGCTGGAGCTGTGCGACCGGGTCAAATCGCGTGGCTCTCCAAAGATGGCATTATTGACCCGTGGGGTATTGAAGCGGATGTACGACTTCGCCATTGCCCGACAGATGGTTGAAATCAATCCGGCAGCAGCGCTGGTTGCCCGCTTTATTGCTACCGAGGAGAGCCGGACGCGGGTTTTGTCTGCCAATGAAATTGGCACTGTGCTACAAGCGGTTTATACCTCGGACATTCGACGACCGTTGAAGCTGGCCTTGCATTTGTTGGCCATTACCATGGTACGAAAAACGGAGCTGACAGAGTCCAAATGGGAAGAGATCAATCTTGATGCGGGTGAGTGGGATATACCTGCTGAACGCATGAAGAAAGACCGGCCACACCGTGTGTACCTATCCAGCCAGGCCAAGGCATTGCTGACGGAGCTGCGCATGCATTCCGGTCGGTCCGCGTATTTGTTCCCGACCTCTCGCGGTACAGTTGATAAGCCAATTTCCAGCAGTACATTGAATCAGGCTATCCGTGCGCTCTCACTGGATGTGCAGCATTTTGTTTTACACGACTTCCGCCGCACCGCATCGACGCACTTACATGAGATGGGATACCCATCCGATGCTATCGAAAAGGCGCTGGCACACAAGATTGTCGGCATCCGTGGTGTGTATAACCGCGCAGAGTACGCCGAGCAGCGGCGCACGATCATGCAGGCATGGGGCGACTTTGTGCAGCTGCAGATTGATGGGCCAGGGTAAAACCGATCGGGCCGTTTTTGTTTGTGGAATAGGGCGCTCCGGTGCCCTTTATCATTTCGACCCCCGCTGTATTTGCCCCATAAACGCCCTATGGCGCGATGTCATTTCATTGGCGCTCTCTGCCTCGCCGTCATCCCGATCGCCACGCTCTAGTGGCCATAGTGCCCGCAATCCACCAAATACCCCCCAGCCCCCAGCGCGCGCAATCGAATCCCCGCCTCGCCTCCGGTCTTCATGTGCCTCAAATCATGCACCTGCATGATTCCCTGCAAAGCCCGCCCAGCCGGGCTTTGTCGTGGCCTTTTCCCCTCTGTCGAATCATGCGTTTTCATGCACTTTCATGCAGATTCATGCACCCGTTTCGGGTGATTTCCCGCTTTCCCTGCTGGACGTTCTCGGACACATCGCTTTATTGATCCGCTGCCGTCCTGTTACGTCCAGCTCAGTACGGCCCGATGACTCCACCCGGCTGAGCGGGTGATTTGTGCGTGATTTTCTGCCGCTTTTCGGGGGCTTGTTGTATGGCGCTTCCATACAACGGGCTTCGCGTTTCAAGCCGTTTTGTTTTCGAGATACTGCACCCGTTCCCCGACACATCCGGGTTACGCCGACGCCATCCAACCAACGACAACAGGACACACCATGCCGCCATCCCTCCTCCCAACCACGCCCACCCGTTTCTTGCGCTTGCCGGAAGTCATGGGTCTAACCGGGCTGTCGCGCTCGACGTTGTATGACGCCATCAAGCGCGGCAGTTTTCCGGCCTCTGTGCCGTTGGGCGGCAAGGGGGTGGCTTGGGTATCCACCGAAATCGAAAGCTGGATGGCCAGCCGCATCGCCGCCCGTCAACAATAAAACCAGAAAGTCACACTCATGCACCTTTCCAACTCAGTGATGAATACCACGCTGACCACACAACTGGCCGACGCCGAAGCCGCCATGGCCGACTACCTGCGCCACCGTAAAGACTGGCAAGCCAAAACTGCATTGCTCAATCAGCAAAGTGCGGCGGCAGATGCCGCAGAAACCAGCGCCAAAGGTTTCAAGGAACAGGCCCGCGCCCTGCTGCGCCAGGTGATGGGCAAGAACACCAAAGAACTGCAGGCACTGCGTGCCGAAGAACGGGCCGCTTACAGCCAGGCCGAAGACTTCCGCGACTTTCTGAAAGAACTGGAATTGGCCCGCGATGAAGCCGAAATCAACATGCTCGAAGCCGGAAGCAGCTACATCGGCAAACGTGACGCCGCACTGGCCACGCTGGCCGAAGGACGGATGGAAGAGGCGCTGAATCAGTTGGAGCCGCTGTTGGCCGCCATTGCCATGCAGGAGGAGGTATTGAACCGGGAAGGCCGCTTTGCCGAGTGGAAGCAGCGGGGCCATGAGTTTGCGATTGATGCCATCACGACCAAGTTATCGCTGCAGATCAAGCAGCGGATGAGCAGCTTCAAGCTGGATACCAGCCAGGAACCGGTCATGCACGCGCTGCCCTGGCAAGACGGCTTGCGAGAGGCCGCTGAATTCACCCCGATGGCTGCCCACAAGCGCCGGATTGAGATGGCCAAGCGTAAAGAGGAGCTGGACGCATGAGCAAATGGAATGCAGTAGACCTGGACGGTACCCTGGCCGAAGTGGGCCGTAACAATATGGGCGGTATTGGCAAGCCAGTGGACGCCATGCTGAACCGTGTCAAAGCCTGGCTGAATGAAGGCGATTACGAGGTACGGATTTTTACCGCCCGCGCTGCTGACCCGGCCCAGGTGAGCAAAGTCAAAGACTGGCTGGGCCGCAACGGGCTAGGTGGGCTGGCCGTCACCAACGTCAAGGACGCCGACATGGTGGAACTGTTGGATGACAAAGCGGTGCGGGTGGAGCGCAACACCGGCAAGGTGTGCGAGGGCTGCGCCAATGCCGAGCGCGGTGCTGCCGGTTTCAGCCACCGCCGCTTTACCCTGCGCGATGTTGAACAACACACCGACTGCTAAGGGAGGGCACCATGGCATTTCCTTGCCCGCTGTGTGGTGCATCGTCACGTGTTCGCACCAGCCGCATGCTGTCAGCGACTACCAAAGAGACCTACTACAACTGCACCAACGATGACTGCTGCCACCAGTACAAAACACTGGAAGGCGAGCCGCGCACGCTGGCCAAGCCGGTACACCCGGCAGAAGCCATCCCGGCCAACCAGGTGCGCCGCATGGTGCTGACCGAGAAACCGGCCATCACGGCAGTGACCCACTCGCCCGGCAAGCTGCGCCACACCTTGCTGTAAGCCACAGGCCCGGAGTCATCCGGGCCTTACCCTGGCCATCTGCTGGCCCTGCACATCTGAGTCACATCCCATGTCTACGCATATCCACTGTATTGACAAGCCGGAGCCACGGCCTAACAATGGCAGCGTGCTGTTCAATAGCGGCACCGGGTTTAGCAGCCCGAACACTAAGGCGGACAGCCGCCATTTGCGGCTATTTTTACGTCCGTTGCACACCATTGGTACGTCCTTTTCTATGGCGGGCCGTGGTGGGGAGCCTTCGGGCTGCCGGTTCCTTAGTGCCGGTCTGCTAACCCTGCCATGCGCCCGCCACCCTCGTTTAGCAGCGAGGTCGGGCATTACGCTCACTAAGGAGGCTTCCATGCCTAAGCTTTCCCGCGCCCTGTCGCGCCTGTTCCCTTCTTCTGCCGTACCCGTATCCGTCTTGCCCTCTGAGGCCGAAGCCCGCGCCTTGTCTGCGCTGCTGGTGGCACAAGGCCGTCGCGCTGTGTTTCATCGTACCGCTGCCGGTTTCGCCGTGGAGGTACTGGCATGAACACCCTGCACATTCTCAGCCAGGCCGTTCCCGCCACCCATCTGGCGCTGTCCACCATTCAAGGCGAACTCAGCCGCCTGCACACCCTGGCCAGCCAGCCTGAGCATGCCCCGCTGCGTGACTCCCTCAGCCAGCTGTCCAGCCTGTGCCAGACCATCGAACACACCATTGCCGAGGGCGTCCACACCCTGGCCCGCTCCGGTGACGGCCTGCAAGGGCTGCTCGATCTGCTGCACCACGCCGAGGACAAGCCATTGCCAGCCAATCAGCTGGCAGGGCTATTGACCCCGTTGCAGCAGCAAATCAGCCACGCCCGCGCCGACATCGGCCAACTCCTCTAAGGGGCAGATCATGAAACAGAAACCCACTCTCCCGAAATCCGGGCGAGCCGCCCCCGGCTTGTCTGCTGCCCGCACCCTGCACGACTGGGCCTTTCAATCCGGCCATCTGCGCGCCCTGGAACTGCTGGACACGGTCCTGACCTTCCGCGACCGCCAGGACCTCAGCAGCTACCAGCAAGTGCAGGCCGACGCCGCCGTGCTGGATGGCTTCTTTGCCACCCTGCGCCCGGCACTGGACGATGCCCTGCCCATGCTCACCCCGGAAGAACGTACCGCGCTGCTGGCCAACATCACCGAGCGCCTGCGCATCCGTGCCGCCGTGCTGATGCAGTACCGGCCACTGGCCAAGGGGACGCCATGAAACCGGCCAGTAACGGAGCATTGGGCGACTGGTTCGCCCGCCTCAAGACCGAGATTGATTTGCATGACCTGGCCGAGCGGCTGGGCCTGCGTCGCCAGGGTGGCAAGGGGAACTATCACAGCCCGCACCACCCGGACAGCAGCGCTTCGCTGTCGATCTTTGACGGTGGCCGTGGCTGGAAGGACTGGAGCGGCGACGCTGGCGGCAGCTGCATCGACCTGCTGCAGTATTGCCGCCCGGAACTAGACTCCCCGCTGGCGGCTGCCCGGCTGCTGGGGGACTGGTATGGACTGCCACAACCCGCCATGAAAAAGGAGAGTGCCGGCAGTGCTGGCCAGTCGGCCCCGGCGCGTAAATCCACGCTCGATTACATTGCCGAGCGTTGCCTGGCCAAGCCCGAGCCTGTCATTGATTACCTGCTGAATAGAGGGCTAGCGGAAACCGTTATCCGCCGCGCCATCCAGTGCCGGACACTGGGCTGGAATGACTGGATCAGCGCCAAAGTACCACCGGGCGAAGTCGGCCACGGTGGAGCAGCTGCCGCCTTTGTTGTGCGTGGCACGCTGTCGGCCAAAGTGGTGGCCGTGGATCTGCGTTATGTCGATCCGGCCCTCAATGGTGGGGTAAAGACGCAATGCCAGGGAGAGCGCGAGGGCCACGGTTGGACGGCTGACCCGGCGCGGCTGAAACGGGCCAGTACCGTGGTGATTGTAGAAAGCCCGGTCAATGCGCTGTCGGTGGATTCTGTGACCCACCACAGCGTGGCCAGTCTGGCGCTACGTGGCACCGGCAACGTGGACAGCATCGACTGGACGTTTCTGCGCGGCAAGCGGGTGCTGGTGGCGCTGGACCATACCGACGCGGTGAACCCGCACACCGGCCAGCGCCCTGGACTGGCTGCCGCCTGGCAGTTGTCGGAGAAACTGACCGCTGCCGACATTGGCCACCTGCTGGTGGACATGCAGGATTGGGAGGAAGGCGAAGACATTAACGATGTGCTGCACAAGCACGGCCCCCAGGAACTGACCGCCCGCCTGCGCAAGCTGGAGCCGTGGCTGGTTCCTGGCATGCCCGGTGGTGGCGAACGGCTGGAGGGCACCCGCCGCATCCAGCTGCCCGGCCATGACTTTGCGGTGTACTGGCGCTTCCGGGTGAAAGAGGATTTCACCCAGTACGTGGACGAGTTCAAAACCGATGATGACGGCAACCGTTCGGAAACGCTGGGCGACCTGTGTTCCTTCCGCGTGGCCGGGCTGTCACGCCTCAGAATACAGAGCCATCTGGCCACCATCAGCGGTACACCCGACCACCAGCCGGAAACCGTGTTTGGCGTCAGCGCCCAGCTGGCCCGGCATGGTGTGGTGTTGCACCGCGAAGTGGCCACCGATGACAAGCTGTATAACCTGGAGTGGTGGAAAAGCCGTTTCGGTGCCATCTGGAAACCGGCGCAATTCCAGCGCCTGGTGAACCTGATGGAGCGGGCTGCCGATCTGGGGGCGCGGGATGTGGTCAACTTTGTCGGGCTGGCGTGGAGGGCCGGAGAACTGGCCGCGCAGGAAGGACAGGACTGCTACTTTGTCGAACCACAGAAACAGTGCCTGTATTACAACCTGACCTTTCCACGCGGCAACCGCCATCAGGCCCGGTCGGTGATTCTGGCCTACCAAGACACCTTCAAATGCAATGCCGCCACCATCGCCCTGGTGTGGGGCTTGGGTAGCCACCTTAAAACTGTGCTGGGCTTCTATCCACACCTGCAGATGCAGGCCGAGAAAGGTTCGGGCAAATCGCGACTACTGGAAAGCCTGCAGAATACCCTGGCGTTTCAGGTGCTGTCCGGTCAGATGCTCAAGACCGACCACCGCCGCCGTGCTTCCGTGTCCTTCACTTCGCAGCCGGTGGGCTGGGACGAATTCAGCAAGCTGCCCAAGAACATCCTGGCCGACATCGACGCGCTGCTGCAGTCCACCTACCGCTTTGAATTCACTCGCGTGGGCGCATCCCTGACGCCTTATTTGATGTGCGCGCCGGTGCTGCTGGCCGGTGAAGAAGTGGATGTGCAAAGCCTGCAGTCAAAGCTGTGCCGCAGCAGCCTGTCGGTGGCCCGGCAGGGCAACATCATCCCGCACGATCTGGCGCAATTCCCGCTCTGGCCATGGCTGCAGTTTCTGGGGGAAACCCCACCGGCCCGGCTGCGTGACCTGCATCAGCACTATGTTGGCTACTGCCGTCAGCACTGCCGTGCCCCGGAAGGGGACGCCACCGCCAAGCGGATGATGGAGAACTATGCGGCCATTCTCACCAGTTGGGCGCTACTGTGCGAGTTTGCCGAAATTGACTTGCAGCAGGGCAATTTCATTGACGATCTGCTGGCCGAAATGAACAGCCACATTGTGGACACCGACGGCACCCGCCTGCCCTGGGTATGGATCATGGAAATCCTGCTGTCCGAGCTGGACGCGCACCGCTATGAACACCCCTACTGCTGGGACATCTTCAAAACCGCCGATGGCCACAGCGAAATGGCACTGTTCATCCGGCCCAACCATGTGATGGATCATCTATCCACCGCCACCCACCTGCGCGCCAAGTTCGACGCGCTGCCGGTCAAGACGGGCCGCATCTTCAAAAGCCAGCTGCTGCAAAGTAGTGCCGTGCTGGCGGATGACATCGAAAAAACCATTCATGGCCGCAGGCATGGCCACCTGACCGCCATCAGCCTGGCCAGCCTGGAAACGCTGGGCTTGTATGCCAGCCCGGATATGCAGCGCATCGGCTAAAGCGCCGATACCGGCACACACCCCCCCATCACGCACGACCCAACAGCCCGCCCAGCGCGGGCTGTGTGCTGTCTGGCCAGCGCCATCTAGCACAGCGCCAGCATGCTGCCTATCGGCGCTTTAGCCGATGCCCTGCATAAATCCACCGGCAGCCTGGCCAACACTGGGCGCTGTCCGATTTATGCCAACACGTCACCAAATTGTTGCCTGCTTTTGATCTGGAATATGACATAAGCACGCCACTTGTGAAAAACTGGAGGCCGGAAGGGAGGCTTTTGGCTGATCAGGGTCGGGAGTAAGTGAAAAAAACCCGTGGATTTGAGGTGTGACCGTTGCTAAGTGCTTGATTCTTTAGAAAACCATGCCCACGGTTTGCCCTCAAAATTCCACGGTTTCGGCTCAAAATCCACGGTTTGCCCACGGTTTGCCAAATTCGCTCTTTCGGCCTTTGCCTGTTCTTTCTTCTTCTTTCTTTATAAAAAACAAAGAGATAGAGATAGAAAGCAGTGAAAAAAGGCAGAAAGGGCAATCCACGGAATCGCAGCGGGCTGGAAAAAGTGATCCACGGTTTGCGGTGGGAAAAGCGTGGAAACCGTGGATGACACCATCCCTTCAAAGCATTGATTTTATTGAGTATTCAGAGATATCCACGGAATGGCAGAAAAACCCGTGGGCGAAACCGTGGGACTAAAACCCTTGCCTGGTAAGGCTTTGCGGGGGGCATCCACGGTTTGAGGGGATTTTTTGATGTGTGTGTCTGGCTGTAAGAAAGCCGATCAGGGGTGAGGGACTGCTTCCTGCCAGGAGTGGCCTCTCATCTGTCCACTCGGATTGCGGACATTGATTAGCCGTGCAATCGCTTTGGCATAATACAAGTTCGATGCATGCTTGCTCACCGGTGCCCTTTTTCGTAAATGAACTGTCGCACTATATACATAGACGGACCCATGAGCCCGTCTCTTAACTGTTAGAACCCACCACCGAGAGGAGTTGACGTGAGAACTGAGGCTTACCATTCTTTTGAATCAAAGCTCTTTTACTTTGATGACGACATCGACTTAATAGAAGTCATCCGGCTAGGTATATTGAATGGCGACCTCACCGACAACGCTTCTCAATTTGCCCTAAAAAACATAGATCCGGAAAAGCACCCTCACATAAAAAGACGAAAGAACTCTGATGGAAGTCGGGAGTTACTTGCCAATCACTTACGCCAAACCGTTTACTCTTCTTACGTTAAAGATATTTATGAGGAAGTAACTCAATACTTAAAAACAATATTAGAAAAGTCTGCCGAGAATGGATTTGATTCGGGCAGGCTCATAGGCGAACACTCAACAAAGTTTGATGCGAAAGTGATTCTTTCCGCAGGAACATGGCAGGACGTAGCACGCCTTATCACTGACTCTGTTTTTCAATCGCTGGAAGCAGAAAAAAGCACTCTTAAATTACTGGAAAAAGTATCAACAAAACTGGCTCTTGGCGTAGACGAAAATCTTATCAAAGCTGCTCTCCCATACCTTGAGGTACGCCACTTTCTTGTGCATGTGGATGGAAAAATCCCTGCTCAGTTCAAGAAGGATAATCCGCAAATACCTATCAAATCTGGGCACATTAAATTGAACTACAAGTTTGTCAGCGGGCTGCGGGATGCTGTAAAGAAGCTAGTTAAGGACTTTGACGACAAAGTCATTGCAGCAAATCTGTTAAAGCCTGAAGACATAAGGAACTAGCTCTATCACGGCGCTTAACTTCGCTCCCTTTGGTCGCTGGACGCTGTGCAATAAGGCCGCGAAGCGCCGGTTACTTCTGCATTCCTGAACGTCTGCTTCTCTAAGTCGGCAACTGTCGCTTAGGGTCGTAATCTGTCAGAGTGGCGAATCTGGCCGCTTACGGCCAGAAGCTGTCTTTCGACAGGCGAAGACGTAACTACTGATTTGCAAAGCATTCCGGACTCAGCCTTAGTAAATCGGTGAAGCTGGTCACTTCAAGATAAATAGCAAATTAAATGTCAAATGGATGTTTTATTTACAATGGAGGAAGGTATGGGAAAGTGGGTGGTAATGTTTGTTTTATCTACCGCTGCCATAGTTTTTTATTATGAATACAATTTCAATGATTTCATGCAAGAGATAGGGATCGTAAAAAAGAAATGCGGTGAAAGTTTTGTTGGGATGAATAGTGAATTTATACGGCGAAATCTAAATGCTAAACAAAATATTAATGGGATTATTATTCGAAACATTCCAGAAAATATGAAAAATGACATAGAAAAAAATTCACAGGGCGATATTGTTGAATACTTAAAAAGTAATGACTTCAATTGCAGAAAATATAATAATATTGATGTTAAATGTACCCTTCAAAGGCAAATAGAAATCGTGCCTGCACCTAGCTGCAAAAAAGGCACGAAAGTTATGTACTCAAAAGGGGAGTTTATTGTCGACGTTTTTGTTAAAAGTTTAGACGGCGTTGATGTGAAGTATAACTTCACAACCTCAAAATAGCTGGCGGGATTGCAATTAATACTGTATTTCACTCGTAATCCAAACGTCTGCTTCGGGTCGTTTTGAGACATTGACGGTCGGCTGCTATCGGCCAGAAGCTGCCCGTCTCCGTACCATCCCAATAGAAGTCATTCGCTCTAATGTTTCCTGGAGAGATGCCCAAGGCATCGATTTTCAATAGCCAGAATCTATACAAAGCGTATTGGTTTCATATGAATACATACTGCAGCTGTTTCTAGGTGAACTTATGGATGACCTTATCAAAATCAAACCTGCACATATTCTAGTTCTGCTGACTTCCATGTTTTTTGTGTGCACCGCTAATTCAGCAGATCTACACCGCCCCCCCACAGCTGTACTGAATTCACTAGCTGATCGCATCTACGTTTTGGGAGAAACGACCGCGAATGCTGCGGATATGATCGATGCTGAGGTAAAGGCTGCCGATGAAATCCGCCATTACATTGCAAGCGGTAAAACCGATGGACTTCTTTCAAAGGAAGCAGGCAATCATTCCCCTCTGATGGCTGCTGCCTACATGGGTTACCCTAATGTAGTAGCCGCACTGCTCACATCTGATCTTGTTAAAGCCCATATCAACGATGCCGACGAAATGGGTCTGACACCGTGGATCGCTGCCAATATGTCTATGAGGCAAAGCGCGTGGACATGTAATCCGTCAATATTCGACAATCCTTTCAAATTTATCCCAATGTTTGTAACTCAGCCTTATTACGCATTTAATCCGCTCACACCATATAAAAAGACCCGCGAAATCCTGGAAAAAGCAGGTGCAATTCAGGATTTGGGCAGAGCAAAAGATATTTGGCTCACAAATTGCAAAAGCCAGTCAGCAGACGCGAAATCGAAAGTGAAAGTCGCTACCGATTTACAGGAAACAGTTCAAGAGCTTGGTGTGGCTGACTTGACTGCCCAGTTAATCAAGCTTCAGAAGAAAGATGCTGAGGAGCAGAAAAAACAGTGATGAGCGTTGTTGGATGCGCTCGAATACCTGCTTTTCAGAAGACGTTTTTCTGCTTCGGGTTAATATTGTCCGTCAGATATCAAAAAAACCTAATAGCGCTGCATTGCAGTTGAGACACAATGATAACTGGCCGAAGTCAGCCAGGAACAGCCCTCTTGCGGTATTGGCCCAAAGCAATCTCGGAAAAAAAGGTTATGGTCATCCGCATGCGCGCTGATTCACACGGTCTTTCAGTTGACCGACCCCGCTAAAACAGTTTAGTTATTTCTTTCATTAGAAGTTGCTAGTGACAACAATCCTGTTGAATATTAAGGCGAGCAATGATGACTATGCGTGAGAGTGTTAAGTCCCTGCGGGCTTATTTTGTTTTTGTTGGTGGCGTTACTGCTTTACAAGGACTTGGCATGGCAAAATCTTCTAACTTCAACGTAATTATTTTGGCATTCTGCCTGGTTCAGTTTTCATTGGCGGCGGGCTATTTGTATATAGGATTAAAGCTAGATAAATTGCTGGCAACATCAATTAAACCCATCATTATCGTTCTGTCGGCAAGCGTGGCAGTGCTTGCGCTGATGTTCCTCATTGGCTTGATTGGTGGGTTTAATTTTAAATACGCTTTCCAGCTTGCGCTTGGCTCTGCGATTGCTTGGTATCTTTATAGAAATGCTAAAAGGCTTTGTGTTGAAGAGAAAAGTAGGCTAACTGCCTAGGCGGTTATATTGCATAACTGCTTGTTCCTGCGAACAAACGGTCAAATTTGCTATCTGCTGGTTGCTGAGCTTCGACGTTGAAGGTTGGCTTTCACAAGTCATGGTCGACCCCTTTGGCTCGTAAGCTATCACAGGGTAGACTTTGGCCGCTTACGGCCAGAAGCGGTCAGTTAAAATGCTCCTACAAAGCTGTCGTTAACTGGTAGATGTGCCGTATCAGCGTTATGTCCGTATAACTATTAGGTATTTAAAAAATGGGCCCAATGACTCAAGAGCTAATCAGCGTATTGGATGAACTCGCCTACGTACTCGAAAACGACGGAAATATCCACTGGGGTGGCTGGATACGAAAAGCAAAAGCGCGTCTCCTCAACTCAGATTATTCGGGTATCGAGTATCTGTTGTCTGCATATGGCGGCATGGGTTCATTGAACGATGTCATTCTTGGTCAAAGTTACAAAGATGGTGTCTTTAAACGGAAGCCTGGGTACGTTGAGTTGAATGAAAGGTTCACCGTGCTTAGTAGCAAAGCATGGGAATTAGCCAATGAGATTGAACGGGCGCAGCGTATAAACGGGACCTGACCAAGTTCATATAAACAAGTTAGAGAGCTTTCGTGAAAATGTGGAACAAGCAAGGGTGCGAGCGATGCAGAGAAGGAGTTTTGTCAGGCATGTACTCCCCCGAGGCGGCGGCACGGCAAGAAGTGGAGCTAATGCCGCCCGCCTATGTAACTACATCAACTGAGGCGCGCGCACAGTTACATCACTGTTCGGTTTGCGGCTCTTGGTGGGAGTTTAGAGAACGAGAAGCTCACGTAATCTCTGAAAATGAAGCGCGTGCAACGTTTTTCGATTATTTCAATTAGTGCGTACTCATAACCTGCCACCGAACAGTTCGCTCAAACTGATACTCTAAAATTGCATTCCAGCGGCAATTAGATCTACGTAGGCATTATGGAAACTCGCATCTTCGGAAATTTGCAGCAGAAAGGAATTGAAGTAGTTGAAAGAGATGCTCGTTACTTCATACGCTATGATGCTGGAGCACACCAGATAGCTTGGCGCGAGGACGAGATTTCGGCGAAAGAATACGCGATGCTAAATAGCGGTACGCCCGGTGAATATCAGTGCATCATTGCCTTGCAACGCAGGCTTCTTTTACACGGCATAGACCCATACCAACAAAACTGGGAACCGAGCGGTGCCTAACTCAAAAAGTTAATGGCTGCAATGGGTCGGAAGTTGCCATCCGAGCATCTAATTAATCTGTATTAGTTTTCCGTTTGTGCTTCGGTTGGAACTCTGATTTAAGTCTATGTACTTGACTAAAATGATGCGTAACTAGGGGGTGGGAGTGGTGGTAGGTACACGGATAGGTACACAATAAGATTTATTGAAACAGTAAAGCCTTTATTTATAAGGATTGCAGGGTGTTTCTCTACATTCTGCATCGAAGCCGCCGCCCGTTACCTGCGCAATCAACACCAAACAAGCCCCGCCACGCGGGGCTTGATGCTTTTTGCCGCAGTGTTCGCACAAAACTCCAACAATCGAGTACCGGACTTTGCGTTAGCGTACGGTTTTCTGTTTTGTACCCGTATTGATGGAACAAATCACTGTATATGCCTTCCCGGTATTTCTGCTGCTAATGCTGGTGGAAATTGGCTATGGCCTGGCTATTGGCCGCAATACCTATCGCCTGAGCGATGCACTGGCCAGCCTGAGCCAAGGCCTGCTCAGCCAGTTGGTGGCCAGCGTCAGCATGCTGTTTCAGATTGGACTGTATGCGCTGGCATGGCGACATCTGGCGTTGTTTCCCCATGCCGCGCTGTGGGCCACGCCCTGGGGCTGGCTGCTGGCCATCGTGATGTTCGACTTCTGTGATTACTGGCTGCACCGCGTGGGACATGAAAGTGCGGTGTTCTGGGCGGCGCATGCCGTGCATCACCAGAGCCAGCATTTCAATCTGTCCACCGCCTTGCGCCAGGAAAGCACGGTGGCGTTTCTGGGCTGGCCGTTTTACCTGCCCATGGCGCTGGCCGGGGTGCCACCGGCGCAATTTGCGCTGGCCGGGCTGATCGTGCTGCTGTATCAGTTCTGGATTCATACCGAGCATATCGGCAAGCTGGGCTGGTTCGACAAGGTGTTTTCTTCGCCGTCCAACCACCGGGTGCATCACGCAGTAAACGACCAGTATCTGGACAAGAACTACGGCGGCATGCTGATTATCTGGGACCGGCTGTTTGGCACTTTCATCGAAGAAGAGGAAGCGCCGGTGTACGGCACCCGCACACCGCTTAATAGCTGGAACCCACTGTGGGCCGTGGCCTCCGGTTATGCACCGCTGTGGCAGCTGGCACGGCGTGCACCACGCTGGCAAGACAAGCTGAAAGTATGGTTCAAGGCACCGGGCTGGCTGCCTGCCGGCGTGGTGGACCACAGTCCGGCGTTTGATCTGCAAGCAGCAAGGCAGCGTTATGACCCGCCGCTGACACGTGGTGCCATGCTGGTGGCGCTGGTGCAGTTTGTCTTGCAGACAGTCGCTGCAGCAGCCTTTCTGTGGCAGAGCGATACGCTGCCGCCCCTTTTGCTGTGGAGCTTTGTCTTGTTGCAGCTGGCTGGCCTGGTCGGACTGGGGCGGCTGTTGCAGCGCAAGTGTTCACCCCTGCGGTTGTTGCTATTGGATGCACTACTGCTACTGCTGGGTGTCGTGGTGTATTACGCTTAAATACGCTAGCTGTCGCTTTTATGCGGCAGTTTTGCATCTCGTATTTCCCGCTGACCGGGATGCCGCAGGCGCAATCACGGTCAGCGCGGCCGCCATTTTATCTGCATTGAAATTCATAAAACTCTTATGCAGGGTGCGCTGTGTGGATCCTCAAATCCGCCCATGTCGCCTGCAGAGGCCGTTCTGGCGGCAACTGACAAGCTGCTTTGCGTAATGGTGCGCTGCACGATAAGCGGGCTTCCACCAGTTATCTTCCCTGGCTGGCACAGATAATTCATTTTTGTTTACAGCACCTTGGTGTTAATGGTTAACCCTGCTTTACAAGCTGGCGGGCGAACCGTTAGTGTCATCGCACGAGGTGCTTTCCCATGCTCGGCGCTGCTCTTGCCTGTACTTTTGTCTGTCTGCCATCTGGCTGGCGGATGGTGCAGGGCGGGAGATGGTGATGCCGACGCCCTGCGCGTACCGGCTCTGGTTGAGCAGTGATCCTGCCCGGAGACCCTGCCGTCTTGACCTGATTGTCAGACGGTATATGGTAGGCAAATGTCGCAATTGTGTAAAAGTATTGCGCAAAATCAATAATCGTGTTTTTAATAGAATTCAAACGCTCGTTCGAAATTGCCTCGCACGGGCGTTCACTATCTTTACTTTTTGTTTTTGTCATTTCACTTTGCAGGAGATTCACACCATGCAGATCGCTATTCCGGCTGAAAAGCTGGCTGGTGAAAAACGCGTGGCCGCAACACCGGAAACGGTGAAAAAGCTGGTTGCCATGGGTCACACCGTGGTGGTCGAGCAGGGAGCCGGGCAGTTTGCCGCCGCTCCCGATGCGGCTTACGTTGATGTCGGGGCCAGCATTGCCCCCGACCGTGCTCAGGCGCTGGCCCAGGCCGATATCGTGCTGACCGTGCGTCCGCTGGACGAGGCGGGTATTGCCGAACTCAAAACCGGCGCGGTGCTGATCGGCCAGCTGGCCCCCTATCAGAACAGCACTTTCCCGCAGCTTGCGGCCAAGAAGGTTTCGGCCTTTGCCATGGAGCTGCTGCCGCGTACCACGCGCGCGCAGAGCATGGACGTGCTGTCCAGCCAAAACAACATTGCCGGTTACAAGGCGGTGCTGCTGGCTACCCATTACTACCCGCGCTTCATGCCCATGCTGATGACGGCTGCTGGCACGGTGAAACCGGCCAAGGTGCTGATCATGGGCGTTGGTGTGGCTGGTTTGCAGGCCATTGCCACTGCCAAGCGGCTGGGGGCGGTGGTGGAAGCCACCGACGTGCGTCCGTCTACCAAGGAGCAGGTGGAATCGCTGGGCGGCAAGTTTATCGAAGTGCCGATGACGGCTGAAGAAAAGGCCGCCAGCGACGGTGTGTACGCCAAGGAAATGTCGGACGACTACAAACGTCGTCAGGCCGAACTGGTGAGCAAGCACGCGCGCGCCGCCGACATCATCATCACTACCGCGCTGATTCCGGGCAAGAAGGCGCCGACGCTGATCAGCGCTGACATCGTGGCCGCCATGAAGCCGGGTTCGGTCATCATCGACATCGCCGCCGAAGCCGGTGGCAACTGTGAACGCACCCAGCCGGGTGAAGTGGTGGTGACCGACAACCACGTCACCGTGGTGGGCCAGTTCAACCTGCCGGGCGAACTGGCGGCGGATGCCTCCAGCCTGTATGCCAAGAACCTGCTGACTTTCCTGTCGCTGATGTTGAGCAAGGAAGGTTTCACCCTCAATCTGGAAGACGACCTGCTGGCGGCCACCCTGGTGACCCACGACGGCCAGGTGCGTTTCCCGGCGGCCAACTAAGGAGAACAAAGATGGTCGATCCCTTTATCGCCAGCCTTACCGTTTTCGTGCTGGCCGTGTTTGTCGGCTACCACGTGGTGTGGAACGTCACCCCGGCGCTGCATACCCCGCTGATGGCGGTGACCAATGCCATTTCCGGCATCATCATCGTCGGCGCCATGTTGCAGGTGGTGGATATCAACGGTTCCGAAATCACCCTCACCTCGGTGCTGGGTACCATCGGCATCTTCCTGGCCAGTATCAACATCTTCGGCGGCTTCATGGTCACCCAGCGCATGCTGGACATGTTCAAGAAGAAGAAAAAGTAAGGAAGAACCATGGCTAATATTTCTGCAGTACTTTATCTGGTGGCGGCCGTGCTGTTCATCCTGGCGCTCAAGGGGCTGTCCAGCCCGGTGACAGCGCTGCGCGGCAACAAGTTTGGCATCATCGGCATGGTTATTGCCGTGGGCACCACCTTCATGATCATGGACAAGCCGGTGCTGGGGCTGATTGCCGCTGCCATCGTGGCCGGTGCCGTGATTGGCGGCTGGAAGGCCAAGACGGTTGAAATGACCGGCATGCCGGAACTGGTGGCCGCCATGCACTCGCTGGTGGGCTTGTCTGCGGTGCTGATTGCCGTGGCTGCCATCTTCCATAGCGGTGTGGAACACACCCCGGTGCAAAAGGTGGAGCTGTTCATTGGCGCGTTTATCGGTGCCATCACCTTTACCGCCTCGGTGATTGCCTATGGCAAGCTTTCCGGCCGCTTTGGCTCCAAGGCTGTCAACTTCAGTGGTCAGCACCTGCTGAACCTGGTGCTGGCGCTGGCCATGGTGGGTTTTGGCGTGGCCTACTTCGTGACGGATAGCCATGCCGCCTTCCTGGCGATGGTGGCCATTGCGCTGGTGCTGGGCGTAACGCTGATCATCCCGATTGGCGGTGCCGACATGCCGGTGGTGGTGTCCATGCTCAACTCCTACTCCGGCTGGGCGGCGGCGGGTATCGGCTTTACGCTGAACAACCCGGTGCTGATTATTGCCGGTGCTTGCGTGGGTTCGTCCGGTGCCATTCTGTCTTACATCATGTGTAAGGCGATGAACCGTTCCATCGTGTCCGTGCTGCTGGGTGGCTTTGGTGCCGAGGCGGCTGCTGGTGGTTCTGCGGGTGACAGTGGTCCGAAAAACTACAAGTCCGGTTCGGCGGAAGATGCAGCCTTCCTGATGAGCAATGCTGACAGCGTGGTGATCGTGCCGGGTTATGGCCTGGCGGTATCGCGCGCCCAGCATGCCTTGCAGGAGTTTGCCGAGTTACTGCATGAGAAGGGCGTCACCGTGCGCTACGCCATCCACCCGGTGGCTGGCCGCATGCCGGGCCACATGAACGTGCTGCTGGCCGAAGCCGAAGTGCCGTACGAGCAGGTACTGGAGATGGAGGAGATCAACTCCGACTTCAACAATACCGACGTGGTGCTGGTGATTGGCGCCAATGACGTGGTGAACCCGGCGGCGCAGAAGGACAAGGCCAGCCCCATCTACGGCATGCCGATTCTGGAAGCGCACAAGGCGCGCACCGTGATTGTGGTGAAGCGTTCCATGAGCGTGGGCTATGCCGGCCTCGACAACGAGCTGTTCTACATGGACAAGACCATGATGGTGTTTGGCGATGCCAAGAAAGTGGTGGAAGACCTGGTGAAGGGCGTGGTGCACTAAGCCTGCAAGCGCACTTGTTGAGCAAGCAAACCCTGCCCTGGTGGCAGGGTTTTTTCATGGTGTTGTGCCAGCAGGTCAGCGGCTATAGCTTACCTTATGCATAGTTGACAACAGCCGCAGGGTTGAACTCAGGGCCGGTTCTGGCCTCTTAAATATTAGTATTGTTTAATTTTGGAGATGCTAATGCACTGGAAAACCACCGCCATCATTGTTGCCCTGCTGTCTGCCCCCGTGTTGGCCCAGCCCAATCTGATCGGCACCGACTGGCAGTTGGCGTCACCCAAGGTGGCTGAACCGCTGCCCACGCTGTCGTTTCAGGCCAAGGGCATCAGCGGCTTTGCCGGCTGCAACCGCTTTACCGGCCACAGCAATGCCGAAGGCAAGCTGGTGATTGCCACCACGCGCATGATGTGCCCCCCGGCCATGATGCAAACCGAGCAGGCCTATATCGGTTTTCTGTCGCAACCGTTCCGCATCCAGGCTGATGGCAAGGCACAGCAACTGGCACTGACGGATAAGGCAGGCAACGAATACCGCTTTGTGCGCAAACTGGACAAGGCCGCAGGCCAGAGCGCCGCTGCCACTGCTCCGGCACAGCGGCCGCAGTATCTGTATGTAAGTGCCGTGCGCAAGAACTGCAGTGCCGGCGCGGGGCAGATGCAATGCCTGCAAGTGCGCAGCAGTGAAAACCAGCCCTGGCAGCTGTTCTATGGCGAAATCGAAGGCTTCAAGCCGCAGCCCGATACCGCCTACTACCTGAAGCTGCGTTATGAAACGGTGCCAAACCCTCCGGCGGATGCCTCGGCGGTGCGTACCATTCTGGAGCGCGTGGTGTTCAGTGAAACCATCACCCGTTCGCGGCTGTAAGCGTGAACACGGCCCATGAAAAAAGCCCGCATCTGCGGGCTTTCTTTGTGGGTGGCAATGGCGTTCAATCACCCTTGGCCAGCGCCAGTTCCAGGCTGCGGTGGTAATGCTGCGCGGCCTGTTCTTCCTTGCCGGTGGCTTCAAACAGCCGGGCCAGCTCGGCATTGGCGCACAGTGTGGGCTCGATGGAGTTACTGGCTTCCAGATAGCTTTGCGCCTTGCCCCACAGTTGCTGGTTCATGGCCAGACGGCCCAGGGCCAGCAGCAGCATGTAGTCGCGCGGGCGGGTTTTCAGCCAGCCTTCGGCACTGCGCATCAGCTCCAGGCGTTTTTCCGGCGACAGGCGCTCGGCCAGCTGGCCCAGTTCGCGTGCCAGCTCCGGCGTGGCCTGATCTTCATCTGCCAGTGCTTCTGCCAGCAGGGTGGCGGCATAGTCGAAGTCTTCCAGTGCAATCAGACGGCTGACAATTTCGCTCACCAGCACCGGATTGCGGCGTTCTGCATCAGGAACACGGCGCAGCCAGTCGCGTACTTCGCGGCTGCCGACAAAGCCGGTCAGCTGCTGGCTGTAAGCGGCCAGACGATAACGACGCGCTTGTGAAGGCTCCAGTGCTTCGGCCTTGAGCAGCTTTTCCGTCAGTGCCAGTACAGCATCGGGCTGGCGTTGCAGCAGGCGGACTTTCAGTTCCAGGCGCAGGGCATTGGTGAGGTTGGGCGATAGGGCACGGGCACGCTCGATGGCGGCCAGGGCGCCCAGCGCATCCTTGGCTTCCAGCTTCAGCTCGGCATCCAGCATGTGGCGCGCCAGTTGCAGGCGTTCTGGCAGGGCATCCAGCTGTTGCAGATATTGGTCGCGCTTGTCCAGATCGCCGGTAGCACCGGC
The DNA here is from genome assembly GCF_057809375.1 of Aquitalea sp. FG25. Classification (NCBI taxonomy): domain Bacteria; kingdom Pseudomonadati; phylum Pseudomonadota; class Betaproteobacteria; order Neisseriales; family Chromobacteriaceae; genus Aquitalea; species Aquitalea sp. FG25. The sequence goes on from NZ_JBMDJV010000004.1 coordinate 29,968, forward strand.
GGAGCGGGCGGCCAGCAGCAGGGCCAGCGCACGGTTTTCTGCCGCATACTCGTCCGCCATGGCCTTGAGTGCTTCGCGTTCGGCTTTCTGGAAGCGGCCTTCAAAAAAGGCAATGCCAGCTTCACGCAGGGCGTGGCGGGCGGCTTTCAGCTTTTTCTGACGCTGGAAACGCTTCACCTCGGCAGGCAGCCCGGCGGTGATGCTGATGACGCGCATCACGGCATAAGCCAGCACGATGAGCACCACAATGCCCAGCAGCAGCAGGTTGAACGACACTTCCATGCGCCACGGCGGCAGGAACAGGATGGCGTAGCCGGTATTCAGGGTGGAGGCCAGCCCCACCAGCACGGCCAGGGCAAACAGGCCGGTAATCCAGATGACGAATTTCACCGCTTAGTCTCCCTTGTTGCCCTGAGCGTCACGAACCGCCTTCAGGCTGGCGTTGAGGTCGGGCAGGGTGACGGACAGCGGGGCGGCCTTGAGTTCCTGCAAGGTGGCCAGCCACTGGCGGGTAGCCGGGGCTGCACTATCGAAATAGCGCTGCACGTAGTCCTGAGCGGCGCTGATATCGGCATTGAAGGTGTTGCCGTCGCGTTGCAATAGCGCCAGGCGTGCATCCAGCAGGCGCATTTTCAGGTTTTCACGCAGGAAGAAGGATTGTTCCGGCGACAGCAGCAAGGCTTCCGGTTTGTCCATGCGGCGGATGTGTACCAGCTCGCCCAGGCTCTGGCTGATGTCGGCCACCAGACGCTCCCAGAAGGGGGCGGTGTCCGCCACGCGCTTGGTGGTTTGCTTGTCTTGCAGGTGATGGGCATCCACCGCCAGTGGCATGCCGCTGCTGGACAGCATCAGCCGGTCCAGCTTGACGGTCAGGCCGACGCTGTCCAGAACCGGCAGGGCCTTGAGTTTTTCCAGATCGGTGGCCACTGCCTTTTTCACGGCAATCAGCTGCGGCTGGTCAAACTTGGACAGGCGGGCGTCTACCATTTGCAAGGCAGAGATGGCCGCCGTGACATTGCCGGCCAGTTGCAGCTGCTGGCTGGCAATGGCCAGGGTATGTTCCACCTCGGATAGCAGCCAGTCGGAGCGGTTTTTGGTCAGCTCCTGGTACATGCCGTTCAGGGTGTTGTACTGACCGGCGGATTCATTGACGCGGGTTTCCAGCACCGCCAGCTTGGCATCGGTGGCGCGGGCGGCGCTGAGAGCCTGCTCGGTCAGGCCGCGCAATTCCTTGGAGGCACCATTGCCTTCGGCCATGCGGCCCGCCAGTTCCTGGCGTGCGGCAGCCAGCTCCTGCTGGGTGCTGTACAGCTGATAGCCTGACAGGCCAAGGGCGGCCAGTGCCACCAGCAGGGCCAGGTTCAGCTGTTTTTTGCGGGCGGGACGGGGAGTGTCGACAGTCTGGGTTTCGCTCATGGGTGACGGCAGAACCATTCTCTGAGGCCGGCGACGAGCGCTTCGTCATCGGCCCGGGTTGTCACGATGCGTGTCGCGCCCAGTGCCTGCAATCGTTCGGCAATGCGCGGGTGCGGTACGCAATACAAAAGGCATTGTAACGTCACGGCCCTTGCCGGGCCAGCCAGTCTGAACAATTGCTCCACCATTTCGCTGGAAGTGATCACCATGGCGTCTGGAGGGGTGTTGTCCAGCAAAGTCCAATCCGGCGCGCCATCCACGCGCTGGTAGACCTCGGCCAGTGTCACATCGGCTCCGCGCGCGCGCAGGGTGTCGGCCAGCAAGGCGCGGCCGCCCAGGCCCCGCACGATCAGCCAGTGCTGACTAGTGACATCCGCCAGCTCGGGCTGGGCCAGCAGGGCTTCACTGTCGCTGCCGCTGGTGGGAAACAGAACCGCCTGTCCGCTCAGGCTGGCCAGACGGCGGGCGCTGGACTGGCCGACGCAGGCCAGGCGGGCGGTGAGGGGCGCTGCTTGCAGGTACGGCCAGGCGATGTCGATGGCGCTGGGGCTGACAAAAAACAGCCAGTCGGCGCGGGCAGCCTGCTGTGGTAAGCGTGCCAGCGCATCAGCTTGCGGCTGGATGTCCATCACCGGAAAGGGCTGCCCCTGCCAGCCGGCATCGGCCAGCAGAGTCAGCAAGCGGCCGCTTTGCGCGGCCGGTCTGGCCACCAGAATGCGGCGGCCAGACTGTGTCATGGCTGGTCTTTCAGTACGGCGTCGATCAGCGGCTTGGCACCGTCATCCAGCAGGCGCTTAGCTACGGCACGGCCCAGCGAGTCGGCATACTGGCGCGGTGCATTGGCGGTGGCAGTCAACATGATGGAGCCATCCGGATGGGCAACGAAACCGCCCAGGGTGAGAACGTCGTCAGTCAGGGTGGCAAAGGCACCCAGCGGTACCTGGCAGCTGCCGCCCAATTCACGTGCCAATGCGCGTTCGGCGCTGACACAGGCGTGGGTGTCCGGGTGATTCAAGGGTTGCAGCAGGGCCAGCATGTCGGCGCGGTCGGCGCGGATTTCAATGCCCAGCGCACCTTGCCCGGCGGCTGGCAGGCTTTCGGACGGGGCGAGTTCTGCGCGAATCCGGTCGTGTAGTTCCAAGCGCTTCAGGCCGGCGGCAGCCAGAATGATGGCGTCGTACTCGCCTTCGTCCAGCTTGCGCAGGCGGGTTTGCACATTGCCGCGCAGCGGTTTGATCACCAGTTGCGGGTAGCGGGCGCGCAGTTGTGATTCGCGGCGCAGGCTGGAGGTGCCCACCACGCTACCTGCCGGTAGCTCGGCCAGGCTGGCATAGTTGTTGGAAACAAAGGCATCGCGCGGGTCTTCGCGTTCGCAGATGGCGGCCAGGGCAAAGCCTTCCGGCAGCACCATGGGCACGTCCTTGATGGAGTGCACGGCGAGGTCGGCGCGGCCTTCGGCCAGGGCCACTTCCAGCTCTTTCACGAACAGGCCCTTGCCGCCGATCTTGGACAGGGTCTTGTCCAGAATCTGGTCGCCCTGGGTGGTCATGCCCAGAATTTCGACGGTGAGGTGCGGGTACAGTGCTTGCAGACGGGCCTGAATGTGTTCGGCCTGCCACATGGCCAGGCGACTTTCGCGGCTGGCAATGACGATCTTGTCCATGAATTGCGGTCCTGACGATGAATTTTCGCCCGATTCTAGCATGCAGTCATGGCTATGCCTGGAATGGGATCAAGGAAAAACCATTTGTCGGGGGCCGAAGCAGGCAAGGGTGAACCCGCGTTGCTGTTGTGCACAAAATGTGCGAAAAAAATCAGGAAAATTCGGTAATGAACACACTACAGCTGCAATGCTGCCTATGATGGTTGCTCGGCAGTTTGTTGAAGCCAGGCACTTGCCTGCCTTGAACGGGTTGCATTTCCATCAAAAACAGGTCGTCTGTGCGATTCCGGTACTTCACCCACCGCAAGCGGATAAGTCGGCCAGACGATTCTACAAAGGAAACAGGACATGACGGAACTGGACAAGGATCTTCCCCTACGTGCCGACCTGGCGCGGCTGGACCGCCTCTTGGGCGAAGTGTTGCATGCCCAGGAAGGGCCGCAGGTATATCAAGAGGTAAAGGCCATTGCCGCCCGCACCCCGGAGCAGCGGGCTTTGCCGCTGCCGGATACCTTGTCGCCCAAGGCCACCACCGCGCTGGTACGCGCCTGTGGCCTGTATGCGCAGTTGTTCAATATTGCGGAAGACTTGCACCACACCCGTCGTCGTCGCGCGCACCAGATTGCCGGTTCCCGCCCGCAGCAAGGCAGCCTGAACCGGGCGCTGGCACGGCTGAAAGAGGAGGGCGTCAGCTTTGCCCAGCTGTCTGACACGCTGCAGGACGCCTATGTCGGCGCCATCCTCACCGCCCACCCCACCGAAGTGCAGCGCCAGAGCGTGCTGGACGGCCACCGCGCGGTGCGCAAATTCCTCAGCCAGCTTGGCTCGCCCGATATCACGCCGGAAGAAGAAACCGAACTGGATGGCAAGCTCAAGCGGGTGATTCTGTCCATGTGGCAGACCTCGGAAATCCGCCATTTCAAGCTGTCGGTGGAAGACGAAATCAAGAACGGCGTGGCTTACCACCCGATGACCTTCTTCTCCGCCCTGCCACGGCTTTACGACCGGCTGGGCAAGGAAGTGGAGTCCGCCTGGGGACAAAGCCCGGTACTGCCGCCCTTCATTCGCGTGGGCAGCTGGATTGGTGGCGACCGTGACGGCAACCCCAACGTCAACGCCACCGTGTTGCGCCATGCCTTTACCCTGCAGGCCACCCAGGCATTTGAGCACTATTTGTCCGAGCTGGCGTCGCTGTACCGCGAGCTGTCGCTGTCCGAGCGCCATGTGACGGTCAGCCCGGCTTTGCAAGCCCTGTCCGACCAGACCCCGGACAACAAGGAAAGCCGCGAGCAGGAACCCTATCGCCGTGCACTGGCCACCATTGAGGCCCGTTTGCTGGGCAAGGCCGCCGAGTTGGGCCTGGCGGTGCGTGGCCGCTGGCCCGCCGCAGAGGCGTACCGCGATACCGCCGCCTTCCAGGCCGACCTGGCCACCGTGGCGGACTCGCTGATTGCCCATGGCAGCGACTTGCTGGCCGATGGCCGTCTGGCACGCCTGCGCCGCGCGGTGGAAGTGTTTGGCTTCTTCCTGATGCCGGTGGACCTGCGCCAGTTTGCCGGCATGCACGAAGCCGTGGTGAGCGAGCTGTTTTCCAGTGCCGGACTGGAACATTACCCGGCGCTGGACGAGGCCGCGCGCATTCGCGTCTTGCTGCGCGAACTGGCCACCCCGCGCCTGCTGTACTCACCGTATCAGCAGTACAGCGCCGATACCGAAAAAGAGCTGGCCATCTTCCGCGAAGCCGCGCTGATCCAGCAGCAGTTCGGTACCGAGGCCATCAGCCAGAGCATCATTTCCAACTGCGCCTCGGTCAGCGACATCCTGGCGCTGGCGCTGATCCTGAAAGAAACCGGCCTGATCCGGCTGGAAAACGGCCTGCCGGTGTCCACCATCAATGTGGTGCCGCTGTTCGAAACCATTGCCGACCTGGTGGCCGCCACCGACATCATGGACACGCTGTTTGCCCTGCCGTGGTACCAGTTGCTGCTGAAGAGCCGTGGCATGCTGCAGGAAGTGATGTTGGGTTACTCCGACAGCAACAAGGACGGCGGTTATCTCACCAGCCAGTGGGAGCTGTACAAGGCCGAACAGCGGCTGGTGCAGAGCTTTGACAAGGCCGGGGTCAAGCTGCGTCTGTTCCATGGCCGTGGCGGTTCGGTGGGTCGCGGCGGCGGCCCGTCGTTTGAAGCCATCATGGCGCAGCCGGCGGGCAGCGTGGCCGGGCGTATCCGCATTACCGAGCAGGGCGAGGTGATTGCCTCCAAGTATTCCGACCCCGACATCGGCACCCGCAATCTGGAAGCGCTGGTGGCTGCCACGCTGGAAGCCAGTCTCACCACCCACCCCAGCTGCGAGGCAGATGGCGCGGTGTTCGACGCACTGTCCGAAGCCGCCTTCAAGGCCTATCGCCAACTGGTGGAAACCGAAGGCTTTATGCAGTACTTCCTGGAAGCCACGCCGATCAACGCCATTGCCAAGCTCAACATCGGCAGCCGCCCGGCTTCGCGCAAGAGTCTGGCATCCATCAAGGATTTGCGTGCCATTCCCTGGGTGTTCTCCTGGTCGCAATCGCGGGTGATGCTGCCGGGCTGGTTCGGTTTTGGTTCTGCTGTGGCGGGCTTTATTGCTCACCATGGCGACGAAGGCCTGGCCCGCCTGCAAGGGCTGTACCGCACTTCGCCGTTCTTCCAGGTGATTCTGTCCAATATGGAACAGGTACTGGCCAAGGCCGACCTGGGCATTGCGCGCCGCTTTGCCGCACTGGTGGAAGACCGTGCGCTGGCCGACAAGCTGTTTGGCCAGATTGAAGCGGAATGGCAGAAGACGCACGATGCCTTCTTTGCCATCAGCGGCCAGACCAGCCTGCTGGAGCAGAACCCCACCCTGCATCGCAGCCTGGAAACCCGCCTGCCGTATCTGGATGCGCTCAATCTGCTGCAGGCCGACCTGCTGCAGCGTCTGCGTGCCAACCCGGATGATGCCGAGGCGCTGTACGCCATTCACCTCACCATCAATGGCACCTCGGCTGGTTTGCGTAACAGCGGCTGATTTGCTGTCGCTGCCAGCTTGAGAAAAACCGTCACCTTTGGGTGGCGGTTTTTTGTTGCCTACAGATGGCCAGGCTGGCCGGGCCAGGGCATAGCGATGCAGGAAATTGCGTTCAGTCAGTTGCAATACCTCGCTGCCATGGCCGGACAAGATGGCCTTGGCCGAATACCGGGCGGTGTGCAGCAGGTGTTCCGTGGTGACGGTGGGCGGCATGGCCAGTTCGTACTACTTCACCTTCACAAATCAGCCGCATCCGGTATTGCGGATGAATCAGCCCGTTGTGGCCGGGTTTTTCCCGTGCGGCCCGCCAGCGTAGCGATTTGCGCGGCAGTGTCTGGCACGCCTGCAGGAAGTTGTCATCATGCCGCTCAGATAGGCGCGGCAGCAATTGTTGCAAGGTAGTGCGGATATCGCCCACCGGCCCCAGTTTGACGGGGTGTCGGCCACCAGCCGAAGTTGCTGTTTTGCATCCTTGCCCCTGCCACAGTGCTTGTCCCCGCCTGTTTTCCGGCGTTGTCTGCCGAAGAATTATTTGTTTTGCGTCATTTTTTCCCTTGGGATAGCGAAATTTCCTTTTCCCGCACAGCCCTCCTTCAGCCCCTTGTTTTTGCCCGTTGATGAGAACCATTCTCCATCCAGCCACGCCGGGTCGGACGCCGACCTGATCGGTGGCCCCTTTGCTTTAGACCGCTGCAGGAGTTTGTGATGACCCACTCTGTCGATTCCCCCTCTCCCGATTTGGCCGGCAGTAGCCGCCGGCATTTTCTCAAACAGTTGGCGGCGGCATCGGGCAGCTTGCCATTGGGCCAGGCCCTTGCTGGTGGCACGGCAGCGGCCCTGCTGCTGCAAGCGCCGGAAGCCGCCGCTATGGCAACAGGCCCGGTGATCAATACCGTCTATGGCTATGCAAGCTTTGGCCCGGACGAAGCGGCTTTTGTCGAAACCATGCTCAACATCATGTGTCCGGCCGACAGCCATACGCCAAACGGTGTGGACTGCGGGCTGGCCATTTACATCGACCGTCAGTTGGCCGGCAGTTTCGGCCAGGGTGCACGCCGCTATGTGCAAGGGCCATTTTTGCAAGGTGCTGCCGAGTGCGGCCCGCAGCTGCCCTTGACGCCGGAACAGTATTTCAAGGCGGGTGTAGCAGAGGCTGATCGTGCAGCCCAGCGGCTTTATGGCAAGTTGTTTGATGTCCTGACACCTCAGCAGGGCGATGCCTTCCTGCAGCAGCTGGCAGCAGGCCAGGTAAAGGGCGAGCAGCTTGACCTGGCTGCATGGTTCAACTCCCTGGTGTATCCGCTGTTTTGCGAAGCCTGCTTTGCCGACCCGCTCTATGGCGGCAATGTGGGCATGGTGTTCTGGAAAATGATTGGCTACCCCGGCCTGCCAGCCACCCATGCCCTGGACGTGGTGCAGTATCGCGGCAAGCCCTATCCCGGCGCGGCCACCCCCAAATCCATTGCCGACTTCAGCTAGGGACATGCCATGAAAACACGTGCAAGCAAAACCGTAGTGATTGTGGGCGGTGGACTGACCGCCGGGCTGATTGCCCGTCAGCTGACTGCCAAGGGGGTGGACGTGCTGGTGCTGGAGCGCGGCGGCGATCACAGCAAGGGGCCGGAATCCAGCCTGCCCAACCAGCGGGATGAACTGCGCTGGGCGGTGCGTCAGGGGCTGATTCAGGACTGGTCGCGTGAAACCTACACCCTGCGCCATCAGCATAACCAGACTGCCTTGCCGGTGCGCTGGATGGAGTCCTTCCTGCCCGGGCAGGGGCTGGGTGGGGCCGGTAATCACTGGAACGGCCATCTGTGGCGCTGGGCCGAGTACGACCCGCAACTACGCAGCCACTATGTCCAGCGTTACGGCAAACAGGCGATTCCGGCCGACATGCCCTTGCAGGACTGGGGGGTGACGTATGCCCAGCTGGAGCCTTACCACGATTTGTTCGAAAAACTGTTCGGAGTCTCCGGCCAGGCGGGCAATATCGGCGGCAAGAAGCTGCCGGGCGGCAACCCCTTCGAAGCACCGCGCAGCGGGCCCTATCCGCAGGCGGCCTTGCAGGTGCTGGAGTCCGGGCTGGTGTTCAAACAAGCTTGCGACCACTTGGGTTATCACGCTTTTCCCCAGGCCGCAGCCAACTCATCCGGGGCCTATACCAACCCGGATGGGCAAAAGCTGGGGCAATGTCAGTATTGCGGCCATTGCGAGCGCTTTATCTGCGAGGCCAATGCCAAGGGCTCGCAGCAGGTATTGCTCTACCCCATGCTGCGCCAGCGCAAAAGCTTTGAGGTGCGGCTCAATACCCAGGTACTGGGCCTGCGCTACGATGCCGCCGGCAAGCGTGCCACCGCCGTGCATTGCCTGGATTTGCTGACCGGCGAGGAGTACGAGCAGCCTGCCGAGGTGATCGTGCTGGCGGCCTTCACCATGAGCAATACCCAGCTGTTGCTGCACAGCAAGATCGGCCAGCCTTACGACCCGGTCAGCAATACCGGCGTGGTGGGCAAGAACTTTTGCTATCAGGTGAATGCCGGGGTGGATTTGTTCTTCAAGGACAAATGGTTCAATCCCTTCCTGGCCAGCGGCAGTACCCAGATGGTGATTGACGACTTCAACAATGACAATTTCGACCACAGCGGTCTGGGCTTTCTCGGCGGTGCCACCATTCAGGCCTACCAGTTCAGCGGCCGCCCCATCAAGGGACGACGGGTGCCGGATGGCACGCCGCGCTGGGGTAGCGCGTGGAAGCAGGCCAATGCCGACTGGTATGCCCACTCCATGTCGCTGGGCATCGAGGGCAGCTGCTACCCGCACCGGGGCAACTACCTCAGCCTGGACCCGACCTATCGCGATGCCTATGGCCGGCCGCTGATCCGCATGACCTTCGACTGGCGCGACAACGAGCAGAAAATGGCCCGTTTTGTCAGCGGCAAGATGATGGACATTGCCCAGCATTGCGGTGCCGACAAGGTGGGCAGCCTGCAGGGCCTGGTCACCCCGTTTGACAGCCGCATCTATCAGACCACCCACATCGTGGGCGGCACCATCATGGGTGAAACACCGCATGACAGTGTGGTGTCACCTCATCTGCAACATTGGGATGCCCACAACCTGTTCGTGGTGGGTGCCTCGGTTTATCCGCATAACGCCGGTTACAACCCCACCGGCCCGCTGGGTGCCCTGGCCTTGCGGCTGGGGGATGACCTGCTGCGCTATCTGCAAGCGCCCGGCCGCCTGTAATGCATTCGGGCCGCCCGTATGGTGCGGCCTTGTCCACCCCAAAGGAGATTCCCATGCGTACCCTGCTGTTAGCTGCTGCCGTGCTGCCCTTGTCGGCATTGGCAGCCAACCCTGCCACGCCACCTGCCGTGTTTGCCCAGTGTGCTGCCTGTCACAGCGTCAATGGCAGCAATGGTGTCGGCCCCAGTTTGAAAGGGGTGCTCGGGCGCAAAGTTGGCAGTTATCCGGGCTTCCGTTACAGCCGGGCGATGAAAACCCTGGGCAAGAGCTGGGACAAGTCCCTGCTGTCTGCCTATCTGGCCAATCCGCAGCAAACCATACCGGGTAATGTCATGCCTTTTGCCGGTCTGCCGGATGCGGCTCAGCGCACGGCCATTGTCAATTATCTGGCGACACTGAAATAAACCGGCGGAGCGTCAGGGGTGATCTGTTGCGATCAGCTAACGATCGTGCAGCAAAATTACGCTAAGTGAAGGATTTACCCGCAATCTCCAGTGGTGATGTGCTGCGGTACATAACAGCGGTGGGCGGTGGCGGCAAGGTCGTCACCGTCCAGTCCAAGGGCCAGCAGGCAGCGGTGCTGATTTTCCCAACTATTGGCAGTTTCCCTGGGAAACCCCCTGCACCTGAACGGAGCTGCCATGTCCACCGCCTTTCCTTGTCTGCTCTCCCCTTTGCGCATTGGCAAGCTGAGCTTGCGCAACCGCATTGTTTCCACTGGCCACGATACCGTGTTGCCGGTTGATTGCCAGGTTAGTCCTGCGCTGGTGGCTTACCATGCCGCGCGGGCGCGTGGCGGAGTCGGCCTGATCGTGCTGCAGGTGTCTGGCGTGCATGAGAGCGCGCGTTATACCTCGCATGCCCTGATGGCAACCGACGATAGCTGTATTGCCGGCTATCGTGCGCTGGCTGATGCCGTGCATGCGCAAGGCACGGTGATGTTTGCCCAGCTGTTTCATCCGGGACGGGAAATCATGGAAACCGCCGATGGCATGCAGGCGGTGGCTTATTCGGCATCGGCAGTGCCCAGCGAGCGCTTCCACGTGATGCCCAGAGCACTGGATACGGTGGAAATTGCCGACATCGTGGCCGGATATGCCGCTGCAGCCCGCCGCATTCGTGAAGCAGGGATCGATGGGGTGGAAATTGTGGCCAGCCATGGCTATCTGCCGGCGCAGTTCCTCAATCCTCGACTGAATCTGCGCGAGGATGAATATGGCGGCGATAGTGCTGGCCGCCTGCGCTTTCTGTGCGAAGTCATTGCGGCTATCCGCGCCACAGTGGACAGCGATTGCGTGGTGGGGCTGCGCATATCTGCCGGTGAGCGTGACAGCGAAGGACTACAGGAAGAAGAAGCCCTGGCCGCCTGCGTGGCGGTGCAGGATCAACTTGACTACATCAGCCTGGTTGCCGGTACCTCGGCCAGCCTGGGCGGCGCGGTGCATATTGCCCCGCCCATGGCGTTTCCGGCGGCGTATCTGGCTGAGCAGGCCACCCGCTTCCGGCGCAGCCTGTCCATTCCGCTGATGCTGGCCGGACGCATCAACCAGCCGCAGGAGGCAGAGCAGTTGTTGGCGCAGGGCATTGTTGATGCCTGTGGCATGACCCGTGCCTTGATCTGCGACCCGGAACTGCCTCGCAAGGTGGAACAAAACCAGCCGGACGCCATCCGTGCCTGTATTGCCTGCAATCAGGCCTGTATTGGCCGTTTTCATCGTGGCCTGCCCATTTCCTGTATCCAGAACCCCATATCCGGGAGAGAGTTGCAATTCGGCATTCTGACGCCGACGCAAGCACCACGTCGGGTGATGGTGGTGGGTGGCGGGCCTGCCGGCATGCAGGTGGCCGTGATTGCTGCACGTCGTGGTCATCAGGTGAGCTTGTACGAAGCAGGGCCACACTTGGGCGGGCAGATACAGTTAGCCCAGTTACTGCCGGGCCGGGCCGAATTTGGCGGTCTGCTGACCAACCTGCAGTACGAACTGCGTCAGACCGGGGTAGAGGTGGTGCTGCATGCCGCAGTAGATAGAAAACGGGTTGAACAACAAGAGCCTGATGTACTTATCCTGGCCTGCGGTGCAAGGCCAGCACCGCCTCGGCTGGAAATTGGCGGCGACATGCCGGTACTGGATGGCTGGGATGTGTTGCAGGGGGCGCATGTGGGCAGCCGGGTGTTGGTCAGTGACTGGCGGGCCGACTGGGTGGGGCCGGGGCTGGCCATCCACTTGGCAGAGCGCGGGCACCGGGTAAGCCTGGCCGTCAACGGCTGCCACATGGGGCAGGCCTTGCAAATGTATGTGCGTGACCAGCTTGCAGCCAGGCTGCATCGCCTGCAGGTGGACATCATCCCCTATGCCCGCTTGTATGGTGTGGATGACAGTACGGTGTATCTGCAACATACCGCCAGTGAGGAGGCCATGCTGTGCGAAGACATCGACAGCGTCGTACTCTGCCATCCGCTGCAGCCGGTGGACGGACTGCGCCAGCAGCTGGCAGGCCTGCCGCTGGCGGTGCATGCCATTGGTGACTGTCAGACGTCGCGTACCGCAGAAGAGGCCATTTACGAGGCCACCCGGCTGGGTTGGGAATTGTAGACACGGTGCTTGCCCCGCCGTGTGGCGGTGCCCGCACTGGCTTAGTGTGTCTGGTGGATGGCGTGCTCCATGCGCCGGTCGGGTACCAGCCACCACAGCGCCATCAGTGCATAGACCGTGGCCGCCAGGGTTGTGGAATAAAACGACAGCGCAATGCCGCTTAGATAGAGCAGTGGGGATAAGCGGCCCTTGATATCACGCCCCAAGGCCTGGCTGAGCACCTCGCGATTGCCCGGTACGCACAGCAAGGTGCGCTGCATCAGGTACCAGGCCAGCGCGGCCATCAGCAGCACCACGCCGTACAGTGCCACCGGCAGCGCCGCCATGTGGTTCTCGCCCATCCAGCCGGTGACAAAGGGCAGCAAGGACAGCCAGAACAGCAGGTGCAGATTGGCCCACAGCACGCGGCCGTCCACCTGGCGCACCACATGATAGAAATGGTGGTGGTTGTTCCAGTAAATGCCCACGTAGACAAAGCTGAGCACATAGCTGAGAAACACCGGCCATAGTGCCGCCAGTGCCGTCAGGCTGGTGTCGTGTGGAATTTTTAACTCCAGCACCATCACCGTGATGATGATGGCGATCACGCCGTCACTAAAGGCTTCCAGCCGGTTTTTGCCCATGTCAGGCTCCGTGAGGGGTTAGCGGGGAAAGTGGGCTTGTACCGTCTGGTCTGCGGGCTGGTAAGGCAGGCGGATCATGGTGTGGTACAGGCCATCGGCTTCGGTTACCTGCAAGGAGGCTTCGGCATCAAAAAACAGCGCCAGCCGCTCGCGCAGATTATCCAGCGCCATGCGGTTGCCCTGATGGGGCGCATCCTGGCTGCCTGACAGCGGGTTGCTGACACTTAGCAGCAACTGCCCACCCTTGATCTGCGCCCGCACCCGGATTTCCCCGCCATGACCACAGCGTTCCACGCCGTGGTGCACCGCGTTCTCCACCAGCGGCTGCAGCAGCAGTGGCGGCAGGCTGGCATCCAGCGCGGCTTCAATATTCCAGCTTACGCGCAGGCGTTCTCCCAGCCGTTCATTCTCGATGGCCAGGTACATGCGGGCCAGCTCTATTTCCCGTTCCAGCGTTGAGGTCCGGCTGGGGTCGGCCATCTGCGCCCGAAACAGGTCGGCCAGGTTCTCCAGCACCATTTCCGCTTTCTCCGGCCGCGAGCGGATCAGGGCGATTGCTGCATTCAGGCTGTTGAACAGAAAGTGGGGGCGGATGCGTGCCTGCAGGGCGGCCAGCCGCGCCTCCCCCAGTGCTGGCGACAGCGCCCGCTGGCGCAGGCTGAAATAATGCAGCAGCAGCAAGGCCAGCATCCCGGACAATAGCGGACGGTCCAGCCGGGGTGGCTCCAGCGGATTGAGCAGCCGGTCCTGCACCACCACACACAGCATGCTGATGATGGCGACCAGTATGCTGGCGTAGCGTTGGCCAGCCAGCCAGGGTGACAGCAGCCCCAGCAGCCCAAGGCTGAGCAGCATGGATGGCTCCGCCCAACTGGCGCGGCCCAGAATGCGCAGCAGCAAGCTATCGCCATCGTTCTGGAACAAGGCTGAACACAGCAGCAACAGGTTGAGCGATAGCAGGATGCGCAGCATCACGCCCAGATTGCGGAAATCCGGGATGGCAAAAACGCTGCGTGGCTGACGGTGCTGGTACATGGGCAGGATAATCAGGATGGTGTCCTGCATCATAGCAAGCGGGCTGGCTACCCCGCGAGCATAAGCAGCGTGGATCAGGCCCGCGATAATTGCGGCACGCGACGCGGACGCACCGCCCACAGGCTGGCCGCCACCATCAACCCACCGCCCAGCCAGCTGGCGGGCGGCAGTGATTCCCCCAGCCACAGCACGGCAAAGGCGGCGCCGAATACCGGCTCACTACCGGTCAGCAGGGCAACCCGAGTAGCGCTGCTGTGGCGCAGCGCGTAATTCATGGCAAAGAAGGCAAACAGGGTGCAGAACAGCACCAGATAAAGGACATTGCCCCAGAAACTGGGCTGGCTGGGCAGCGTGGGCAGACCACCTTGCATGGCGGCCAGCAGCAGGCAGCCCAGGCAGATCACCAGGCTTTGCAAGCCGGTCAGCGCCAGCGTGGCGACCGGTTTGGCGTGGGTCAGGCGGCGGGTCAGACTGGTAACCAGGGCGCGCAATACGGCGGCCAGCAACATCAGCAGATCGCCGCCATTCAGTTGTAAATGTGCTGCGCCACTTAGCAGCCAGGCCCCAAACAGCGATAGGGCCGCCGCCAGCAGCGCATCGGTTTCGGGCTTTTTCCCCAGCAGCAGCCATTCGGCAAACGGTGTCAGCACCAGGCACAGGCTGATCAAAAACGCCGCATTGGCCGCGCTGGTGTGGGCCACGCCATAGGTTTCGCACAGAAAGATGCCCAGCAGGCCCAGCCCCAGCGGCAGGGCCGCCAGCACGGTGGCACGCCGGGTGGCGGCATCGGCCAGCGCACGCTGGGCCGGCAGCAGCAGGATGAAGGTCAGGCCAAAGCGCAGCGCCAGCAAGCCTAGCACTGGATAAAACAGCAAAGCCTGCTTGGCCAGGCCATAGCTGCTGCCCCACACCATGGCCACCAGTAACAGGACCAGGTCAGGCAGGAAGGGATAGCGCTGATGCAGAGGGTGTGGTGCGGACATGGCAGACTTTCACGGCAAGGAAATGTCCTGATTATCATTGCGATGTTTCTGATTGATAATCATGGCTTGCAGAACAGGAATTTTGCGCCATGGGAACAAATAAGCTGATTGCCCTGCTGCCAGACATGGCGGCATTCGTACAAGTGGTGGAGCGTGGCAGCTTTTCGGCCGCTGCGCGGCAGCTGGGCATGACGCCATCAGCGCTCAGCCGGCAGGTAGCCCGGCTGGAAGCGGCGCTGGGCGTGCGCCTGCTGGAGCGCACCACCCGCCAGCTGCGGCTGACCGAAGTGGGCCACGCCACGCTGCAGCGCTGCCGCAGCATGCTGGATGCCGCCGATGAAGCGGTACAGTTGGCGCAACAGCAGCACAGCCAGCCACAGGGCCGGGTACGTATCAGCATGCCCAAGGCCTTTGGCCGCTTTGTGGTGGCCCCCTTGCTGCCAGCCTTTCTCGCGGCCTATCCCCAGGTGGACGTGGAACTGTTCATCAGTGACCGTGATGTCGATCCGCTGGCCGATGGGCTGGATCTCACCGTGCGGGTGACTGACAATCCGCCGCCTGGCATGGCCGGACGCCCGCTGATGCCGATACGCCAGTTGCTGTGTGCCTCGCCGCACTACCTGGCGGCACATGGGCAGCCTGCCCATCCGCGTGATCTGGCGCAACATCTGTGCCTGTACCTGGCCGAGCATGAGGGCGACAAGCGCTGGCAGCTGCGCCGTGGCAGTGAACAACTGACGGTGGCGGTCAGTGGCCGCTATGCCACCAATCACAGCGAGTTGCGCCTGCAGGGCGTGCTGGCCCATCTGGGAATTGCGCCGCTGCCGCAATTTACTGCCCAGGCGGCGCTGGATGCCGGGCAGATTGTCACCGTGCTGGACGACTGGGAATTCACCACCGCCTACCGTGGCCTGGCCTGGCTGCTGTATCCATCCAATCGCCATCTGCCGCTCAAGGTGCGGGTGCTGATTGACTATCTGGCCGAACATCTGACCGCAAGCAGGCTGCCATGACACGGTAATGCCACAGCCGGGGCAAACCCGGCTCGCCCTGCGGGGAGGCTTTCCCTATAATTGTCGCTGCTGCCTTGGGGTAGCCCAAAACAATCACCGCAGGGAATCATCGAGATGCAAGAAAGCCATGCCTGGTCCGGTCGCTTCAGCGAACCGGTTTCCGAACTCGTCAAGAAATACACCGCCTCCATCGACTTCGATAAACGCCTGGCCGAATTCGACATCGAAGGCTCGCTGGCCCACGCCGCCATGCTGAACAAGGCTGGCGTGCTGTCCGACGACGATGTGGCGGCAATCCGACGTGGCATGGCTGAAATTCTGGAAGACATCCGTGCTGGCCGGCTGGAGTGGAGTGTGGATCTGGAAGACGTCCACATGAATGTGGAACGTCGCCTCACCGACAAGATTGGCGATGCCGGCAAGCGCCTGCACACCGGCCGTTCGCGCAACGACCAGGTGGCCACCGACATCCGCCTGTGGCTGCGTGCGCAGATCGACGCCATTGTCGGCTTCATTGCCGAACTGCAAACCAGCCTGCTGGAACTGGCCGAGCAACACGCTGACACCGTGATGCCGGGCTTTACCCATCTGCAAGTGGCCCAGCCGGTCACCTTTGGCCACCACATGCTGGCCTATGTGGAAATGCTGGCGCGTGACGCCGAACGCATGACCGACTGCCGCAAGCGCGTTAACCGCCTGCCGCTGGGCGCAGCCGCACTGGCCGGCACCACCTTCCCCATCGACCGTCACTACACCGCGCAACTGCTGGGTTTTGACGATGTGTGCCACAACTCGCTGGACGCCGTGTCCGACCGTGACTTCGCCATCGAATTCACCGCTGCTGCCAGCCTGGTGATGGTGCATCTGAGCCGTCTGTCCGAAGAGCTGATCCTGTGGATGAGCCCGCGCGTGGGCTTTATCGACATCGCCGACCGCTTCTGCACCGGCAGCTCCATCATGCCGCAGAAGAAAAACCCGGACGTGCCAGAACTGGTACGCGGCAAATCCGGCCGCGTGGTGGGCCACCTGATTGCGCTGGTCACCCTGATGAAGGCGCAGCCGCTGGCCTACAACAAGGACAATCAGGAAGACAAGGAACCCTTGTTCGACACCGTGGACACCCTGATCGACACCCTGCGCATCTACGCCGACATGATGCGTGGCGTCACCGTGAAGCCGGAAGCCATGCGCGCTGCCGTGCTGCAGGGCTTTGCCACTGCCACCGACCTGGCCGACTACCTGGTGAAGAAGGGCCTGCCCTTCCGCGACAGCCACGAAGTGGTGGCCCTGAGTGTGCGTTATGCCGAAGGTCGTGGCGTCGATCTGGCCGATCTGTCGCTGACCGAGCTGCAACAGTTCAGCCAGCTGATCGAGCAGGACATCTACCAGGTACTGACACCGGAAGGCAGCCTGGCCCAGCGCAACCACGTGGGCGGCACCGCACCCCAGCAGGTACGCGCCCAGATTGCCCGCCACAAGGCAAGACTGGCAAGTTGATCAGTTAATACAGTTTCAAACCAAACCGCCGCTCTCGGCGGTTTTTTATTGGCCTACAGTGGGACCTGAAATGGCTTGCCACTGGAGATGCCGTGCAATTACCTTCCCTCGAACCGATGGGGCGCACCCAGCGCATACTGCTTACCATGCTGCCCGGACTGGCCTTGTTTCTGCTCGGTGGCCTGTTGATGCTGTACCAGTTTTACTCGGGCATCCAGTCTGCACTGGGGAGCCAGTTGGTGTACAAGCTGGAAAAAATCGAGCAGATACTGGATCAGGCACAGAAAGTGGGTGAGGGCATATTGCAGCAACCCAGCCTGGACTGTCATAGCATCTACCCGGAAATGCGCCGTCAGGTTACCGCCCAGTCTTACGTCCGTTCGATGCGCTTGATCGATCACGATAGCCGGGTGTATTGCGATTCGGTGATTGGCTGGCATGATCCGCTCTATTCGCAGGAGTACCCGCGCGAGCAGCGGCTGCAATTATGGCGCGGTAACCGGTTATCGCCCTGGCATCCCTTGCTGATATTGTGGCTGGAAGCAAAGCGTCGCGATGTCAGCGGCATCCAGGTGGTGGTGGATAGTGATTATCTCAAAGACCGGCTGGCGCATTTGGACCAACATACCTGGTTTTACCTGCAGATTGGCGAGCGCTGGCTGGATGAAGAAGGCGGGGTGACGTCACCGCCGGAACTCCCCTACTGGCAGCAACGCAGTCTGCAATCGGCACGTTATCCGCTGGCCATCGTGATGGATTACTCCATGGCCAACTTGTTGCTGCAACGACTGGGCGAAGAGCCCGATCAGCTCATTTTGCTGCTCCTGTTCAGCGCTACCTTCAGTTGGGGCTTTCATCGCCTGCTGCTGCGTAGTGGTGCCCCCAGCCGTGAGTTGCAGCGGGCAGTGCGCCAGCAGGAATTCATTCCCTACCTGCAACCCCTGGTGGACACGCAGCAACTGCAGTGGTGCGGGGTGGAGGTGCTGATGCGCTGGCAGCATCCGGTCGATGGCTTGGTACTGCCTGATTTGTTCATCCCCTTTGCCGAAAGCACCGGCCATATCGTGGCCATGACCCGTTCGCTGATGCAGCAGACGGCGGAGCAGTTAAAAGACTGTCCCTTTCCACCCGGTTTTCAGGTCAGCATCAACGTGAGTGCCACCCATATAGAGGCCGGTAGCCTGCCGGGCGATTGTATGGCCTTTTTATCGGCTTTTACGCCGGGCAGCATCTTGCTCACGCTTGAGCTGACCGAGCGTGAGCTGATCAAAACCGGCCCGCAAACCGATGCCCAGCTACAGCAATTGCATGATCTGGGGGTGCGCATCGCCATTGATGATTTTGGCACCGGCCATTCCAGCTTGTCCTATTTGCAGAAGCTGGATGTGGACGAACTGAAAATCGACCGCAGTTTTGTTGCTGGTATCGGCAGCGATAGTCTGTCGGCCGATATCCTGGACAGCATTCTGCAGCTGGCTGCCAAGCTGGGCCTGGCCGTGGTAGCCGAAGGGGTGGAGACCCTGCAGCAGGAGGACTATCTATGCCGGCACGGTGCCCACCTGCTGCAGGGCTACCGCTATGCCAGGCCCATGTCGATTTCTGACTTTCTGTCGCATCCCGAATGGCATAATGTCTCCTTGCAGTCAGTCAAGACCATGACGGATGCCCATTCCTGAAGAGACTAATTTCCCATGAAAAACGCAGTCATCGGCATTGCCGGTGTCACCGTCCCCGGTGCACTGGATTGCCTGGCAAAAATGCACCATTTGTCAGCCAGCCTGTGTGGCGGCGATCACCATCATCCGCGCTTCGTGCTGGATCAGCCTGACTTTGGCGTGGTGCATGCTGCCCAGTTGCAGGAGCGCTGGGATATTGTCGAGGACTCCATTGTCGGCTCCTTGCAGCGACTGGCGGCAGCCGGTGCCCAGGTGGCGGTGATTCCGGCTAACACCGTGCATTGCTGTATTGATGGCATTCGCCAGCGTGCGCCCTTGCCGGTCATCAGCATGCTGGATGTCGTTGCGGCACAATGCCAGCAGCGCGGCCTGCGCCGGGTTGGGGTGCTGGGCACGCGCTGGACCATGCAGTCGCACCTTTACCGTACGCCGCTGGCGGCGGTAGGGCTGGAAGAGTGCATTCCCGACGAAGCGGGTCAGGCCATTGTGCAGCGGGTGATTTTTGAGGAGCTGGTTCCCAATGGCAGCGTAAGTAGCGATAGCCTGCAGCAATTATTACAGGTGGTAGCAAATTTGCGGGCGGCAGGCTGCGATGGGGTGGCGCTGGCCTGCACCGAGTTGCCACTGGTACTGAATGAGGCCAATTGCGGCATGGCGGCGGTCGATACCACGGCAGTGCTGGCCGCCGCTGCCATGGAGGCGGTGTTGCGTTAATTGCCAGGCACAGATGGCTGCTTGTTGCTGGTCGGGCAGGTTTTGCTGGCGGTTTGCTACGGGTCAAGGGCGGATAGGTGCTAGCATTTGCGCTTTGACCGAAAAATATGTTAGTAACTAAACATGATTTTCGGAATCGAATCCCTATGAGCCGCTCTCCCCGTCATGACAAGATTCTGCAGCTGGTCCGCGAAAACGGCTTCATGCCGATAGAGGAGCTGGCCAGACTGCTCGATGTAACGCCGCAAACCATCCGGCGCGATATCAATCAGCTGTGCGAAGACAATTTGCTGCGCCGTTACCATGGAGGTGCTGCCCTGGGCAGTAGCGTGGAGAACGAGGATTACTTTGCGCGCAAAGGAAAATTCCAGAGCGAAAAGGCACATATTGCCGACATGATTGCTGGCAGCATTCCCGACCATGCATCGCTGTTCATGAGTATCGGCACGACCATCGAGGCGGTGGCGCAGGCGCTGACCATTACCCACAAGGGTTTACGGGTTATCACCAACAATATCCATGTGGCTTCCATCATGTCGGCCAATCCGGATTTCACTGTGATGATCACCTCCGGCGTGGTACGTGCCAGCGACGGAGGTATTACCGGGGTGGCGACGCTGGATTTCATCAACCAGTTCAAGGTGGATTACGCCATCATCGGGGTGTCCGGCATTGAAACCGATGGTTCGCTGCTGGATTTCGACTACCGCGAAGTACGGGTGGCACAGGCGATGATGGCCAACGCCCGTCACCGCTATCTGGCTGCCGATCACAGCAAATTTGGCCGCAATGCCCTGGTGCGCATGGGCCATATCAGCGAATTCCACACCGTGTTCACCGATGCCGAGCCGCCGGAGTCGCTGGCCAAGCTGCTGGAAGAACACAATGTGCGACTGATTCTGGCCGACGCAGTCTGAGACTGCTGGCAGGCCCTGCCGCGCATCATGTAAAACGCCCGCATTGCGGGCGTTTTGCTGTCTGCGTCTCCCTCTGCGGCCAAGCATGCACTCATCCGGCGAAGGGATAGGCCTCGATACGGTTACGCCCCTTGTGCTTGGCCTGGTACAGCATGTCATCGGCCTGCTGCACCAGTTCGATAGTATCGCTGGCCGTGGCCAGCGAGCTGATGCCCGCGCTGAAGGTCTGGCGGAAAGTGCGCTGATTGCCCGGTTGCTCGATGAGCACAAAAGACTGACGCAAGGCCTCCATGATGCGGGCGGTATCCGCCTGGCTGGTGCCAGGCAGCACAATGGCAAACTCTTCACCACCGTAACGGCTGATCAGGTCGGATCGGCGTAGTCGCTCCTTCAGAAAACGGGCCAGGTTCACCAACACTTCGTCGCCCGCCGGGTGGCCGTAGGTATCGTTGATGGTCTTGAAGTGGTCCAGGTCCAGCATGACCAGTGACAGTGCGCGCTGGTCGCGTTTGGCCCGCAGTACTTCGTATTCCAGCTGGGCATACAGATGGGAGTGATTGAGCAGGCCGGTCAGGCTGTCATTGATGATGTAGGAGCGCAGCTTGCGGTAGCGCCGTGCGCGGTTGATGACGGTAACCACCAGCTCTTCCGGTGCCACCGGTTTGGTCAGAAAGCCGTCAATACCCAATGTCAGCGTATCCAGCTGGATGGACTGACGTTTTTCCACCGACAGGAACAAGATGGGGATGCCGTCCAGCAGCCGCTGCTGACGGATGATCTGCGCCAGCTCCATGCCGTTGCAGTCCGGCATGTACATATCCATCAGGATCAGGTCCGGGCGGAACTGCACAATGCTGTCCAGCACGCCAGCCGGCTCGGTCAGCCGCAGGGTGTCTACGCCATGGTGCTGCAGTACGTTGGCATAGAGGTCGGCCAGCGACACCATATCTTCCACGATCATCACCCGCAGCGGGTCGTTTCTTTCACCCAGATCGCCAAAGTTCAGGTTATCGATCAGTTCGTGTGCCAATAATGGCCAACCCAGAAAACCATCCGCCCCAGCGCGTACGGCTTTCAGTCGGGCTTCAAAATCGTGGCGCGGCGAGCAGAACAACAGTGGACAGAGTCCACAGATGGTTTCCGCCAGGGTAAAGATGGGGTCGGCAGGGCTGAACTCGGTATAGGCCAGCACCGCAACCGGTGTAGCTTCAGTCAGGGCCTTTGGAGGCTTGATACATGCTACGCACAATGAAGCCGAAACAGGACAGCTGCTCAGCCAGGTTGGCAGCAGCGTCGCTATCCGGCATCCACAGGTAAATCATGTGCGGGCCGGCTTGGGCCAGGCCGGCGTTCAACTGATCCGGTTGTTGCTGGCGGTCTTCCATCATGGCCAACTGGCTGACAATACCCAGGTGATGACGCAGTTCATCGTAGCGTTCCGGCTCGCTGGGCATGTTGTCGTTTTGCAGCAGCCATTGTTGCAGCAACTCGCGCAGGGTCACGCATTCGGTCTGCAGCTGCACTGCCTGGCTGTCATCGACATGGCGCTCCAGATTGCACACCAGTGAAAGCAAGTGGGTGGCCAGCGAGCGATCCCAGCGGGTAACCAGCATGTGGCCGACCCGGTCGATTTCACGGGCGGCATGTTCTCTTGCCGAAAAGTGAGCATTGCTTGCCAGCTTCATAGTGGTTATCCGGTTTCTGCAGACATGCACATGGTCTGGTATGACAGCATGGCGCTGCAGCAGTGCTGCGTGAACATGAATGAGACGCAGGTATCGCAAAGGAGCGCAGGGCCCGAATGCGAAATGTTATAATTTGGGCTTGATGAATCAGTTGGCGCGCAAATGAACGTATTTTACGAAGAAAGCGGATCCTTCAAGGTGGGCACGATTGTTTCCCGTGCTGATGCCAGCTTGCAGGTCGATACGCAACACGGTAAGCGGGCCAAGATCAAAACAAGCAATGTTTTTCTCGAGTTTAGCTCGACTCTGGCAGATTTTCTGCCTGCTGCAGAAAAAATGGCTGATGAGATTGATCTGGACTTCCTGTGGGAGTGCAGTCCGGAAGATGAGTTCGAGCACGATGTGCTGGCAGCCGATTATTGGGGCCATACCCCATCGGCGCTGGAAAGTGCCGCCATCATCCTGCGCGTGTTTGGTGCGCCGATGTATTTCTACAAAAAAGGCAAAGGTCGTTACAAGAAAGCACCGGAAGAGGCTCTCAAGGCTGCGCTGGCCGGTATCGAACGCAAGAAGCGCGAACAGGAACAGATTGATGGCTGGGTAGCCGAGCTGAAAGCCGGTACCCTGCCGGAAGCCATTCGCAGCCAGCTGATGCTGTTGCTGTGGAAGCCAGACAAAAACACGCTGGAATTCAAGGCCTTCGACCAGGCATCACGCGAGCTGAACCAGCCGCCGCTGAAACTGGCGCAGGCGGTGGGTGGCATCAGCTCGGTGCCGGACTACCTGATGGCCGGTTTCCAGATGGAATACTTCCCCAAGGGCAGTGGTTTTGGCAAATATGCACCGCCGCAGCTGACGGAAGAACTGCCGCTGGCCGATGTAGCCGCGTTTTCCATCGACGATGCCAATACCACCGAAATCGACGATGCGCTGTCCGTGGTTGATCTGCCGGATGGCAACAAGCGCGTGGGCATCCACATTGCCGCCCCCACCCTGGGCGTGCCGGTGGATTCCGACATCGAAAAACTGGTATGGGGCCGCTTGTCCACCGTGTACTTCCCGGGCGGCAAGATCACCATGTTGCCGGACGACGTGGTGCAGGCCTTCACCTTGCAAGAAGGCCAGGACTGTCCGGCGCTCAGCCTGTATGTGGATGTGACGCCGGATTTCGAGCCGGTGGCCTACGAAAGCCGTATCGAGCGGGTGCGCATTGCCGCCAACCTGCGCCATGCCGAGCTGGAACAACAGTTCAACGAAGACACCCTGCTGAATGATCCGGGCATCGACTACCCCTTCAAGGGCGAACTGACCTGGCTGTGGCACTTTGCCAATGCGCTGGAAAAGCGCCGTGGCAAGTACGACCCCACCCGTCCTGTGCAGATGGATTACAACTTTGATGTCGTCGATGGCAAGGTGCTGATCACCCTGCGCAAGCGCGGTGCGCCGATGGACAAGCTGGTGTCGGAACTGATGATTCTGGCCAATAGCGAATGGGGCCGCATGCTGGCCGAAGCGGATATCCCGGCCATGTATCGCGCGCAGAGCATGGGCAAGGTGCGCATGACCACCCGTCCCGAGCCACATATCGGCCTGGGCGTGGCGCAATATGCCTGGGCCACCTCGCCGCTGCGTCGGGCCACCGACTTCGTCAACCAGCGCCAGCTTACCGCCATGATCCGTGGCGAGAAGCCGCAGTTTGAGCAGGGCAATGCCATGCTGTTTGCCCTGCTGCGCGATTTTGACACCACTTATTCCGCCTACCTGGGCTTCCAGGACAAGCTGGAGTACTTCTGGTGCCTGCGCTGGTTTACGCAGGAGGGGGTCAGCAACGTTACCGCTACGGTGATCAAGGAAGATCTGGTACGTATCGATGGCCTGCCGTTACGGGTGCGCATTCCCGGCCTGCCAGAGCTGGCACGTGGCGATCGCATCCAGCTGAGCGTGATCCGCATTGACGAGCTGATGGCCGAAATCGAGTTCCGCTTTGTCGGCGTGGTTGGCCATGTCGAGGCGGCCAGCGAGGAAGAAGAAGGCTGAGTATTGCCTGGCATGGGTTGAAAGCAAAAGGCTGCCTGCGGGCAGCCTTTCAGGCTGCTGACAAAGTGATTTGATGCGATTGCACCGGACCCGGCAAAGCCGGGCCTTTCGATGACGTGACTGATTCCGCAGCCTTCCCGTCTATTCCCTATCCCCCCGCCCTTTCCTTGAAAGGGAGCCTCGCTTTCTGTTCAGAAAGCGAGAGGGAGCTTGTCAATAATCTGAAAAGGCTGCCTGTGGGCAGCCTTTTTTTGTCGTTTCTCCGGTAAATCAGAACATGTCGTCAATGCCGTTGCAGGCTTCTTTCAGATCGCTGATCGCACCGGTCAGTGCATCACGCTCGATACCCAGTTTATCCACCACACTCCAGGGCAGGGTGGTGAGCATATCGCTTTCGTTCATATCATGGTTGAAGCCTGCCACCAGATAAGCCGACAGACCAATCACGATGGCAAAGCGCGATACATCACCCAGCAGATCGTGCTGATCGCGGATGGCTTGCTGGATGTCGTCGGGGAAGTTCCAGCGCCGTGCCAGCTCGGCTCCTACCTCGGTCAGGTCCACCCCCAGCAGCATGCGCTCGGTGGCCACCCGGTCGGCCCCGCCCGCCACGATTTTGTCGATCTGCACTGCTTGTTCCGGCAGGGCGACATGCAGCACCAGCTCGCCGATATTCGACAGCAGGCCGCAGGTATACCCTAGCTGTGCGTCCAGTTTGGCCAGCCGGGATAGCCGCTTGGCGGTATTGGCCATGGCAAAGCTGCGTTGCCAAAAGCTTTTCATGTCAAAGCCGGGTATGCCTGCCGTGGCACCGGTAATGCCGGAGGCAATCACCAGAATGCGCAGATTATCAAAGCCCAGCAGTATCACGGCATCATCCAGCGAACCCACGCGACGACTGCCGCCAAAGCGGGCGGTATTGGCCAGGCGCAGCACGCGTGCGGTCAGTACCTGGTCATGGCCAACTTTATTGCTGATTTCATCGATATTGATATCGGTCTTGTGAAAGCTCTCTATCAGTTCCTGCACTACCTTGGGCACCATAGGCAGTCGCCCCGATGCCTGCTCGAAAATATCCGCCACTTGCATGTCTTATCCCCTTTGTCATTGTCCTGCTTATTGAGCTTAGGTGAAGTGGGGCAGAAAAAAAGTTAAAAATACCGACAGGTAATCAGCGTTCAGGCAAGGGGACAACCTTGTGCCGCTTCTAGCAAGGCAAACCAGTGCTGGCGCTCCAGTTGCAGCTGGCAGGCCGCCGCCGCAGCCTGCAGTGAGGCGAGCTGGCGCGAGCCGGTAATGGGAATGGGACGCGCCGGATGGTGCAACAGCCAGGCCAGCGCAACCGTGGCCGGGCTGACAGCCAGTTCGGCGGCAATGCGCAGCAAGGTGGCATGCAGCAGTGGCGCGGCTTCGGCCTGCAGCAGCCGCCCACCAGCCAGTGGCGACCACACCATGGGGCGGATGCCGGCCTGCAGGCATTGGTCGAAGCTGCCGTCGAACAGCGGCGCGGTATGCAGCAGCGAGGCTTCCACCTGATTGGTGAGCAAGGCAGTGCGCGATGAGAGCAAGGCAAACTGACTGGGGCTGAAGTTGGATACACCAAAATGCCGCACCTTGCCACTTTGCTTGAGGCTGGCAAAGGTGTCTGCCACTTCGTCCGGGTCCAGTAGCGGGTCCGGGCGGTGAATCAGCAGCAAGTCCAGATAGTCCGTACCCAGGTTCTGCAAGGAAGCATCCACCGAAGCCAGGATGTGGGCGCGGCTGCTGTCGTAATGCTTTACCTGCCAGCCACGGCTGGCATCTGCCGGCTTGATGCCGCATTTGCTCACCAGCTGGATATGCTCGCGCTGGCCAGGGTTAGCCTTCAGCCACTGGCCGAACAGCGCCTCGCAGCGAAAGCCGCCGTACAGATCGGCATGGTCAAAAGTGGTGATGCCGAGGCTGATGGCGTGCTCCACCCAGGCGGCTAGTTGGCTGGTGGTAAAGCCCCAGTCGTGCAGCCGCCACAGGCCGGCGGCTACCGGAGAAAAAACTGGCCCTCCGGGGGCCAGTTGTGTTGCGTGCAAAGGACTCATCAGGCAATCCGTTGTTCTGTGGTGGGGTCAAACAGCACGGCTTTGGAGACGTCGAACACCAGTTCCATGCTGTGGCCCGGCAGTTTGGCTTCTGTCGGGTGGGTACGGCAGCATACCTTGGTGTTGTTGAGCGAGACAAATACCAGGGTGTCCGGCCCGGTGGGTTCGATCACGTCGATATGGCAGGCCATCACCGGCAGCCCTTCGCGGTAGGCGGTGCGGGCGTCGGTGATTTGCTCCGGGCGGATGCCGAAGATGACTTCGCGGCCCAGCCACGGCTGCATTTTGTCCTGGGCATGCGGCAGCGGCAGGATGACGCAACCCTGGTCGTCGCAGATTTTCACCCCCAGCACCCCGGCGGATTCCACCACCTGCGCCGGGATGAAGTTCATCGACGGCGAGCCGATGAAGCTGGCGACAAACAGGTTGGCCGGGTTGTCGTAGATGTCCTGCGGGCTGCCAAACTGCTGCACGATGCCGTCCTTCATCACCGCAATGCGGTCGCCCAGCGTCATGGCTTCGATCTGGTCGTGGGTGACGTACACAATGGTGGATTTCAGCCGCTGGTGCATCAGCTTGATTTCGGTGCGCATTTCCACCCGCAGCTTGGCGTCCAGATTGGACAGTGGCTCGTCAAACAGGAAGATGGACGGGTTGCGCGCCAAGGCTCGGCCCATGGCCACGCGCTGACGCTGACCGCCGGACAGCTGCGAGGGCTTGCGGTCCAAGAGGTGAGTCATTTGCAGCATCTGTGCCACGCGTTCGACGGTGGCGTCGATTTCGCCTTGCGGCATCTTGCGGATTTCCAGGCCGAAGCTGATGTTCTTGCGCACGCTCATCGACGGGTAGAGCGCATAGCTCTGGAACACCATGGCAATGTCGCGGTCCTTGGGCGACAGGTCGTTCACCCGTTTGCCGCCAATTTCGATATCGCCGCTGGAAATGTCATCCAGCCCGGCAATCATGTTGAGCAGCGTGGATTTGCCGCAGCCGGAAGGGCCCACCAGAATCAGGAACTGACCGTCCTCGATGGCGATGTCGATGCCCTTGAGCACGTCGGTGCCGTTGGCGTAAGTCTTGCAAACATTATTGATGGAGAGAGCAGCCATCGTTCAACCTTTCACAGCACCGGCTGTCAGGCCACGCACAAAGTAGCGGCCGGCAACCATGTAAACGAACAGGGTGGGCAGGGCGGCAATGATGGCCGCTGCCATGTCCACGTTGTATTCCTTCACCCCGGTAGAGGTGTTCACCAGATTGTTCAGCGCCACGGTAATGGGCTGTGATTCGCCGGAGGCAAACACCACGCCGAACAGGAAGTCATTCCAGATCTGAGTGAACTGCCAGATCACGCACACCATGAAAATGGGGCCGGAAATGGGCAGCAGGATGCGGAAAAAGATGGTCCAGAAACCGGCACCGTCAATGCGCGCGGCCTTTACCAGCTCGTCCGGGATGGTGACGAAGAAGTTACGGAAGAACAGCGTGGTAAAGGCCAGGCCGTAAATCACGTGCACCAGGATCAGCCCGCTGGTGGTATTGGCAATGCCCAGCTCGCCCAACAGGCGCGCCATCGGCAACAGCACCACTTGGAAGGGAATGAAACAGCCCACCAGCAGCAGGGTGAACAGCACGTCCGAGCCACGGAAGCGCCACATCGACACCACATAGCCGTTGACCGCACCAATCAGGGTGGAAATCAGCACCGACGGCACCGCCATCTTCACCGAGTTCCAGAAAAAGCCTTTCATGCCGCCACATTCCACGCCGGTACAGGCGCTGGACCAGGCCTTGCTCCAGGCATCAAAGGTGATGGATTGCGGCAGGGCGATCAGGTTGCCACCACGGATGTCATCCAGGGTTTTCACCGAGGTGGACAGCATCACGTACAAGGGCAGCAGGTAGTAAATGGCCATCAGCACCAGTGCGGCATACAGCACGATGCGGCCGGGAGTGAGGTGTTTAGCCACGTTTGGCGCTCCTTGTTTCCATATACATCAGCGGCACCAGTACGGCGACGATGGTCATCAGCATCATCATGGCCGAGGCCGCCCCCAGGCCCAGCTGGCCACGGGTAAAGGCAAACTGGTACATGAAGATGGCCGGTACGTCCGAGGCCGTGCCGGGGCCGCCACCGGTCAGTGCCATTACCAGGTCGAAGCTCTTGATGGCAATGTGCGACAGAATCAGCAATACGCTGAAAAACACCGGGCGCAGGCTGGGGATGATGATGCGCCAGTAGATGACCGGCAGGCTGGCCCCATCCACCTGGGCAGCCTTGATGATGGAGTCGTCGATGCCACGCAGACCGGCCAAAAACAGCGCCATCACAAAGCCGGACGACTGCCACACCCCGGCAATCACCACGGTGTAAATGGCCTTGTCCGGGTCCACCAGCCAGTCGAAGGTAAAGTTGGGAAAGCCCCAGTCATTGATGACTTTTTGCAGGCCCATGTCGGGGTTGAGCATCCATTTCCAGGCGGTGCCGGTCACGATGAAGGACAGCGCCATCGGGTACAGGTAAATGGTGCGCAGTGTGCCTTCGGCGCGGATTTTCTGATCCAGCAATACCGCCAGGAACAGGCCGACCGCCAGCGTGCAGCCGATGAACAGGCCGCCGAAAATGCCCAGATTGGCCACGGCAGTCCACCAGCGGTCATTCTCGAACAGGGCCTGATACTGGATCAGCCCGGCAAAATCCATCTGCGGCAGCAGGCGCGACTCGGTCAGCGACAACCAGCCGGTCCAGGCGATAAAGCCGTAAACAAACACCAGGCTGATCAGCAAGGTGGGCGACAGCACCAGCTTGGGTAGCCAGCGGTCTGCCAGCGCGGACAGGCTGGCTTGTGATCGGGATGAGGACATGATCAATCCTTCATGCAACCGTGGCGTGCTGGCGCAGGCGCGCAGCAGTAACCGTCCATGGCCGCTGTAGCGACATGGAACGAGACGGCATGCATGGTTTGCTTCGGAGTGGGACAGACAACCACCAGGCAGGCGGGCTGCTGGCAGTTGTCCACGGCACAGCGCCACCGGGCGGTCAGCCCGGGGTATGTTGCTGCTCGCTTAACGTACCTTGCCAGCCTTGGCCAGGCGTTCGGTGGCGGTTTTCGGGCTCATGGAGGAGTTCATGAACTGCGAAATCACGTCGTCCATTGCACCTTCGGTGGCCGATGCCATGGCCATCTTGTGGGCAAAGCTGGGCACCAGGCCACCGCTCTTGGAGGCGGCGGTCAGGTCGGCCTTGGACTTCTTGGCACAGTCGTCAAACTTGTCCATCGGCGTGTCCAGGCGGGCCGGGATGGAGCCCTTGTTCAGGTTGAACACTTCCTGGAAGTTCTTGCTCATCACGGTTTCGGCCAGGTCGGCCTGGGCCTTCTGCGCGGCCGGGTCCTTCTGCTTGAACATGGCCAGGCTGTCGATGTTGAAGGTGAAGCTGCCCGCCGTGCCCGGTGCGGCTACGCACAGGAAGTCCTTGCCCGGCTTTTTGCCAGCGGCAGTGAATTCACCCTTGGCCCAGTCACCCATGAACTGCATGCCAGCCTTGCCGTTGATCACCATGGCGGTGGCCAGGTTCCAGTCACGGCCTGCTGCGCCCTTGTCGATATAACCCTTCACTTTTTGCAGGGTTTCAAACACTTTCAGGGTGGTGGGGCCAGCCAGCGTGGCCTGATCCAGCTGCACGAAGGCCTTCTTGTAATAGGCCGGGCCACCTACGCCGAGCGCCACCGATTCAAACAGGGTGGCGTCCTGCCACGGTTGACCGCCGTGGGCAATCGGCTGGATACCGGCTTTTTTCAGCTTTTCGGCAGCGTCAAAGAATTCCGGCCAGGTGGTCGGCACCTTGGCTCCGGCCTTCTTGAAGGCATCCGGGTTCACCCACAGCCAGTTCACGCGGTGTACATTCACCGGGGCGGCTACGTACTGGCCTTTGTACTTCATTACCTGGCTGACGACCGGCGGCAGCTGCTTGTCCCAGCCTTCGGCCTTGGCCACGGCATCAATATTGGCCAGCACGCCTTCGGCACCCCATTCCTGGATGGCCGGGCCCTTGATCTGGGCGGCGGTCGGCGGGTTGCCGGATACCACGCGGGTTTTCAGTGCGGTCATGGCATTGTCGCCACCACCACCGGCCACGGCGAAGTCTTTCCAGGTATCACCCTTGGCGGTCATCATTTTCTTGAGTTCGGCCACGGACTTGGCCTCGCCACCGGAAGTCCACCAGTGCAGTACTTCCACTTCACCGGCAAATACGCTGGCCGGCAGCAGGGCAGCGGCCAGCAGGGCGGCGCTCAGTTGCTTGCGTTTCATTCTCTTGTCTCCGTTTTGTAGCGTTGCATTTCGATTTTTATGTTTCATCCCTTGGCTTCCGGTTAATGGCCGGGATGGGATGTGCAAGAACTATAGCGGCAGATTGTAAGTTTTGTGTAAGGTTTGATCATTATTGCTGTAAGAAAATGACAAAAAACCAGATGCAATGCATCATGACATTTGGAATTTATCAAGTCTGACAAGGCGGTACGCTGCTGCTGCTGTGCAGCAAAATGGTGTGGCGTAGTGTGTCAACTACACTACTTTTCTGGTTTTTCCATGCCGTCTTCTGGTTTGAATAACAGGCTGGCGCACAGGCCATGGGGGATGTTGTCGCTCAGTTCCACCCGGGTGTGATGGCGACGGGCAATCTCCTGCACGATGGCCAGCCCCAGGCCGCACCCCCTGCCGCCGGGCTGGTGGTCAACCCGGTAAAAGCGCTGAAACACCTTGTCACGTTCGGCAGCCGCAATGCCGGGGCCATTATCACGCACGGCTAGGCGCAGCTGCTTGTGCTGGCGATGCAGTTCGACGGTGATTTCGCCCCCGGCCGGGGTGTACTGGATGGCATTGTCCAGCAGATTGGCCAGCAGCTCGCGCAGCAGGCCAGCATGGCCTAGTACCGGCATTTTCTCGTCGCCACTGTCCAGGCCCAGGTCCAGGCCACGCGCCAGCGCGCGCGGTACGGCCTCGGCGGTGACTTCGCGCGTCAGCTGGTTCAGGTCCAGCACGCTGCGTTGCAGGCCGCTTTCTGGTTCTGCCCGCGCCAGCGCCAGCAGCTGGTTCACCAGGTGGATGGAGCGCGCCACGCTGGTTTCCACTTGTTCCAGTTGGCGGCAGGCGCGCGGGATGTCCGGCGTCTGGCCTTGTAGTTCGGCCTTTACCAGCTCGGTTTGCGATTTCAGCCCAGCCAGCGGCGTGCGTAATTGATGCGCGGCATCGCCGATAAAGCGTCGCTGCTGGTCAACCTGTTTGTTGACCTCTTCCAGCAGGCTGTTGATGGCGGCGGTAAGAGTACGCACTTCGGAGGGGGCGTTATTGACTTCAATGGGGGCCATGTCGCGTGGCGAGCGGTTTTCCACCACCCGGCGCAGGCGGCGCAGTGGCGACAGGCCACGGCTGATGCCGGCCCAGACCAACAGGCTGGTGAGCAGCATCAGCCCCAGCAGTGGCAAGCCCATGTCCAGCAGGATCTTGCGGGTGAGTTCGGTACTCAAGGCGCGGCTTTTGGCCACTTGCACCAGCATCAGCTGCGGTTGCTCGGGGCTGCCAGCCTGCAGGTACAGCGCCGCTACCCGCACGTCCTGCCCCTTCATGCTGGCGTTGTAGAAGTAGCTGTTACCGGCCTTGGCCAGCAGATTGCCTGGCGGGCGCGGCATGGCCGGTTCGCCCAGTAAAAATGCGGCTGGTGGCGAACTGACCATGTAATACACCCGGTCGCTGGGGTCTTCTTCCAGGATTTCGCGTGCGGCACGGGGGAAGTCGACATAAAAACCATTGCCAAACGGTTTGACCTGCCGCGCCAGCGCCCGCGAGGTTTGCGCCAGCGTCTGGTCGATGACTTCATTGGTGTAGCGCACTGCCATGGCATGCGCCAGCATGGCGGCAGCCAGCCACAATACCAGCTGCGGCAATAGCAACCACAGCAGCAACTGGCGGCGCAGCGACAGCTGGCGCGGGCGAGAAGCGGCGGGCTCAGCCATAGTCAGCCAGCGTTAGCAGATAACCCAGCCCGCGCACCGCACGGATGCCGGCCCCGCTGCCATCCAGCTTTTTGCGCAGGCGGTGCACATACACTTCCACCGCATTGCTGCCGATTTCCTCGCCCTGACCGGAGAGTTCGCTGGAAATCTGCTCCTTGGTCAGCACTTTTTCCGCCTGGCTCATCAGGATGAACAGCAGTTCCAGTTCGCGGGCGGACAGGTCCAGCGGCTGCGCGCCGGCCCAGGCGCGCTGGGCGCTACGGTCCAGGCGCAAGGGGCCGAAGTGTAGCGCGTCACGTGGCTGGTCGTTAGCGCGGTGACGGCGCAACAGGGCGCGGATGCGGGCTTCCAGCTCGGGAAACTCAAAGGGTTTGACCAGATAGTCATCGGCACCGGCATCCAGTCCGGCCACGCGGTCTTCCATACTGTCCAGTGCGGTCAGCAGCAGAATGGGCAGGGCAGGCCGGTGCACGCGCACATTGCGCAACACTTTCAGGCCGTCCTGGCCGGGCAGGCCGATGTCCAGGATTACTGCATCGAAGTGCTCTGCCAGCAGTAGTTGCTGGGCGTCCAGGCCATTGTCGCAATGGCTGACTTCAAAGCCCAACTGGCTCAGCCGGGTGAGCAGGGCATCGGCCAGTACGGCATCATCTTCGGCCAGAAACAGTTTCATGAGCGGCTGTATCGAAAAATGAAGGCTTGATGGTAGTGCAGATTAGCTGGGCTGTGCCATTGCCGTACGGTGTGCGCTGCAACAAAAAAGCCCGCACATGGCGGGCTTTGTCAGGGCAACCGAGGGCTTATTGCGCCAGCGCACTGGCTTGTTTGGCCAGTTCGGTGATGCGTGCCCAGTCGCGGTTGGCGATGGCGTCTTCCGGGGTCAGCCAGCTGCCGCCAACGGCCAGTACGTTTTGCAGGGCCAGGTAGTCCTTGGCCTTGGCCAGATCAATACCGCCGGTGGGGCAGAAGCGCAGGTCCGGCAGCGGGCCGGCCAGCGATTTGAGCAGCTTGATGCCGCCCACGGCTTCAGCCGGAAACAGCTTGAGGATGTCAAAACCTTCGTCCTGCGCGCGCATGGCTTCCGATGCGGTGGCTACGCCGGGCAGCAGGGTGAGGTTGGCATTACGGGCTGCCGAGGCCAGCTCCGGGGTCAGGCCGGGGCTGACACCAAACTGGGCGCCAGCGTCCAGCGCGGCTTCCAGCTGGGCGCGGTTGCGCAGTGTACCGGCACCCACGATGGCGCCAGGCACTTCATCACGCATGCGGCGCATGGCAGCCAGGGCCGCCTTGGTGCGCAGGGTGACTTCCAACACGCGGATGCCACCATCTACCAGCGCGCGCGCCAGGTCTACCGCCACAGCGGCGTCATTTACCACGATGACCGGTACTACCGGTCCCTGGCGCAACAGGGTCAAAGCGTCCATATCAGTTTCTCCACAGCGGGTGATGGAAGCTCATGGCACCAGCTTCCGCAGCGTCGGCGGATTCGCGGAATACCGCGAACAATTCACGTCCCACGCCAAATTGATTGTGTGTAAGGTCGGTGCTGGCCAGCTCACGTGCCGCCCATTCTGCTGCCGGCACTTTGACTTCCAGCGTGCCAGCCACCGCGTCCAGTTTCACGATGTCGCCAGCGCGAACCTTGCCGATACTACCGCCCAATACTGCCTCCGGCGAGACGTGGATGGCGGCCGGCACTTTGCCGGATGCGCCGGACATGCGGCCATCGGTTACCAGAGCCACGGCAAAGCCGCGTTCTTGCAGGATGGACAGGGCCGGAGTCAGCTTGTGCAGTTCCGGCATGCCATTGGCGCGCGGGCCCTGGAAGCGGATGACGGCGACAAAGTCGCGTTCCAGCTCGCCGCGCTTGAAGGCAGCCAGCATGTCGTTCTGATCGTTGAATACAATGGCCGGTGCTTCCACGATGCGGTGTTCCGGCTTGACGGCGGACACCTTGATCACGGCGCGGCCCAGATTGCCGGATACCACGCGCAGGCCGCCATCGGCGCTAAACGGGTCGGCCACGGTGCGCAGCACGCTGTCGTCGCCGCTTACGGCCGGAGCCGGACGCCATTTCAGCGCGCCATTGTC
Source organism: Aquitalea sp. FG25 (assembly GCF_057809375.1). Lineage (NCBI taxonomy): Bacteria > Pseudomonadati > Pseudomonadota > Betaproteobacteria > Neisseriales > Chromobacteriaceae > Aquitalea > Aquitalea sp. FG25. The sequence continues at coordinate 64,295 of NZ_JBMDJV010000004.1, forward strand.
CAGCCAGGGTTCGTTGGCATAAGCCGACAGGCCACGGCCAACGATGGTGTTCACGTCTTCATGCAGCAGACCGGCAGCCAGCAGCTCGCGGATGACAAAGCCCATGCCGCCAGCGGCGTGGAAATGGTTTACGTCGGCCTTGCCGTTGGGGTAAACGCGGGTCAGCGACGGGATGATGGCCGACAGCTCGTCGAAATCATCCCAGTTGATATCGATGCCAGCGGCGCGGGCAATGGCCACCAGATGCAGGGTATGGTTGGTGGAGCCGCCGGTGGCCAGCAGGCCGATAATGGCGTTGACGATGGATTTCTCATCAATCATGCGGCCAACCGGGGTGAAATTGTCGCCCTGGGCGGCAATATGCGCAGCCTGACGGGCCGCAGCGCGGGTCAGTGCCTCGCGCAGCGGGGTACCCGGATTGACGAAGGCGGTACCCGGCAGATGCAGGCCCATGATTTCCATCATCATCTGGTTGGAGTTGGCCGTGCCGTAGAAGGTACAGGTGCCGGGGCCGTGGTAGGACTGACACTCGGAATCCAGCAGCACGTCCCTTCCCACCTTGCCTTCGGCGAACAACTGGCGCACCTTCGCCTTGTCGTCGTTGGCAATGCCGGTGGTCATCGGTCCGGCGGGTACAAATACCGCTGGCAGATGGCCAAAGGTCAGCGCACCAATCAGCAGGCCGGGGACGATCTTGTCACACACGCCCAGGTACAGGCTGGCGTCGAACATCTGGTGCGACAGCGCCACGGCGGTGCTCATGGCAATCACGTCGCGCGAGAACAAAGAGAGCTCCATGCCCGGCTGGCCCTGGGTCACGCCGTCGCACATGGCGGGTACGCCGCCGGCAAACTGGGCAGTGGCACCAGCCTTGAGGGCTTCTTCCTTGATCCAGGCCGGGTAGGCTTCCAGCGGCTGGTGAGCGGACAGCATGTCGTTGTAGGCGGACACGATGGCCAGATTGGGGCGGTGCGCTTCTTTCAGGTGAATCTTGATATTGTCCGGCATCGCCGCAAAGGCGTGAGCCTGGTTGGTGCAGGACAGCTGGGCGCGCTCCACCTTGCCCTGCTGGGCAGCAGCATGAAGGTGATCCAGATAAGCGGCGCGCTTGGCGCGGCTGCGATCTATGATGCGCTGGGTAACGGTGTGTAGTACCGGGTGCAGGGCCATGGCAGTTCCCGTGATGAATATGGGTAAATGGTAGTTTTACTACACTTAAATTGCAAGAATTCAGCCGTTGGCTGATCGTGACATATTGGAGGTGATTGGCATGAAAGTCTCTCCAGTAAAGGATTTCATTATTTTATGCCCGATTGGACAGGTGTTGCTTTCTGCGGATTGTCCTGGCCGCACGCATGGACATGACAAAATCGGGTGGTAATATAACTACATTGCAAATGCACAAGACGGAAGATCATCATGGATAACCGTAGCACGGCCACCCCGGCCTTCGATATGGTGCTGTTCGGTGGCACCGGCGACCTGGTAATGCGCAAGCTGTTGCCTTCCCTGTATCAGGCCCATGCAGCCAGCCTGCTCAATCAGCAAGGCCGCTTGCTGGCGCTGGGTCGCAAGGCGATGAGCCGCGACGATTACCTGGCGCTGGTGGAAAAAAACGCCCGCCAGCATATCAAGGAACATTTCGATGCGGCGGCGTGGGAATCCTTTCGTACGCGTATTGATTACCTGCAGGTGGATGCCGGTGAAGCCGCCCACTATCCGGCACTGGCCGAAGCCGTCGGCCAGCATCCGGAACGGGTGGTAGTGTGTTATCTGGCCACCGCACCCAATCTGTTTGCCGGCATTTGCGAAAACCTGGCTGCCGTGGGACTTAACCGCCCCAATGTGCGCGTGGTGCTGGAGAAGCCGCTGGGCATCGATCTGGATTCGTCCAACGAAATCAACGATGCCGTGGCCCACTTCTTCAAGGAAGAACAGCTGTACCGTATCGACCACTACCTGGGCAAGGAGTCGGTGCAGAACCTGATGGCCATCCGCTTTGCCAATGCGCTGTTCGAGCCGCTGTGGCGGCGCGAGTGGATTCACGATGTACAGATCACCATTGCCGAAGACCTGGGCGTGGGTACCCGTGGTGACTTCTACGATGGTACCGGCGCGCTGCGCGATATGGTGCAGAACCATCTGCTGCAGCTGCTGTGTATTGTAGCGATGGAACCGCCGGCCAATATGGAAGCCGACGCGGTGCGCGACGAAAAGCTCAAAGTGCTAAAGGCATTGCGCCCGTTCAGCGAGCATGACGTAGCCAACAAGACCGTGCGCGGCCAGTACAAGGCCGGTGCGGTGGCCGGTCAGCCGGTGGTGGGCTACTTGCAAGAGCAAGGCATTCCGGCCGACAGCCAGACCGAGACCTTTGTCGCCATCAAGGCGGAAATCGACAACTGGCGCTGGGCTGGCGTGCCTTTCTTCCTGCGTACTGGCAAGCGCATGCAGGAGCGGCTGGCAGAAATCGTCATCAACTTCCGCGACGTGCCGCACCAGTTGTTCTCCGGCCCCTTGAGCGGCAGCCACACCGCCAACCGGCTGGTGATCCAGCTGCAGCCGGAAGAAAGCATCCGTCTGTACTTCCTGGCCAAGGAGCCGGGCGACACCATGCGTTTGCAACCGGCCTATCTGGACCTGGACTTCTACAAGGCCTTCAAAGTGCGCCGTGCCGATGCCTACGAGCGCCTGCTGCTGGATGTGATTCGCGGCAAGCTGGCCTTGTTCATGCGCCGTGACGAGCTGGTGGAAGCCTGGCGCTGGGTGATGCCCATCATGGAATGCTGGCAGAACAGCAGCAATACCCCGCCCAAGCAATACACCGCAGGCACCTGGGGCCCGGCGGCTTCCAGCGCGTTGCTCAGCCGTGACGGCATCAGCTGGCACGAAGAAAGCTGACCAAGCTGACCCGTCCGGGTCGCCAGTGCGGCGGCGCGGGCCGGACAATTCATAACAAGCCGGCCAGCACGAGCGGCAATCACCCGTTGTGATGCACTGACAATGGCGGGTGCCAGGTGAGGATGACATGCATGCAGTGGTTTGAATTTTCTGATGCACCGGCCGCTGCCGCCGCACTGGCGGCAACTGTGGCACAACGGCTGTCCGTTGCCATCCGCCGTGATGGACATGCAGTACTGGCCGTTTCCGGTGGCAAATCGCCGGTTCCCTTCTTTCACGCGCTGCGCAGCCAGCCGCTGGACTGGTCGCGTGTGCTGATCACGCTGGTGGACGAACGCTTCGTCCCGGCAGATCACCCGGACAGCAATGCCGCGCTGGTGCGCGAGCATTTGCTGCAGGATGCCGCCGCTGCCGCCCGTTTCCTGCCGCTGGTGGGTGATGCCAGTGATGAGCTAGCCGAACTGGCCGCTGCCAACGCCGCCTACCAACGCCCGACTGTTGCCGTATTGGGCATGGGTGAAGACGGCCACACCGCCTCGCTGTTTCCCGGCGCGACGGCCCTGGCGGATGGGCTGGACATGGGCCGCAGCCTGCCCTTGCTGGCGGTGCAGCCGCTCACCGCGCCGCATTTGCGCTTCAGCATGAGCAAGGCTGCCCTGCTGGCATGCGACAGCCTCATCCTGTCCATTCAGGGCGCGGGCAAACGTCAGGTGTTCGATCAGGCCGTACAAGGCATCAACAACAGCCTGCCCATCAGCCATTTCCTGTTGCAGACGGAGTGCCCCATCGATGTCTACTGGACTGCCTAATACCTGGCCGCGCTTGCTGGCCGACATTGGTGGCACCAATGCCCGCTTTGCGCTGGAAACCGGCCCTGGCGTGCTGGAGGACATCATCGTCCTGCCCTGTGCCAGTCACCCTACGCTGGAAGCCGCCATGCGCAGCTATCTGGCCGAGGTGGGCAGCCATGCGGTGGCCCATGCCGCCATCGGCATTGCCAACCCGGTGACCGGCGACTGGGTGCAGATGACCAATCACCACTGGGCGTTTTCCATCGAAGCCACCCGGCAGGCGCTGGGGCTGACTTCGCTGATTGTCATCAACGATTTCACCGCGCTGGCCTTGTCGCTGCCGCAGCTGCCACGCAAGGAGCTGGTGCAAGTGGGTGGTGGCGAGGCGGTCAGCGGCAGCCCGTTGGCCTTGATCGGCCCTGGCACCGGCCTGGGCGTGTCTGCGCTGATGCCTTATCCCGGTGGCTATATGCCGCTGGCGGGTGAGGGTGGCCATGTCAGCTTTGCCCCGTTTGATGAGCGCGAGGCGGCTATCTGGCGCTATGCGCGTGACCGTCACGGCCATGTGTCTGCCGAGCGGCTGCTGTCCGGCCCCGGCCTGGTGTTGATTTACCATGCGCTGGCAGCCCTGGCTGGCGAGCCTGAGCAGGACTTGTCCGCCGCCGACATCACCGCGCGCGGCCTGTCGGGTGACTGTCCGCGCTGCCGCGAAACGCTGGATGCCTTCTGCGCCATGCTGGGTACGGCGGCGGCCAATCTGGCGCTCACGCTCGGCGCCCGTGGCGGGGTATACCTTGGCGGTGGTATCGTTCCACGTTTGATCGACTACTTCAAAACGTCGCCATTCCGCCCGCGCTTCGAAGACAAGGGCCGTTTTTCTGCTTATCTGGCGGGAATTCCGGTGTTTGTCATCAACAGCCGTTACCCTGCGCTGATCGGCGCGTCGGCAGCGCTGGCGGCGCACCTGGAGCACTGACCCATGCTGGAAAGAATCAAGTCTCAGCTAGAAGCCCTGTCTTCGGCCGAACGCAAGGTGGCCGAACTGGTGCTGGAGCAGCCCTATACCATGATGCAGGCTGCGGTGGCGGATATCGCCCGCAATGCTGGCGTCAGCCAGCCCACGGTGATCCGCTTCTGCCGCTCCATGGGCTGCTCCGGCCTGCCCGATTTCAAGCTGAAACTGGCCGGCAGCCTGGTAACTGGCGTGCCTTATGTGCACTCCAGCGTCCGCCCGGAAGACCCGACTTCGGAAATCGTGGCCAAGGTGTTCGACAACACCGTCACCGCCCTGCTCAAAAGCCGTAACGACGTCAACCCGCAGGCCATCGAAGCAGCCATCGAGGCCATTTCCCGTGCGCGGCGGGTGGAATTTTACGGCTTGGGCAACTCCGGCATCACCGCCGCCGATGCCCAGCACAAGTTCTTCCGCTTCGGCATTTCCACCGTGGCCTATGCCGACACCCACATTCAGATGATGGCGGCCTCGGTACTGAATGCCGACGATGTACTGGTGGCCATTTCCAGCTCCGGCCGCTCGCGCGAGCTGCTGGACGCGGTGGAAGAAGCCACTGCCTCCGGTGCCACCGTGGTAGCCATTACCGCCAGTGGCTCGCCCTTGGCCCGTGCCGCCACCATCGCCCTGATGGCGGACACTCAGGAAGACAATGAAACCTACAGCCCGATGATTTCCCGCATCATCCACCTGGTGCTCATCGACGTGCTGGCTGTGGGCGTGGCCTTGCGCCGTGGCCCAGGTGTAATCGGACAACTAGAAAAAACCAAGCACAGTCTCAAAGCAAAGAGACTGGCCGAACGGACAGAAGAGGATTAATCATCATGAGCGAACTGACCCAACTTCCCGCCTGGCAAACCCTGTGGGACCACTTTGCCGATGCCAAGCAGCTGCACATGCGTGAGCTGTTCCAGAGCGACCCGGAGCGGGCCGAACGTTATGGCCTGGAAGTGGGCGGCTTGTTCCTCGATTACTCCAAAAACCGCATCACCGACGAAACCCTGAAGGGCCTGATGCAGCTGGCGCGCGAAGCCGGGCTGCCGGAACGCATCAAGGCCATGTTCAAGGGGGAAAAGATCAACAGCACGGAAAACCGCGCCGTGCTGCATGTGGCCCTGCGCAACCGCACCAATTCGCCTATTTTTGTTGATGGCGAAGACGTGATGCCCAAGGTGAATTCCGTGCTGGAACGCATGGGCAAGTTTGCCCACGCCGTGCGCTCCGGCGAATGGCTGGGTTATACCAACCAGCCCATCACCGACATCGTCAACATCGGCATTGGCGGCTCGGACCTGGGCCCGCTGATGGTGTGCAGCGCGCTGCGCCCGTTTGGTCACCCGCGCATGAACATGCACTTTGTGTCCAATGTGGACGGTGCCCAGCTGAAGGAAACCCTGAAGAAGGTGCATTCGGAAACCACCTTGTTTGTGGTGGAATCCAAAACCTTTACCACCCAGGAAACCCTCACCAATGCGCTGACTGCGCGTGACTGGTTCCTGCAGCGCGCCCGTGACGAAAAAGCGGTGGCCAAGCACTTTGTTGCCGTGTCCACCAACCAGAAAGCCGTGGCAGATTTCGGCATCGACCCGTCAAACATGTTTGAATTCTGGGACTGGGTAGGTGGCCGCTACAGCCTGTGGTCGGCCATCGGCCTGCCCATCATGCTGTATCTGGGTGAGGAAAACTTCACCGAGCTGCTCAACGGCGCGCACATCATGGACCAGCATTTCCGCAATGCACCGTTCGAGCAGAACATGCCGGTGCTGCTGGCGATGATCGGCATCTGGTACATCAACTACTTTGGCGGCGGCAGCCATGTGATTGCGCCGTACGACCAGTATCTGCATCGCCTGCCGGCTTTTATCCAGCAGCTGGATATGGAGTCCAACGGCAAGCAGACCCAGATCAATGGCAACCCGGTCAACTTCGAAACAGCGCCCATCATCTGGGGCGAAACCGGCATCAACGGCCAGCACGCCTTCTTCCAGTTACTGCATCAGGGCACGCATATTTCGCCGATCGATCTGATTGCCTCGCTGGAAAGCCGTGGCAGCCTGCCCGGTCACCATGAAATTTTGCTGGCCAACGTGTTTGCCCAGGCCGAGGCCTTCATGCGTGGCAAGACCGCCGAGGAAGTGCGTGAAGAACTGGCCGCACAGGGCATGAAGGGCGACGCGCTGGAAACGCTGGTACCGCACAAGGTATTTGCCGGCAACCGGCCTACCAATACCTTGCTGATGAGCTTCCTCGACCCGCGCAATCTGGGCTCGCTGATTGCCGCTTACGAGCACAAGATTTTTGTACAAGGGGTGATCTGGGGCATCAACAGTTTCGACCAGTGGGGGGTGGAACTGGGCAAGCAACTGGCCAAGACCATCCACGGCGAGCTAACCGGCAAGCTGAAAACGGCGGAACACGACAGCTCCACCCGCCGCCTGATCCAGCTGTATCGTCAGGCCAACAAGAGCAAGTAAGCCCGATTTACATTAAATCCCTCTCTCGCTTTCCGGAAGGAAAGCGAGGCTCCCTTTCCGGGAAAGGGCGGGGGGATAGGGAATAGACGGAAGGCTGCGGAATCAGTCTTTTAGTCGAAAGGCCGGGCTTTGCCGGGTCCTGTGTCATCGCACCAAATTACATAGTCAGCAGCCTGGCGCCTCCGGATGGAGGCGTTTTGCATGTGTGCGCGGACAGATCAGAAATTGTACTTGGCGCTGTAGATCACGGCGTTCTGGTACTCGGCCGAGCCCAGCTTCTGGTCGGCATAGCGGTATTGCACGCCGGTGGTAAAGCGCTTGTTCACATTCCACCACAGCGCGATGGCACCGTTTTCGCCGGTGTTGTGCTTGTAATTGGCCACAAATTCGTGCTTGCGGGCGAATTCGGTTTCATGCCACTGGGTCACCAGGAAGGACTGACCGAAGGCGCTGAACGGGTACAGCAGCACGTAGCCGGCCATCCAGCCGTTATAGCCGGAGCCGATGCCGAAGGAGTCCAGCTCGTTGTGCGCGCCAATGAAAGGCTTGATGGTCAGGTCGCCGTACTTCAGTTCGGTGCTCAGGCCCAGCACGCGGTTCTGGCTGAAGAAGTTGTTGCCACGGGTGTCGTAGATGTGGGCATACAGCTGTACCGGTACGTTGCCAAGCTGGGTCAGGTTGAAGCGGCCAATGGCCTTGGTGGTGTAGCGGCGGTCGTAGCCGTTCAGGCCATCACCACTCTTGCCCGGGTTTTCCAGGTCGAAGAAGCCATAGACATCCCCCCAGTTGCCACCCATGCCGCCTTCGGCCTCCAGATAGCCAAAGTCTTTCTTGCCGCTTTGCGCGGTGGTGCGCGACGACCAGTCGAGGTAGTTGGCACTGACATTGGCAAAAGACCAGTTGTCGGCATGCGCCAGGGTGGAGCCGCTGATCAGAGACAGGGCCAGCAGCAGTTTGCGAGCTTTCATTTTTTCCGCCTAAGTGAACTTTTTTTATGTAAAACCCGCAGGTCAGGCCATACGGGGGCGCGCAGGGTAGCGCACAACTCTCTACATTGAAAAGTTTCAGTTCAAGCGACGTAACATTTCAGCAACATGATGCAAACGGGCTGTAGTGCTGTTGGACAATATGCAGCAAATGTCACCATCAGCGGACATTGGCTGGCAAGTAGGCGCTATCCGGCCAGCCATAACGCAACAGGCTGATGCTGCCGCTGGCGGAAAACTCGATGCCTTCCTGCTCCAGCAGCACGCGCTGCCAGTCGGCTTGCTCGGTGCCGGGGCGGGACAAGCGGCCAGCGCTGTTTACTACCCGGTGCCAGGGCAGGCCGTGGCCGTCGGGCAGGCTGCCCAGCAATTTGCCGACATGGCGGGCATGGCGCGGGAAACCGGCCTGTGCCGCCAGCACGCCATAGCTGCTGACCCGGCCAGCGGGTATCTGCCGTACCAGCGCCAGCACCGCCAGTTCAAAGGCGGGCGACATCAGCGGAAGCGGGCGTCGGCCACAAAGGGATTGTGGCGCTTTTCGTCGCCAATGGTGGTGAGCGGACCGTGGCCGGGAATCACCACGGTGTCGTCCGGCAACAGGAACAGCTTTTGCTGGATGGCATCAATCAGCTGCTGGTGATTGCCCATCGGGAAGTCGGTACGACCGATGGAACCCTGAAACAGCACGTCTCCGGCTACCAGCACCCCGGCGGCGGCGCTGTAGAACACCACATGGCCGGGCGTATGGCCCGGGCAGTGAATCACCTGCAGCGTTTCCTGGCCGATGCTGACCGTATCGCCCTCGTTCAGCCAGCGCTCAGGGGTGAGCGCCGGGCTGGAGGGAAAGCCGAACATGCGGCCCTGATTGGGCAGCTGGTCCAGCCAGAAGCTTTCGCTTTGTTCCGGGCCCTCAATCTCTACGCCCAGCTGCGCGGCCAGCTCACCGGCACCACCGGCATGGTCGATATGGCCGTGGGTCAGCAGCAGCTTGGTGACGCTCAGGCCTTGTTGCACGACCCAGCCACGGATGCGGTCGATATCGCCACCGGCATCGACAATGGCGGCTTCGCGGCTGACATCGCACCACAGCACGCTGCAGTTCTGGGCAAAAGGGGTAACCGGAATCAGGTGATACTGCAGGGACATGGCGGTGCTCGGTGCAATTGGGATGGCAAATTGTGGCATGGCAGGCTGCTGCGGCCAAGCTTGTCGGGGCGGGGCGGCTGAAACTGGTAAAATCGCGCCATTCCCGCTTTACCGGAGGCCAAGATGAGCCTGATTCCCGAAATCAAACCGCAGCAGTCGCTGGAGTTGCTCAAAGAACTGCATATTCTCACCCGCGACGGCAAGATCAACCAGGACACCCGCCGCAAGCTCAAGCAGGTGTATCACCTGTACCAGTTCATCGAGCCCTTGATGCAGGACGTGCTGCAAAGCAAAGGGGACGTTACGCTGGCCGACCACGGTGCGGGCAAGTCCTATCTGGGCTTCATCCTGTACGACCTGTTTTTGAAGGACAAGGAAGCTGGTCGGGTGTTCGGTATTGAAACCCGGCCCGAGCTGGTCAGCCGCTCGGAAGAGCTGGCCGAACGCCTGGGCTTTGACCGCATGGGTTTTCTCAACCTGACGGTGGAGCAGTCCATCACTTCCGAGCAGTTGCCGGCTCAGGTGGACATCATCACCGCGCTACATGCCTGCAATACCGCCACCGACGACGCCATCCGCTTTGCGCTGGCCAAGGACGCCAAGTACATCGTGCTGGTGCCGTGCTGCCAGGCCGAGGTGGCCGCCGTGCTGCGCCAGAAGAAGAACGAAACCTTTGGCAAGACGCCACTATCCGAACTGTGGCGTCATCCCATCCATACCCGCGAGTTTGGCAGCCAGCTGACCAATGTGCTGCGTTGCCTGCAGCTGGAAGCCCGTGGCTACCAGCTGACGGTGACCGAGCTGGTGGGTTGGGAGCACTCAATGAAGAACGAGCTGATCATTGCCAAGAAAACCGGCAAGGGCAAACAGAGTGCGCGCGAGCGGCAGGAAGCCATTTTGCACGAGCTGAATCTGGACGAGCTGCGCGAACGCTTTGTTTACTGAGTGATGTCGGGCGGGGCGGTGTGTGCCGCCAGCCAGTTATCCAGGTTGCCGTGTGCCACCAGTTGGCGCTTGGCGGCAGCGGACAGACGCTTGAGAGCGTGTTCCGCCTTCAGCGCCTGTGACTTGTTGGCAAAAGCATGCACCAGCGCAATGCGCTGCGGTGGATTAAGGCGGGTGTAACGTGCGCCCTTGCCGGCGCAGTGGGCGGCATAGCGCCGCGCCACGTCATTGCTGATGCCGGTGTACAGCGCGCCGTCCCGGCATTCCAGTATGTACAGATACCAGCAGCCCACCGGGGCCGGACTGCTGCTGACTTCAGTCTTGCTCATTGTCCAGCTTGGGTAATGGACGGATGCTGACCCGCTCGGTACGGTTGCCCTTTTGCTCGGTCACCACAATGTCCCAGCCCGCTTCGCGAATGCTGTCGCCCTGGCGCGGAATGCGTTCCAGCCGGTGCATCAGCAGGCCTGCCACGGTGTGGAAGCCCTCTTCTTCGTAATTGCCCAGCTCGATGTATTGCTCCAGCGTCACCAGCTCGGTGCTGCCTTCCACATCCAGGCTGCCATCCTCGCCTTGTACCAGCGCCGGTTGTTCATGGCGTTCATGTTCTTCCGGGAAGTCACCGGCAATGGCTTCCATCAGGTCTTTCTGGGTGACGATGCCTTCCAGGCTGCCAAATTCGTTCACCACAAAGGCCATGTCAGCGGCTTGCTGACGGAAGGCTTCCATCGCTTTCAGTACCGTCATGCCTTCGGGCAATACCAGCGGCTGGCGCAGCGCAGCCATCACGTCCAGCGTCTGGCCGTCCAGCAGCTGGGCCAGCAAGTCCTTGCGCGCCACGATGCCCAGCGGCTCGTCAATGCGGCCTGCGCCCACCACCAGCAGGCGGGAGTAGGGGCTGTCCCGCAACACCTTGCGCTGCTGCTCGGCATCCTGGCTGATGTCCAGGCGGTGGATGTCCGAGCGCGGGGTGGCAATCACCCGGATCGGCCGTTCTGCCAGGGTCAGTACGCTGTGGATCATTGCCCGTTCGTTGTGGGCAAAGGCTTCTTCCGACTCTTCGTGCGGGCCTTCTTCGTGTTCCTGTTCGCTATGGTTGCCGTGTTGCAGCGGTGCATTGCCCAACAGGCGCAGCACGGTGTCGGCGGTGCGGGAGCGGAAGGTATTGCGGCTGTTCAGATAGCGCTGATGGTTGACGTTGGCAATCTGGTTGAACATTTCGATCAGCACCGAGAAACCGATGGCGGCGTACAGATAACCCTTGGGGATATGGAAGCCAAAACCGTCGGCAATCAGGCTAAAGCCGATCATCAGCAAAAAGCCCAGGCACAGCATCACCACGGTGGGGTGAGCGTTGACGAAGCGGGTAAGCGGCTTGCTGGCCATGATCATCATGCTCATGGCAATCACCACCGCCAGCATCATGATGCCCAGGTGTTCTGACATCCCGATGGCGGTGACGACGGAATCGATGGAAAACACCGCATCCAGCACCAGAATCTGCACCACGACGGTGGCAAAGGCGGCATAAGCTTTCTGGCCGTTGCCCTCGCTGTGCTCCACGCCTTCCAGCCGTTCGTGCAGCTCCATGGTGGCCTTGAACAGCAGGAACAGGCCGCCGCCCAGCATGATGAGGTCGCGACCGGAAAAACTCTGGTCCAGTACCGAAAACAGCGGTTCGGTGAGTTTCACCAGCCAGCTGATGCCCGCCAGCATGAACAGGCGCATGATCAGCGCTAGCGACAGGCCCAGCACACGGGCGCGGTCACGCTGATGGGGTGGGAGCTTTTCGGCCAGGATGGCCACGAAAATCAGGTTGTCGACGCCGAGCACCACCTCCAGCACGATCAGGGTGAGGAGGCCGAGCAGGGCATAAGGGTCAGACAGCCAGGATAAATCCATGATGTAAAAACGGGGTCCTTGAAAAGAAACAGTCAACACAATAACAAACCACGGCCTTCTTGTCCGTGGTGCAGGCAAAGCAAAGCCCCGGCGATGCTGCAGGCCGGGGCTGGTTGTGGGTTACAGGCCGCCGTAGGAATGCAGGCCGGTCAGATACATGTTCACCCCGAGGAAGGCGAAGGTGGTGACCAGCAAACCAATCACCGCCCACCAGGCCAGCGGCTTGCCACGCCAGCCCTTCACCAGCCGGATATGCAGCCAGGCGGCGTAGTTCAGCCACACGATCAGCGCCCAGGTTTCCTTCGGGTCCCAGCTCCAGTAGCCACCCCAGGCATCGGCTGCCCACATTGCGCCCAGAATGGTGGCAATGGTAAAGAACAGGAAGCCGATGGAAATGGCCTTGTACATCATTTCGTCTAGCACCTCGGCGCTGGGCAGGCGGTCTTTCAGCACCCCCTTGAGCACCAGCAGTTCGGCCACGCCCAGCATGGCCGACATGGCAAAGGCACCATAGCCGACAAAGTTTGCTGGAACATGAATCTTCATCCACCACGATTGCAGGGCAGGAATCAACGGCTGGATTTCATGTGCCTGGCGGTCGAAGCTGTACCACAGGATGAAGCCGACCGCAGCGGAGATCACCAGCAGTACAAAAGCACCAGCCTGACGGGTGGCAAAGCGTGCTTCGTAGTACAGATACATCAGCGCGGTGATCAGCGAAAACAGGATGAAGACTTCATACAGGTTGGATACCGGAATATGGCCGACATCACTGCCAATCAGATAACTTTCGTACCAGCGCACGAATAGCCCGGCGGCCCCCATTACTGCCGCCGCCCAGGTCAGGCCGCTGCCCATGCGGGACAGCATGGCCGAGCGGCTGATCAGGCCGGCCCAGTACACCAGGGTGGCCAGGAAGAACAGCGTGCACATCCACATGATGGCGGATTGGCTGGATAGCAGAAATTTCAGCCAGAACGCCGTCTGGCCACGTGCCAGCTGGCCGTGGTACAGGCTGATGCCGGCCAGTGCCACACAGGCGGACAGCGGGAAGAACCAGCGCCAGGCTTTCCAGAACCAGCCAAGGGCTACCAGGCCGATGGCTGAGCCAGCCAGAATGGCCTGTTCATAGCCGTCCATGAAAGGGTTGTACAAGCGCCAGGCTTGGCCGGCGGCCACCAGAATCAGCACGGCGTATAGCCAGTCTGCGGTTTTCAGGCGCTTGTACAGCGGTTGTTCGACAAAGGATTGAGCCAGTTCCATCACTTACCTCGTACCAACTGTTGAATTGCTTCGCTGTGGCGACGGAAGTCCGCATCCAGATCACGGTTGTGCCGGTTGGAACTCATGGCCACCCTGACGCTGCCGGGTGCGCAGCGTATCCACAGGCGGATTTCCCGGATATAGAACATCAGTACGATGCCGATTACCAGCATCAGCGAACCAAGATACACCAGGATCTTGCCCGGTGAGCGGGTCAATTGCAGGCCGGAAGCCTGTACCTGATCAAAACCCTGCAGCTGCAGGAACACCGGTGCGTTGTAATCATGCAGCGCGCTGATGCCAACCAGGCTGTCCAGCAAGAAGCGGTAACGCTTGCCGTCCATGGCCACCGGTTTGATCCCGGCTTTGGCATCGGCGACATCCATCACGTCTACCACTGCGCCTTGCAGAATCTTGACATAAGTCTGGGCCACGGCCTGGCGCTTGTCCTGCGGTACTTTTTCATCCAGAAACTGCTCCAGGGCCACAAAGCCACCCTGAGCAAAGCGGGCCAGAATCCATTTCACGCTATTGGTAAACTGCTGCTGCATGGCCGGACTGATGGCCGAACCCTGCATGGCCTTGGCCGTCGTGCGCTTGGCGATTTCATCATAGAGCGCCGGATTCATGAATGCTGTGCGCAATCGCATGAAACTGTCCAGCGACATGCTGTCGTCCAGCGGCAGGCGCAGGTACTGGAAGGGTTCCGATACCTTGTTGCGTACACCGGCAACCAGGTAGCTGGCGCCATCTTGCTGAATCGGCGCCATGTAATGGTGGAACTCCACCGCCTGACCCTGTTTGTCACGCAGCTTGAAGGTGACGGACGGGCCGATGTTCTTCAGCTGTTTCTCGTGTTTCACCTCGCGGGCATCCTGCATGCGCTGGGACAGGGTCTTGTCGCCGCCATCCGCATTCTTGCCGCCCATGTTCTCGATATTGAACACCCGCAGCTCGCCGAATTCCAAGCTGTAATCCTTGCCGTTGGCACGCAGCGGCTGGCCGGCCATGGAAATTCCCTTGATGGCTACCGGGGCCATTTGCGGGGCGTCCAGGTTCCATGCCTTGAAGCTCATCGGTGAACCACCATCGCCAAAGCTGGCCTGGTAGATGGCAACACCATCCACGATCAGCGGGTGATTGACCTTGACCTGCGCTTCGGTCACCTTGCCTGTGGCCTTGTCGGTGACGACGATGTCACTGGCAAACAGCTTGGGCATGCCATTGCTGTAGTAGTCGACATAGAACTTCTTCAGCGTCACGGTAAAGGGCAGGTCCTGCACCAGATAGCCGTTGCCGGAATTCAGGAAGATCACGTCGCCGCTTTTGCCTTCGGCGATAGTGACATTGCCACGGAAAGACAGGTTGGAAGTGGAAAGCCGGCTTTGCGGCGGAATCTGGCTTTGTGGAATGTCACGGGTTTCCGGTACCACACGGCCCACCATCTCAGCCAGTTTCAGTGGCAGGTTGCCATCCATCAGGCCGCCAATGCAGATCACCACCAGCGCAATGTGGGCAAAGAAATAGCCCAGCTTGCTGGCAGCGCCCTTTTTAGCGGCCAGTACCAGACTGCCGTCTTCGCGCTGGTGCTCACGCCAGCGCCAGCCCTGGCCACGCAAATAGGCACGCAGGATGGTGGGGTCGCTGCTGGCGGCATCGATTTCAACACTGTGCTTCATTGCCGCCAGCGAGTTGTCCGATGCTTTTTCGCGGTAGGCCTTCATGTCCTTGATGAAGCCCGGACCATTGCGCACGATGCACAAGGTGGTAGACAGCACCAGGAAGGCCAGGATGGTCAGAAACCAGCCGGAATGGTAGACATCGTACAGGCCAAGTTGCTCGAACACGGCAAACCAGTACTGGCCGAATTCGAAGGCATAGTTGGGGTAGGGTTCATTTTGCTTGAGTACGGTGCCAATGATCGAGGCAATGGCCAGAATGGTCAGCAGACCAATGGCAAAGCGCATGGAACTGAACAGCTCGTACAGCTTGTAAACAGCGGTGTGGCGGGAGTTTTTAGTCATCTTGGTGCCGAACACAAAAAGGGAAGCCTGTTATGGCTTCCCTTTTGAACAAGGCTATCCGCAAAAGTTGCGATTAGCGCAGACCCGAAATGTATTCGGCCACGGCCTTCATTTCGGCATCAGTCATGCGGGAAGCCACATCAGTCATGGTCACGTTCTTGCGATCGGTAGCCGCCTTGAAATCACTCAGCTGCTTGGCGATATAGGCAGCGTGCTGGCTGCCAAGGCGCGGGAACTGGTCCGGGATGCCCTTGCCCGCCGGGCCATGGCAAGCCATACAGGCCGGGACGTGGGTAACCGGATTGCCGACACGGTAGATCTTGGCACCCAGCGGAATCAGCTCCTTGTTGGCCGCTTCGCGCGCCTTGGGGTTTTGCTGGCTGAGGTAGGAGGCCACATTGCGCATGTCGTTGTCAGACAACGCCGATGCCATGCCCAGCATGATCGGATTCTTGCGATCGCCCTTCTTGAAGGCTTGCAGCTGGTTGTAGATATACACCTCATGCTGGCCGGCCAAGGTCGGGTTTGCCGACGCTACGCTGTTGCCATCAGCACCGTGACAGGCGGCACATACCGTGTCAACGATCTGCTTGCCCTTTACCGGGTCTCCCTTGGCAATGCCTTCTGCCCATGCACTTCCAGCCAGGGTTGCCGCAGCTACAGCCAACAGCATCATCCGTTTCATGATCGCTCCTTGTGAGGAATTCTTAAATATCTGTAAAAGTGGCAATTTCAAACCTGTTATTCTATACCAACTGAAATCAACCTTACTACTATGTCGATTTTTAAAAACGCCACTTTTTATACCACCGTCAACCATTTGAAGGACCTGCCGCCCACGCGGGCCGAGGTTGCCTTCGTGGGACGGTCCAATGCCGGCAAGTCCAGCGCCATCAATACCCTGGCCAACCGGACCCGGCTGGCGTATGTCTCCAAGACTCCGGGTCGTACCCAGCATATCAACTTCTTTGATCTGGGCCAGGAGCGCTTCATGGTGGATTTGCCTGGTTACGGCTATGCCGAGGTTCCGGAAGCCGTGCGGGTCCACTGGGTGCAATTGCTGGGACGCTACCTGCAAACCCGCGACAGCTTGGTCGGGCTAATTCTGATCATGGATTCGCGCCGCCCGTTGCTGGAGCTGGACCGCAAGATGCTTAACTTCTTTCGCGATACAGGCCGGCCAGTACATATTCTGCTATCCAAGTCTGACAAATTATCGCGTAGCGACCAGCAGCAGACCTTGACCATGGTCAGGCGCGAGCTGGCAGATTACCCTGCGGTATCGGTGCAGTTGTTTTCCAGCCTCAAGAAGACTGGCTGCGAGCAGGTTGAGCAGGTTGTCGAAGGCTGGTTTGATGCTGTACTGAAAGAACAGGATTCGCTGCCGGACAGCGAATGATGGAACTTTGCCGGCACAGGCCCTACTAACCGTGCAGGTGCTTTGGCACCTCCCGCTTGCCTCCCTGAGCGGGAGCCTTACGCTGACAATTAAGGCCTTTACCCCGGCGCTTTGTGCGCCGGGTTTTTTATTGCCTGCCGCCGCGCACATCAGACAGAAATAAAAAAAGCGAGAGCATGGTGCTCTCGCTTGCGATCCTGCCCCATCCCGCACGGTATGGCGGGAGGGTGCATCAGTCCTTCATTACCACATTTTCCACTTTCAGGCTTTCCGCAGCACTGCGTACGGCAGCATCGTTCGGAAAGGGCCCCAGGCGGACCTTGTAGTTGCCCTGCTGGTTGATGATGCCCAGTTTGGCGTCGTAATGATCATCCATCTCGTCCAGCATCTTCTTCAACAGCGCTTCTGCATTGGCCAGCTTGTTGAAGGAGCCCAGTTGCAGGAAGCGCGGATTGTCTTCCTTGCGGATTTCCGGGCTATTGCTGGCAACAGCTTCACCACCGGCTACCGGCCATACACGTTCGATGCTGACACGGGCGCTGCCTTGCTTGACGAAGCCAAGCTTGTAGGCGGCAGCATAGGACAAGTCCATGGCACGATTCCGGTGGAAAGGACCACGGTCGTTGATGCGAACGATCACCGACTTGCCATTGGACGCATTGGTCACCCGTACATAGCTGGGAATCGGCAGGGTCGGATGGGCCGCTGTCATGGCGAACATGTCGTAACGTTCACCAGAAGTGGTTTTCCGGCCTTGAAACTGTTTGCCATACCAGGAGGCCACGCCAGTGGCCTTGAATGGCTTTTCACTAGTGTCAGGGCGGAAACTCATGCCCATCGCCGAATACGGCAGGTTGGCTGACTTGATCAGCGGTTCTGACTGGGGTACTGCATCCGGTACCAGATTCAGGTTGACCGGGATATGGTCGGCAGGGCCATCTTTTTGAAAATAGGCACCGCCCTTGTTGTTGGCTACGGTGGGCTTATTGGTCGGCTTGGCCGACTGGCTGGTGGCGCTCGCCGTCTTCACGGTGGAGCAGGCCACGAGTACGAGACTGACAAAAACAAGCCACAGCCATCGGAGTACTGGTTGCATAGACCTCCCTTATGCTGTTGGGCACATCAAAAAACGTCGGCGGATACTGCCCTTGCGGGCGATACCCCCTGCCTTCGCGTACATGGACTGCTTGCCTGCTGCCTGTGCCGTGACTGGCTCAGGTTCGGCATGCCGTCCGCTTCACTTCAGGCATCAACATTTCTTGCTGGCCCGTTAGTGTTGGCCGGCCTGTGAACTGTTAGCTTCCTCCTGCAAAACCGAGCTGCCGCCACGCTTCGAACACCGTGATCGCGACGGCGTTGGAAAGGTTCAGGCTTCTCGATTCGGGACGCATGGGCAAACGAATCCTCTGTGTGGAAGGAAAATCCTCCAGCACTTCTGGCGGCAAGCCGCGGGATTCGGGACCGAACAGCAATACGTCCCCAGATTGGAAAGAAATCTGGTCATGGCGCGTGGCGCCTTTGGTTGTTGCAGCGAAAATCCGCCGTCCTTGCAGGGCCTGCTGGCAGGCAGCCCAGTTTTCATGGACAACGACACGGGCATATTCGTGGTAATCAAGCCCCGCGCGTCGCAACTTGGCATCCTCCATGGGAAAACCCATGGGTTTGACCAGATGCAGTTCACAGCCGGTGTTGGCACATAAACGAATCACATTGCCCGTATTGGGCGGGATTTCCGGCTGAAAAAGAACAACGGTGAACATCGTTGGCTGGCTGGATTGTTCCAAAGAATCAAAATCTTGGTCAAGTTTTTAGGAAAGATGCCCTGCAGAGCACCCACGTATCGACCCGTTTTGCCCCCTGTTTTTTGAGCTTTTCAGCCAGGGCAGACAGGGTTGCTCCACTGGTTGCCACATCATCCACAATGGTGATGGAAAGCCCGTCAATGCGTTGTTTTACGCCAAATGCATTGCGGACATTTCGGCTTCTTTCGGCACGTCCGAGAGAGGCTTGCGGCACAGTGTTGCGTTTTCGCCAACACAGTGTGGCAGAAAAACGGCTTTGCATTGTAGCAGCGATTGCCTGGGCCAGTGGAATGCTCTGATTAAAGCCGCGTTCTGCAAGTCGTTCTTTTGACAAGGGAACGGGGATGACCAGATCGCTGTATACCGGGGTTTTTTCGGCAAATTCTGCCATTAGTCTGGCTAGTGTTCCGGTCATTTCCAGCCGCTTTCCGTACTTCACTGCATAAATAATTGCATTCAGGGGGTAGCCAAACAGGTATGGAGTGTGTATGGCATCGAAAGCCGGTGGGTGGCGCAGGCAAAAGCCGCAGATATCCCGCGTCAGTGCTGGTTCTGCGCAAACTGGGCAATGAATGGCTGGCAAGGGCGGCAAGCTGGCTTTGCAGCCGGCACACAGCCCGATGGGGCAGTTTGGGTGATTACACAACAAACAGTTCTGATTAAATATTGAGCAATTGTCAATAAATTTTCTTTTGATATTTGACAGCATGGGAAGCCCTCTGCAAGACTGCGGCCAGACACTCTCAGGCATGCTGTTTTTTTCTTAAATTATCCATTTGTTCAGTTGTAATTTGGCAATAAATACAATTGGCATTTTTGTTGCAAAGAAAGCGCATTATGACCACGCAATCTATCCAGTTTTCCCGTCCGGCCACGCCCCATCCGGAGAGCAATGTCTGGTCGGTAGCAGAAATTGAAGCCCTGCTGGACCTGCCCTTTATGGAGGTGGTTTTCCGGGCGGCCGAGATTCACCGCCAGTTTTTTGATCCGGCCAAGGTTCAGCTGTCTACGCTGATTTCTATCAAGACCGGTGGCTGTCCGGAAGATTGCGGCTACTGCCCGCAGTCGGTTCATCACGATACCCCGGTGGAAAACCAGCCAATGATGACGGTGGATGAGGTGATTGATGCTGCACGCACCGCCAAGGCCAATGGTGCCGGTCGCTTCTGCATGGGTGCCGCCTGGCGCGGCCCGAAGGATGCGGACCTGGAGCAGACCCTGCGCATGGTCAGTGAAGTGAAATCGCTTGGTTTGGAAACCTGTGCCACTTTTGGTTTGCTGAAAGACGGCCAGGCGGAAAAGCTGAAACAGGCTGGTTTGGATTATTACAACCATAATCTGGATACCGCACCGGAAAAGTATGGTGACATCATCCATACCCGCGAGTACGAAGACCGCCTGGACACGCTGGGCAAGGTGCGCGGTGCTGGCTTGTCGGTATGTTGTGGCGGTATTGTTGGCATGAATGAAACCCGTCAGGATCGAGCCGGCCTGATTGCACAGCTGGCCAATCTGGAGCCGCAGCCGGAGTCGGTGCCGATCAACAATCTGGTGAAGGTGGGTGGCACACCGCTGGAAGGGGCCGACCCGCTGGATTGGACCGAATTTGTGCGTACCATCGCGGTTACCCGCATCACCATGCCCAGAAGTTATGTGCGCTTGTCGGCAGGTCGTCGCGAAATGCCCGAGGCAATGCAGGCGCTGTGCTTTCTGGCCGGTGCTAACTCGATTTTCTATGGCGACAAACTGCTGACGACAGGAAATCCTGACGTTGATGCCGACCGCGCCCTGATGGAAAAACTGGACTTGTCACCGCTGTAAATCTTCTGGTTTTACCGTGTCAATTCGGTCGGATTTTTGCAATGTATATATAAGGAATACTTTTGCCCGAATCCGGCCTGTTTTAGCCCAATTTTCCGGAAAGCCCCATGCGAGCCCAAGATATCCCCGGCGCACTGCAGGAATTGCAACAGCAACACCAGTTCCGGCAGCGTCACATTCTGGAAACGCCACAGTCCTGCCAAGTGGTCATCGAGGGTAAAAGCTATGTGGCATTTGCCAGCAACGACTATCTGGGGCTGGCCAATCACCCGGCGCTCATTGCCGCTACGCAGCAGGCGCTGGGTCGCTGGGGGGTAGGGGGCGGCGCCTCACATCTGGTGGCAGGACACTTTGCCGTACACGAGGAGGCTGAGCAGGCGCTGGCCGCATTTTGTGGCAGTGAAGCTGCCCTGTTGTTTAGCTCTGGCTATGCGGCCAATCAGGCGGTAATCACCAGTCTGGTGGGACGGGGAGATGCCGTGTTTGCCGACAAGCTGAACCATGCATCGCTGAATGATGCCTGCCAACTGTCGCGCGCAAGTTTTCGTCGCTTTCGCCACAATGATCTGGCGCAACTGGAGCACCTGCTGGCCACCACGCCAGCCAGAACACGGCTGATCGCTGTGGATGCGGTGTACAGCATGGACGGCGATGAAGCACCACTAAAGAAACTGCAGCAGCTGGCCGATAAATACGATGCCTGGCTTTATATCGATGATGCGCACGGGTTTGGCGTGCTTGGTGAGGGGCGTGGTTCGGCTGTGGAAAACGGCCTGCACAGCGAGCGGCTGATCTACATGGCTACACTGGGCAAAGCGGCTGGCGTGGCGGGTGCCTTTGTTGCCGCTAGCCAGCCATTGGTGCAATGGCTGGTCAACAGCGCCCGGACCTATATCTTTACCACTGCCCAGCCACCTGCCCTGGCGGCTGCCGTACTGGCCAGCCTGCAGCTGATTGCTAACGAGCCCTGGCGCCGCCAGCGTCTGCAGCAGCATGTACGCCGAGTGCGGGAAAGACTCGCTGACGTAAATTTTCAGCTGATGTCATCGCGAACGCCGATACAGCCGATTATCATAGGCAGGAACGAGCAGGCAATGTTGCTGGCTGCACGATTGAAGGAGCGTGGATATTGGGTGCCTGCAATACGGCCACCCACCGTACCTGAGGGGACGGCTCGTCTGCGGATCACTTTGACGGCGGCCCACACGGCGGACCAGCTGGAGGGTTTGCTGGATTGCGTGGTGTCGGCAACACAGCCATAGGGGATGGCTGCGTCTGTTTCGTGGCATGACCGGATTTTCCGGCTAACTCATACTACGATAATGACATGAAGAGTACGGCTGATTACCTGTCTACACAGCAAGAGGCTGCCAATATCGCCCTGGCACTGATCCAGCGTTCGGACGAGCTTGTTGCTGCTGCGGTCTGGGCACTGGTGGGCACAAGCTGGCAATGTCTGGCTACCCTGGGCGCGGCGGACAACCTGACCCCTGCTTCGGCATTGGCGGCCGGGCGGCTTCCCGGACCGGATGGCGGCGCGCTGCCCTTGATGCAGCATGGCGAAACCGTTGGCTGGTTGGTTTGGCGCGGCAAGATTGCCGACAATGTGGCTGCAGTAGCCACATTGCTGACCGGGCATTTGCAGAGCGCGAGACTGCATTCTGCCCAGTCCCGTGCCCGGGTCATGAACGAGACCCTGCTGGAAATCAGCCAGCTGCCCAGTGAATGCGCCACCCTGGATGAAATGCTGCCCAAGCTGCACCGGCTGCTGATGCGGCTGATGGATGCCAGCAATTTCTATATTGCCCTCTACGACGAGCAGGCCAGCAGCCTGCACTACCCCTTTTATACCGATCAGCTCGACCCGGCCCCACCGGAACCGGAAGAAATGTTTTCCGGGGAGCAGAACGATCGTTCGCTCACTGCCTGGCTGATGCGCATGGGCAAACCGCTGGTACTGACACGCGAACGCCTGCAGGAAATCTGCCAGCAGGAAAAGCTGCTACGGAACGGGCCGGTACCGGAGCTGTGGATGGGTGTGCCGCTGAGCAATGCCAATAATGCGGTGATCGGTGCTGCCGTCTTGCAGTTTTACGCCAGCCAGGAGCCATGCACCTCGGCTGAGCAAGCCTTGTTCCTGTTTGTCACCCGGCATATTGGTTATGCGCTGGACCGCATGCTGTACCGCAGCCAGCTGGAGCGGCAGGTATGGCTGCGCACCTGCGAGCTGGAGGGCGTGAACGCAAGGCTGCGGTCGGAAATTTCCGAGCGACAGCGGGCCGAGCGGTTTCAGGATGTGCTGTATCGCATTGCCGACCTGTCCAATACCAGCCTGTCGCTGGAGGCTTTTCTGGCCGGCGTGCACCGCTTGCTGATGGAGCTGGTGGCCGCACGCAATTGTCAGGTGGCCCTATACAATATGGACAGCGACTTGCTCAGCTTTCCCTATTGCTCGGATGACTACCTGCAGGTCAGCAAGTCGCGCCGACCCGGCAAGGGACAACTGGAGCAGGTGCTGCACAGCGGACGGCCATTGTTGCTGGACCGCGTTCCTGCTATTCCGTCCTTGCCGGACACGCCGAATGTGCCGGCCATGCACAGCTGGCTGGGGGTGCCGCTGTATTGCGGACATGAATTGCTGGGTGTGCTGTCAGTACACAGCTATCAGGAAGACGTGGTCTATAGCTACCGTGACCAGGAAGTCATGGAGTTTGTTGCCAACAATATCGGCACGGCACTGGCACGTGTACGGGCCATGCAGGAATTGCAGAACGCCTACGCCGAGCTGGAAGAGCGGGTGCGAGAACGCACCAGCGAGCTGGATGCCGTCAATGCGCAGCTGGAATTCGACAGCCTGCACGACCCGCTGACCAAGCTGCCCAACCGCAACTATTTTGCCAAAACCCTGCGTCGTGCCTGGGATGGCTATCTGGCAGGCACCGGTGCCCGCTTCAGCGTCATCTTTATCGACCTGGACCGCTTCAAGCTGGTGAACGATACCCTGGGTCATCTGGCGGGGGATCATCTGCTGTTTGAAGCGGGTGCCCGCATCCGCTCTTGCTTGCGTCACTATGACTTCCTGGCACGGCTGGGGGGCGATGAATTTGCCATCCTGCTGTTTGGCACCGAGATGCTGGAAGGCTGCGAAATGATTGC
The DNA here is from genome assembly GCF_057809375.1 of Aquitalea sp. FG25. Classification (NCBI taxonomy): domain Bacteria; kingdom Pseudomonadati; phylum Pseudomonadota; class Betaproteobacteria; order Neisseriales; family Chromobacteriaceae; genus Aquitalea; species Aquitalea sp. FG25. The sequence continues at coordinate 87,914 of NZ_JBMDJV010000004.1, forward strand.
GCGGCGCATTGTCAGCGAGTTCGAACGCCCGGTCATTCTGGCTGGCCGCGAGGTGTTTTCCACGGCCAGTGTTGGTGTGGTGCTGGCTGACCGCGACCACTATCACAAGGCGGAAGAACTGCTGCGCGATGCCGATCATGCCATGTACTGCACCAAGCAGCAGGGGCGGCAGGGCTATACCGTGTTCAATCATCAGCTGCGCATCAATCAGGCCGACCAACTGGCACTGGAGAGCGAGCTGCGGCGGGCGCTGGAAGTGGACGACCAGCTACAGCCTTATTTCCAGCCCTTTATCGATGCACGCACTGGTGAGCTGGTTGGCTTTGAATCCCTGGTGCGTTGGCTGCACCCGGTGCGCGGCCTGATTTCACCGGCGCTGTTTCTGCCGGTGGCCGAAGAAAGTGGCCTGATTACGCGGGTAGACCGCTACATGATTAATGCCGCTTGCCGTCAGCTGCGGCAGTGGCTGGATGAAAACCGGGTATCGCGTGACATCGCGCTGCACATCAATCTGTCGTCGGCCAATTTCCACGATCCGGAACTGGTCAGCTGGATGCGCGGCATTATTGAAAGTTATCAGCTGCCAGCTGCGATCCTACATCTGGAAATCACCGAAAGCGCACTGATTGACGTGCCGGAAATCGCCGCCACCGTCATGCATGCCCTGCACGACCTGGGTGTCAAACTGGCGCTGGATGACTTCGGCACCGGCTACTCGGCGCTGTCCTACCTGCACCGTTACCGCTTTGATGTGCTGAAGATAGACCAGAGCTTTGTGCTGGATGTGGATCGCAAAGAAGAATCGGCCGCCATTGTGCGCGCCATTCTGGCACTGGCGCAGGCATTGGGGCTGGATGTGGTGGCCGAGGGAGTGGAAACCGCTGAGCAGCTGGCCCGGCTGCAGGAAATGGGCTGTGCCAAATTGCAGGGCTATTATTTTGCGGCACCCATGTTGGCCAATGCCATTGATTGGGAACGGCTGGCCCGTTTCGTCCAGGAATTCCGCCATGCAGCCTGAGCCAGCGGCAATCCGCCGTGTTGTCCGGCCAGGTGCTGGCGGTTTTCTTTTCATCCCGCTACTTGCGAAAATTGCCACGGCCCCCCATTTAACTGCCCATGAATCTGTTTGTTGAAAGCCGTGGCCGTGGCCCGGATGTGGTCATGCTGCACGGCTGGGGCCTGCATGGCGGCGTGTTCGACCGTGTCGCCAGCCAGTTGGCTGACCGTTTCTGCGTGCATCTGGTCGATCTGCCCGGTCATGGCGCATCTGCCCCCTTGGCGCGCTTTGACGCTGACGCCGTGGCCGACCTGGTCGATGCCCAATTCCCCTTTCCGGTACAAGTTGTCGGCTGGTCGCTGGGCGGGCTGATTGCCCAGCACTGGGCGGCCCGTCATCCGGATAAGGTTAAAAGTCTGGCACTGATTTCCACCAGTCCGCGCTTTGTGCGTGATGACAGCTGGCCGCATGCCCAGCAGCGTGCTGCCATCGAGGCGGTGGGTGCCAGCCTGGATAGCGCCTTCGAACAGACGCTGGAGCGCTTTCTGGCGCTGCAGATGATGGGCGCCCCGGCGGCGCGCGACACCGTCAAGGCCGTGCGCGAGCAGCTGTTTGCCCATGGCCGCCCACAGGGGCTGTTACCCGCATTGCAACTGCTGCTGGAGGCGGACGCCCGTGCGCTGGCCGGGCAGATTCAGTGCCCAGTAGCGCTGTTTTACGGTGTGCGCGATGCCATCACCCCCATTGGCGCGGGCCGCTGGCTGCAAGCCGCACTGGCCGACGCCACCTTGCATGAATTCACCCAGGCTTCGCATGCGCCATTTTTGTCCCATCAGGACGAGTTTGTCGCCAAGCTGGCCCAGCATCTGGAAGCCTCTGCATGAGCGAAGCGTTTTACACCGACAAAGACCGTATCCGTGCCTCATTCGAGCGCGCGGCCACCAGTTATGACGCTGCCGCCGTCTTGCAGCGTGAAGTATCCGACCGCATGGCCGAGCGCCTGTCCTACATCAAGCACCAGCCGCAGGTGATTCTGGATGCTGGCACCGGCACCGGTTATGGTGCTGCCCAGCTGCGTGCCCAATACCCGGACGCCCAGGTGCTGGAGCTGGATCTGGCCCATGCCATGCTGTGTGCCTCGCGCGAGCGCCAACGCGCTGGTGATGGCCTGCTGAAAAAACTGTTCAAGCGCAGCCAGCCCTGGCAAGTGTGTGCCGATGTAGAAAAACTGCCGCTGGCGGATAACAGCGTGGACATGATCTGGTCCAATCTCACCATTCAATGGGTGAACATTCCGGACAGCGTGTTCAGCGAATTCGAGCGCGTGCTCAAGCCGGACGGTATGCTGATGTTTTCCACCCTGGGCCCCGACACCCTGTTCGAGCTGCGCGAAGCCTTTGGTGGTGTGGACCATGCCACCCACGTCAACCAGTTCATCGACATGCACGACCTGGGCGATGCCCTGATGCGCGTGGGTTTTGCCGAGCCGGTGATGGACATGGACAAGATTGTGCTCACCTACGACAAGGTGCGCGACGTGATGCACGACCTGAAAGCCATCGGGGCGCACAACGCCACCCGCGAGCGCAGCCGTGGCCTGATGGGCAAGCAGGCCTGGCAGCGGGTGGAAGCCGCCTACGAAGCCCGCCGCCGCGACGACAAGCTGCCGGCCACCTATGAAGTGGTGTATGGCCATGCCTGGAAAAGCACGCTGAAGAAAAAGGGCAATACCCTGCCGGATGGCCGTCAGGTGATCGAGTTCGTCAAACCTGGCAGCTGGCCGGGCAAGGCCTGAGCGCTTTGATGTCGTATGCCCTGCGCGACAGCCGGCACCGAATCCACCCGGTGTCTGGCGCTGTGCGCAGGCATGATTTCCTGAGCACGACCGGGAACCATGTTGCACCGCAGTAATCGAATGATCCCATTACGCATTCAACCCCGTCACTACCCGTACCCGCTATCATGATGCTCCTACGCCGCCTGATGCCGGCCAGCCTGCTGGTCCTGCTGGCCGCCTGTACCATTACCCAACCCAAAACTGAAATCACCGCTCCGAAAGTCCCGGTCAAGCCGCGCGTTGCGCTGGCACTGGGGGGCGGGGCAGCCAAGGGCTTTGCTCACATCGGCGTCATCAAGGTGCTGGAAGCCAACGGCATCGTACCGGACATCATCACCGGCACCAGCGCTGGCAGCGTGGTGGGCAGCCTGTATGCCTCCGGCCTCAACGGCATGCAGCTGCAGGCCAAGGCCATGCAGCTGGATGAATCCGAACTGACTGACTGGACGCTGTCCACCAAGGGCTTCCTCAAGGGTGAGAAGCTGGAGAACTACATCAATACCCAGCTGGGCAACCGGCCCATCGAAAAGCTGCCGCGCCGCTTGGGCATCGTTTCTACCGAGCTGGATTCTGGTCAGAAAGTGGTGTTCCGTACCGGGAATACCGGCCAGGCGGTGCGGGCCTCGGCCAGTATTCCCAATGTCTTCCTGCCGGTGGTGATTGGCGGCAAACGCTATGTTGATGGCGGCCTGGTCAGCCCGGTGCCGGTATCCGCCGCGCGCGAGATGGGGGCCGATTTTGTCATTGCGGTGGATATTTCCGCCAAACCCAAGGCTGGCAAGGCCACCGGCCTGTTCTCCATGCTGGACCAGAGCTTCAACATCATGAGCGGCCCCACGCTGGCCGCCGAGCTGAAACAGGCCGACCTGGTGATTCGTCCCAATGTGCTGAATATTGGCTCGGCTGACTTTGAAGCCCGCCATCAGGCTATTCTGGAAGGCGAAAAGGCCGCGCAGCAGCTGATGCCACTGCTACGCAGCCGCTTGCAGCAAAAGGCGCTGGCCCTGGCCCGCTAAACCCGGCCCGGCTGGCCGTCGCCCTGAAAGATGGCATAATGCAGGCGTTGTCGGTCAAGGCGGCCTGACAACGCCTGTTTTGCCATGCGCCACGTACGGTACGGCGCAAAGCATCCATATTCATTTCAGGGCAGAGCCCGCAAGGAAATCCGCATGATCAAGCTCTACGGCGTGCCGCTGTCTGCCTACTACAACAAGGTAAAAATTGCCTTGCTGGAGAAGGGTGTCAACTTCCAGGAAGTATCGCTGCGCCCGTCGCAGGAACCGGCCATGCTGGAACAAAGCCCGATGGGCAAGATTCCCTATGTCGATATCAACGGTCATGCCCTGTCAGAATCCACGGTGATTCTGGAGTGGCTGGAAGATGCCTACCCCACCGCCGCGCTGCTACCGCCCACCCCGAATGGCCGTGCCAGCGCCCGCGAGCTGATGACCATACTGGATTTGTACCTGATGCCGGCAGTCGGCCCGCTGTATCGTCACCTGCTGTTTGGTACCGCGCTGGATGACGCCGCCAAGGCCAGTGCCCGCGCGGCAATCGAGCGCAGCCTGCTGGCTGTATCGCGCCTGGTGCAGTACGGCCCGTGGCTGGCCGGCGAGTATTTCAGCTTTGCCGATATCTCCGCCGCCTGTGTGCTGCCGCTGGTGGCCTCGTCCACCCGTGAAATCTACGGCGAAGATCTGACCACCATCATTCCGGGTATTGCAGACTACCTGCTCTTGCTGGGCAAGCGTCCCAGTGTGGCCCGCATGTGGCAGGACAGCGCCGCTGCCCGTGCTGCCTATTTGGAAGCCCGCCAGCAGTAAGCCTGTCTACAATTCAAACAGCGGTAATTGCTGTGGCTGGTCGGCCTCGTCGGCCAGCCTTACTCCCACCCCCACCAGCCGTACCGGTCGCTGGCCGCGTTCGAAGGCGATACTCAACAGCTCGGTATAGGCCGCCGCTGTCAATTGTCGGCCAGTCTGCTCGGCGGTGGTCTGGCTGAAGTCGGCAAACTTCAGTTTCACGCTCAGTCCCTTGAATGGCGGATTTTCTGCCCGTGCAATCCGGCCTTGCAGTTTGAGCATCAGCTCCGGCAGTTTGCCCAGGCAGGCTGCAAGGTCTGGCAGATCCTGCACATAGGTTTCTTCCACGCTGATGGATTTGCGGCTGCGGTCGGTGCTGACCGGCCTCTCATCTTCGCCACGTGCCAGCGCGTACAGCCGCTCGCCAAAACGACCGAAATGCCGTATCAGGTCCACCGCCTCCCACCGGCGCAAATCGCTACAGCGGTGAATGCCCAGTTTTTTCAGATGGGCTGCCGTGACTTTGCCCACGCCATGAATTTTTTCCACCGGCAGTTGCAGCACGAAGGCGTCGACATCTTGCGGGCGAATCACGAACTGCCCGTCCGGCTTGTTCCAGTCGCTGGCAATCTTGGCCAGAAACTTGTTGGGGGCAATGCCGGCAGAGGCGGTAATGCCTACTTCGGCCTGAATCTGACGGCGGATGGCAGATGCCATGCGGGTGGCGCTGCCCTGCTCATGCGGCTGGGTGCTGACATCCAGATAGGCCTCATCCAGCGATAGCGGCTCGATCAGCGGGGTGTAGCGCTCATAGATGGCCATGATCTGCTGGCTGGCCGCGCGATAGCGGGCCATGTCCGGCGGCAGAATCAGCAACGGCGGACACAGGCGCAGTGCCCGCGCCGACGACATGGCGCTGTGCACGCCAAAGCGGCGGGCGATGTAGTTGCAGGTGGCAATCACGCCACGGCTGTCCGGCTGCCCACCCACCGCCAGCGGGATATCGCGCAGCGCCGGGTTATCGCGCATTTCGATGGCGGCATAAAAGCAGTCGCAATCGACGTGGATGATCTTGCGTTGGCCGGTCATGCGTATGGGTGATTAGTCGGCAGGGCGCTCGCTGTGGCCCAGTGACTTGTCCGGTGCCACCCGGTCGCGCACCAGTTGCTTGAGCTGCTTGATGTCGGGGAAGCCGCCGTCTTGCTTGCGGTCCCAGATTTGCTCGCCATCCACACAGACCCGGAATACCCCGCCGCTTCCCGGGCGCAGGGCCACTTCCGCCAGTTCTTTTTCAAAGGTGGTGAGCAGCTCTTGCGCCATCCAGGCGGCACGCAACATCCAGCGGCAACCGGTGCAGTATTCGATGCTGATACGGGGTAATGCAGAGGGGGAATGCGTGGTGGCGGTCATGGCAGGCTGGCAATAGAAGAATGCCGGATAGCATAACGCAGAATGAGGAAAAATCCGCCGGTTCCCTGAGTCGATCTATTTATTTGACGGGCCTTGCTGTGCAAGGTCCGCTCCTCCATCGTGTTGACTCTTTTGGTGCAGACTTGGCGCTTACTACTGTTAGGGTAACCGGCGGACTGAGCAGTACAGAGCGTTGTTCAACTCAATTTCCGGACGCCAGTTTGCCCAAGCTTGGTGCATCGGTAAAGCGAATACTCTAATAAGGGCCATATGCTGCATTGCACGATGTCACATTGGCGCAACGCCAGGCAGAAAAATGCCCGCTTTTGCGGGCATGTGAATGATTTGGCCAGAAAATTCACTACTCCAGCAGTGAATTTCACTGGCTGCAGCCTTAGTGGCCACTGTGTTCCATTGCGGTCGGAGTATCTTTTTCAACCTGCACGTCCACGGTGATGCTGCCGGACTTGGCAAATTTCAGCGTCAGCGGGAAATGCTCGCCCGCCTTGAGCGGCTGCTTCAGGCCCATCAGCATGATGTGGTAGCCACCGGGGGCAAATTTCACTTCACTCCCCGCTGCCACGGCCACGCCGCCGCTGACTTCACGCATGCGCATCACACCGTTGTCGTTGAGATGGACATGCAGTTCGGCCTTGTCGGCGCGCGGTGTGCTGGCAGACAGCAGGGTGTCGGCTTGTTTGCCGGTGTTCTTGATACTCAGGTAGGCCGCGCCGGTGGGGCTGGCTTCCGGCATGGCCCGGCTCCAGGGATGGCCCAGTTCCAGTGCGCCCAGAGTGAAACTGTGGGCAGACACGGTTGCCGCCAGCAGCAGGCTGGACAGCAGGGTAAGCAGACGGGGCAGGGTCATGGACATCTCCGGTGTTGGGTTGCGGGCAAATTAGCATAGTTCAGACCCGGTTGCCTGCGGCAAAGTGCCGCAGACGGCGGATTGCCGGGATGCGACATCGCGCAGGCACAGGCACGACGCCGGGCTATCATTTACCCGGCAGATAATTATAATCGTTAGCTTATATTTAATGGTTTTGTCATCATGCTGGAAACCCTGTCGCTGAAGTTTCTGTTTGGTGGTCTGCTCAGTCTGATCACCATTACCAACCCGCTGTCCAAGATTCCGCTGTTTATCTCGCTAACCCAGGACATGAGCGAGGCGGGGCGGGCCAATCAGGCGCGCCGGGCCTGCCTGTTTGCCGCAGCCATCATGCTGGTCAGTCTGCTGGCCGGTAACCTGATCATGGCCGCCTTCGGTATTTCCTATGGTGCGCTGCGCATTGCCGGCGGGCTGGTGGTGGCGGTGCTGGGCTACCGCATGTTGTTCTTGTCACAGGACCCGGGCATGGCCCCGAAAACCGGCGAACGTGAGGACTATGCCTTTTTCCCGCTGGCCATGCCCGGCATCAGCGGGCCTGGCACCATTGCGGTGGTGATCGGCATTTCCACTGAAATTGCCGAGTTGGCTGGCTGGCCGGCCAAGGCGCTGGCCTTTGGCATGACCTTTGTCGCCATTGCCGCCACCAGCCTGGGCATGTGGTTGGTATTGCGCTCGTCGGTAATCATTTCCGCCCGTTTGGGGCGTGGCGGACGTGAGGTAACCACCCGGCTGATGGGCTTTTTGCTGATTTGCGTTGGTGTGCAGTTTGTCGGTTCCGGCATTCGCACCTTTATGGCCGGTTCCTGAGACGGCAAGATCGTTCAAGTTTTCAGCTGGTGGCTGTGCCAGAATAAGCGGGACGCTGTCTGTCCCGGTTTCCTGCCATGTCCGAATCTGAATACTCCCGTTTTTTCCGCGCCGACGATATCGCGCCGCTGGAATGCCTGGATGCCTTTTACCGGGAACAGGTATTCGCACCGCATTTTCACGAAGAATATGTGGTGAATGCGTTGCTGGCCGGGGCGCAGGCTTATCGGCATCGCGGCGGCAACCATATTGCCGGGGTGGGTGCGCTGGTGTTGATGAACCCTGGCGAGGTGCATACCGGAGAGTGCGCTCACCAGCAGGGCTGGGCCTATCGCGGTTTTTATCCTTCCTCTATCCTGATCTGCCAGTTGGCGGCAGAGATCAGCGGCCAGCCGGGTGTCACCCCCTATTTTCGCGAAACCGTGGTGTTCGACCCACCCTTGGCAGCGCAATTGAACCAGCTGCACCAGGTGCTACGCGACAGCCGTGATGTCTTGCAGCGCGAATCGGCCCTCTATGCCGTGTTCAGTCAGGTGGTGCAGCGGCACATGCTGATTAGCGAGCGGCGGCAGCGCCCGTGGCCGCAGGCGGTGGAGCGGGCCCGGCAGATGCTGGCCGACTGTGTGGCAGACAATCTGTCGCTGGCCACCCTGGCGGCGGCGGTTGGGCTGTCGCCCTGGCAGCTTAACCGGCAGTTTTCCCGTTACCTGGGCCTGCCGCCGGTGGCCTGGCGCAATCAGTTGCGCGTGGTACGCGCCCGGCAAATGCTGGCTGGGGGGCATAGCCCGGCGGCTGCGGCGCAGGCACTGGGCTTTGCCGACCAGCCCCATCTCACCCGCATATTCCGTCTGGCGCTGGGCATCACCCCGGCGGCTTACCAGCGCAGCCTCCGGCGCTGAGCGCAAGATCGTTCAAGCTGGCAAGCCATTGGCATGGTAGGGTAGAACTGTTCCCAATCATGATTCCCTGCCCATGTCTTATACCGGCTCCTGTCATTGCGGTGCAGTACGTTTTCGTCTGCATGCCGAACCCGAAGAACTCACTACCTGCGATTGTTCCTTGTGCGTGAAGAAAAACGCACTGATGACGCGGGTGCATGAAAGCCAGCTGGAGATCCTGTCCGGTACCGATGCGCTGAGCGAGTACCGCTGGAATACCGGCATTGCCCGTCACTTCTTCTGCCAGCATTGCGGCATTTATACCTTCCATCGCAAGCGTGCGATGCCGGATTACTATGGCGTGAATATTCACTGTCTGGACGATTTCGATCACCGCACGCTGCCGGTCCGTGCTACCGAAGGGGCCAATATGAGCCTGCATGGCGACAGCCTGCGTGAAGTCTGGCCCGGCCCACGGGAGGCATCATGAGTGGGGCCTTGTCGCGCCGTGCGCTGCTGCTGGAGGGCGCACGCGATACCGTGCCCATGCTGGTGGGCGCAGCCCCGTTCGGGGTGATCTTCGGCACGTTGTCGGTGGCCTCCGGCCTGTCCGCCACCGCCAGTCTGGGTATGTCCTTGCTGGTGTTTGCCGGCTCTTCGCAATTTATTGGTGTCAGCCTGATTGGTGCCGGTACGGCCTTGCCGGTGTTGTGGCTTACCACCTTTGTGGTGAATCTGCGCCATGCACTGTACAGCGCCACCTTGCTGCCCTTTGCCCGCGACTGGCCCTTGCATTGGCGCTGGCCGCTGGCGTTCTGGCTGACCGATGAAACCTTTGCCGTGGTGGAGCACCGCTTTCGCACCAAGGGGGCAGAGGGCGGTCAGTGGTACTGGCTGGCATCCTCGCTGGCCATGTATGGCAACTGGGTGTTGTGGACGGCGCTGGGGGTGAGTTTGGGGCAATCGCTGCCCGGCCTGGCCAACCTGGGGCTGGACTTTGCCATGGGGGCGACATTCGCCGCCATCGTGGCACCGCAGCTCAAACGACGCCCGGCGCTGGGCGCTGCCGTAGCTGCCAGTGTGGTGGCCATGCTGGCGCGCGGCCTGCCCTACAAGCTGGACCTGATGCTGGCGGCGGTAGTGGGGGTGGCAACGGGTCTGCTGCTGGAAGAATGGAACAAGCGCAAGGAGCGGACAGTATGAATCATTGGCTTGCCATTGGCGGCATGATGCTGCTGACCGTGCTGATTCGCGCCAGCTTTCTGGTGTTTGGCCAGCGCTTGGCTTTTCCGGACTGGCTGAACCGCGCCCTGCACTATGTGCCGCCGGCTGTGTTGTCGGCGCTGGTGGTGCCGATGGCGCTGGCACCGGCAGGCACGGTGGACATCAGCCTGCACAATGCCTATTTGCCGGGCATCATCGTGGCGGCATTGGTGGCATGGAAAAGCGGCAAGACCCTGCTGGCGATTGTGATCAGCTTTGTGGTGTACGGTGTGTGGCGCTGGGGGCTGGGTCTTTAAGACCTGCTAACACCCCCCCGGCTCCTGCGTTGCGCCTTCTTGTCGTACTCGCTGTTCAGTCTGCATCGGCGCGCCTTGGCCCGGATTCTCGACGCGGCTTTGTCAGTAGCGCCAAGGACCGCGTGATGGCCAGACCGGTGTGGACGGTCTGGCGACAGCTTAGCGGCGGGCGTTGCCTATGCTCATCAGCATGCCCATGCCGACAAACAGGGTGACGGTGGCAGTACCGCCGTAGGACACAAAAGGCAGCGGCACGCCCACCACCGGCAGAATGCCCGCCACCATGCCCATATTGACGAAAGCATAGACAAAGAAGGACAGGGTGATGGCGCCAGCCATGGCGCGGCCATACAGGGTTTGCGCACCAGCGGTAATCAGCATGGCGCGGCTGAGCACCAAGGTGTAGAGAATGACCAGAATGATATTGCCCACCAGGCCGAATTCCTCGGAATACACGGCAAAGATGAAGTCGGTGGTGCGTTCCGGGATGTAGTCCAGATGGGTCTGGGTGCCATTGAGCCAGCCCTTGCCCCAGGGGCCGCCGGAGCCGATGGCGATCATGGACTGGATGATGTGATAACCGGCACCCAGCGGGTCTTCCATCGGGTCGATCATGGTCATCACCCGACGGCGCTGATAGTCGTGCAGCATGTTCCACACCACCGGCATGCAGGCCCCCGCAGCCACCATGCCGCCCAGAATCACCTTCCACGGCAGGCCAACAAAAAACAGCACAAAGAAGCCGGAAGCGGCAATCAGCATGGTGGTGCCAAGATCAGGCTGCTTGAGTACCAGCGCGCAGGGGATGGCAATCATCACCGCCGCCACCAGATAGTGCCACCAGCGCATCGACAGTTCGTATTTCTGGAAGAACCAGGCCAGCATCATCGGCAGGGCAATCTTCATGATCTCCGAAGGCTGGATGCGGGTGATGCCCAGCTCCAGCCAGCGGGTGGAGCCGTTTACCGTCACCCCCTTGAAATGCACCGCCAGCAACAACACCACGCCGATGCCGTAAATCGGCGGGGCAAAGTTCATGATACTTTGTGGTCGGCTGCGTGCCAGCAGCCACATGATGGTGAGCGACAGCAGGGTATAAACCAGCTTGTTGTCGATCTTGTCCAGGCCCTGGTTGTTGGCGGAGTACAGCACCACCAGGCTGAGGGCGAATATCAGGCCCAGGAACAGCATCAGCGGGCCATCCAGCGGGGCCTTGATGGTTAGCCACAGGCGTTTAATCAGATGTGGCTGCAGCGTCATCGGCAGTATCCATTGGCATGGTCTTCATGTCTCCGCTGATGGAGCTGGGGACCTTGCCGGTGATGTAAAAGTCGAACAGGCCACGCGCAATTGGCGCCGCCGCAGCCGCGCCGAAACCGGCGTTTTCCACAATGACCGCAACGGCAATGCGTGGCTTGTCCACCGGGGCAAAAGCCACGAACCAGGAGTGGTCACGGTACTGCTCGGCTAGGGCAGAGGCGTTGTACTTGGCCCCCTGCTTGATGGCCACCACCTGTGCAGTACCGGTTTTACCAGCCATGGTGTAGGGCAGGCCTATGCCCAGCCGCCAGGCGGTGCCGCCCGGTTTCAGTACCGATTGCATGGCGGCCTTCACATACTCGAAGTTTTCCTTCTTGAACGGCAGCGTGCGATCCGGCTTGGCTTCGATCAGGCGACTCTTGCCAGTTTTTGCATCCACCACCTCCTGCACCAGGTGCGGCTTGTATGCCACGCCATCATTGGCCAGGATGGCCACGCCATTGGCCATTTGCAGCGGGGTGTAGGCATTAAAGCCCTGGCCGATGCCGATGCTCACCACGTCGGCCGGATACCAGCGGCGGAATTCTTCCTTGAAGCGGGCAAAGCGCTTGGCTTTCCATTCCTTGGTGGGCAGCACGCCGCTGGCTTCGCCATCCAGATCGATGCCGGTAGGACGGCCCAGACCAAACTGGCCGACGGTGGGGGCAATCTTGTCGATGCCCATGTCCCAGGCCAGCTTGTAGAAAAAGGTATCACTGGAGACCTGGATGGCCTTGGCCAGATTGGCCGAGCCGTTACCGTTCTTGTTGCTGTCGCGAAACTGATGGCTGGAACCGGGCAGCGTGAAGAAGGCCGGTGCCGGGCGCACGTCGTGCATGCCGATGGAGTGGGTTTCCAGCGCCGCCATCGACATGAAGGGTTTGAAGGTGGAGCCGGGCGGGTAGGTGCCGCGCAGCGCACGGTTGATCATCGGCTTTTGCCAGTCACTGTTGAGCGCAGCCCAGCTTTGGCTGTCGATGCCATCGATAAACAGATTGGGGTCGAAACCCGGCTTGGACAGAAAGGCCAGCACGCCACCGGTTTGCGGGTCGATGGCCACCAGGGCACCGCGACGGTTGCCAAACAGCTTGTCGGCCACTTCCTGCAAGCGGATATCCAGCGCCAGTTTCAGATTATTGCCATTGACGGGCGGGGTACGGCGCAAGCTGCGGATGGCGCGGCCGCCGGAGTCGGTTTCCACTTCCTCGAAGCCCACCTGGCCGTGCAGATCATCCTCGTACACCGCTTCCAGGCCGGTCTTGCCGATGTAGTTGGTGCCCTTGTAATTGGTGGTCTTGTCCTCGTCGTCCAGCTGCTCCTGGTCTTTCTGGTTGATGCGGCCGATATAGCCCAGCACGTGGCTGGTGAGTTCCTTGTAGGGATAGTCGCGGAACAAGCGCGCCTTAACCTGCACTCCGGGAAAGCGCCAGGCATTGGCGGCCACGCGGGCGGCTTCTTCCTCGGACAGCTTGACCTTGAGCGGGATGGATTCGAAATCCTTGGATTCGCCCTGCAGTTTCTTGAACAGCTTTTCGTCACGCGGGGTGATGTTGACCAGTTTTTTCAGCTCGGCAACGGTGGCGTTCATGTCCGGCATCTTGCTGGGTACCAGTTCCAGCGTATAGGCAGAATAGTTCTGCGCCAGAATCACCCCGTTACGGTCCATGATCAGCCCACGGTTGGGCAGGATGGGCAGCAGAGAAATGCGGTTGTTCTGTGCCAGCGTGGAAAAGTGCTCGTACTGGTACACCTGCAGCCAAACAAAACGGGCAATCAGGATGCAGAACATCAGCAGCATGAACACGTAAGCCACGATGAGCCGGAGCTGGAATTGGCCGTCTTCAGCCTGCGAATTCTTGAAACGGGTGGGACGCACGACTTACACCGAGTGATGACGGTAGGGCAGCAGCAGCAGCTTGGTCAGCAGCGGCCATAGCAAGGCACCGATCAGGGGCGGCAGGAAATAGCTCCAGCCGACAAAGGCAGAGCCGGTGAGCATGCGCGCCACCACCATGATGCTCTGGTTACACAGCATCAGCCCCAGCACACTGAGTGCCTGCTGACCCAGATTGAACATGATCAGTTGGCGCTGACGGCTTAGTGCCAGATACGAGGTGGCGGAGTAAGCCAGTGCGTGCTGTCCCAGCATGCCAGCGGTGGCGATGTCGGCCACCAGTCCCATCAGGAAGGCAATGCCCACATTCACCCGGCGTGGCTGGTTGATCACCCAGTACAGTAGTACCAGGCTGATGAAGTCGGGCAGCCAGCGGGTGGAGCCATGCGGCAGCGGAATCATTTCCACCAGCACCGCCAGCAGCAGGGTCATGAAAATGAAGCGGCGCTTGACCGGCTTGAGCAATTCCTTGGGGCGGTCGAACGACATGCTTACTCCGAATCGGCGGGCTTCTTGCCCTTGGTCTTTTTCACGGGCACAACCGGCTCGGCCGGACGCGGCGGTGTCTGGCCCTTTTGCTGTAATACCAGTACATAACGGGTTTGTTGCACCCCGGCCAGCGGCTCGGTGGTGATGCGGCTGAAGGCCGCGCCGGCATTGCGTTCCACCTTGCTGACCCGCGCCACCGGCGTACCTTCCTGGTACAGGCCGTCAATGCCGGAGGTGACAATGCTGTCGCCTTCACGCACGTCAGCATGCAGCGGCAAATAGCGGATTTCCACGCCGCCGCCATAGCCATACAAAATGGCGCGCTCGCCGGTACGGGCAATCATCACCGGCACCATCTGGTTCTTGTCGATAATCAGCGACACTTCGGCAGTCAGCGGCTGTACCCGGGTAATCTGCCCCAGCAGGCCGCGTGCATCCACCACCGGCTGGCCCGGCTGCAGATTGGCATCGGCACCCTTGTCGATGATGATCTTGTAGGAGAAGGGGTCGCGACCGGTGTACAGGATTTCTGCCAGTTGGGCAGCATCGCTGCGACCAGCCTTGATGGCATTCAGGCCGCGTAGTTCGGTTAGTTCACGCTCTACGGTTTCCAGCCTGGCCAGCCGGGCGGACATTTCCAGCTGGCGGGTGCGCAACTGGTCGTTTTCGCTTTTGAGGTCGGCCTGCACGGTGAAGTAGTCACCAAAATGGCGCACCATGCCCAGCGGCATGTTGACCACACGCTGCAGGGGATAGAGCACCAGCGACATACCATCGCGGGCCTGTTCCATCAGTCCGTAGCGGCTATCGCCCACCAGAAGCGCGATAGAGGCCAGCACGCACAGAAACAGGCGTGTGCCGGGCTTGGGCCCGGAACGGAAAAAACTGGGGGTGTTGGCGAAGTCCATCAGGCGGTATGCCGCCCCTTGACGGGGCGGCAGCAACTCCGTTTAGGCAGCAATCAGGGTACGTTGGTGAAGATGGTGCCGATCTTGTCCATCTTTTCCAGCGCCTTGCCCGAACCACGCACCACGCAGGTGAGCGGCTCCTCGGCCACGAATACCGGCAGGCCGGTTTCTTCGGCCAGCAAGCGGTCGATGTCCTTGAGCAGCGCACCGCCACCGGTCAGCACCATGCCCTTGTCGGCAATATCGGCACCCAGTTCCGGCGGAGTTTGTTCCAGTGCAATCTTCACGGCAGACACGATCTGGTTCAAGGGCTCGGTCAGTGCTTCCAGGATTTCATTGGAAGAAACGGTGAACGCGCGCGGAATGCCTTCGGCCAGGTTGCGGCCCTTGACTTCCATTTCACGCACTTCGGCACCGGGGAAAGCCGAGCCGATGGTCTTCTTGATTTCTTCGGCGGTGGTTTCGCCAATCAGCATGCCGTAGTTGCGGCGAATGTAGTTGATGATGGCTTCGTCAAACTTGTCGCCACCTACGCGTACCGAGTTGGAGTACACCACACCACCTAGCGAGATCACACCTACTTCGGTGGTGCCACCACCGATGTCCACCACCATGGAGCCGGTGGGCTCCTCTACCGGCAGGCCGGCACCGATGGCAGCGGCCATCGGTTCTTCGATCAGTTCCACACGGCGCGCACCGGCAGCCAGGGCCGAGTCGCGGATTGCCTTGCGTTCCACCTGGGTAGAACCGCAGGGTACGCAGATGACGATGCGCGGGCTGGCTGCAAAGAAGCGGTTGGGGTTCACCTTTTTGATGAACTGCTTGAGCATCTGTTCGGTGACGGTGAAGTCGGCGATCACGCCGTCTTTCATCGGGCGAATGGCCTGGATGGAGCCCGGAGTACGTCCCAGCATGCGCTTTGCTTCCAGGCCGACGGCCAGGATGGATTTTTTGTTGGTGGGTACATCGCTGTGAATGGCGACCACGGATGGTTCGTCAAGCACGATGCCCTTGCCACGCATGTAAATGAGAGTGTTGGCCGTGCCAAGGTCGATGGCAAGGTCGTTGGAGAAGTATCCGGTGAGCGAACGAAACATTGGGCGGTCCTGGTTCAGTTTCCGTCAGTCGGGCGCGATGCGCGTCCGGCAAAATCTTAGCATGGGCTTGGCTTCCCGGTTTCCGACACGGCGCAGTTTTTCAGGCTAAGCTGGCGCTGCGGGCGGCGGCTCCCCGGGGGGACATCATTGTTGCATTGCAGCGAAGAAATAAACAGCGTTATAACAGGCAGATAACCCTGTTGCCGCATGCGCCTTTCCTGTTGCGATGTGTGATGTCGATCTTGGGAGAATCAAACCCCTTATGATACCCTATAAAGCTTGAAATATTAAAGGTTTTAACGAGGACGCCATGTCTCTGACGCACCAGGATGTCGCGCGGATTGCCAAGCTTGCCCGCATCAACGTAAACGATGAAGAAATCGCGGCAGTTGGCAACCAGCTTAACAATATTTTTGGCCTGATCGAGAAGATGCAGGCCGTCAACACCGATGGCATCGAACCGATGGCGCATCCGCAGGATGTAAGCCTGCGCCTGCGTGAAGACATCGTGACCCAGACCAACCAGCGCGAGGCATTTCAAGCGCTTGCCCCGCAGGTGGAAAAGGGTCTGTTCCTCGTTCCCAAGGTGATCGAGTGAGTTTCAGAGCAGCATGATTTCGGATGGTTCCCGCTTGGGAATGGCTTTTTCCGGATATATGCTGCCGGCCTGCCGTGGCAGGCGCACCCGCTCATCGATCCCAGCTTAACCGGATATCAAGACAAAATGACGAACGCCACCCTCAAGCAACTGTCGCAACAACTGGCGGCGGGTGCGGTGTCGAGCGTGGAATTGGCCACGCACTACCTCGACCGCATCGAGGCGCTGAACCCGCAGCTGAATGCCTTCATTACCGTAGACCGCGCCCGCACCCTGGCCGATGCCGCCGCAGCGGATGCCGCCCGCGCCGCCGGCCAGGCTGGCCTGCTTACCGGTGTGCCCATGGTGCACAAGGATATTTTCTGCCAGCAGGGCTGGAAAACCAGCTGCGGCTCCAAGATGCTGGACAACTTCATCTCGCCCTACAACGCCCATGTGGTGGAGCAGTGCAATGCCGCCGGACTGGTGACGCTGGGTCGCGCCAATATGGACGAATTTGCCATGGGCTCGTCCAATGAAAACAGCTACTACGGCGCAGTGAAAAACCCGTGGGATTTGAACGCCATTCCGGGCGGCTCCTCCGGTGGTTCGGCTGCTGCCGTGGCAGCGCGCCTGACGCCGGTGGCCACCGCCACCGATACCGGCGGCTCCATCCGCCAGCCGGCCAGCCATTGTGGCGTCACCGGCATCAAGCCCACTTACGGCGTGGTGTCGCGCTACGGCATGGTGGCTTTTGCCTCCTCGCTGGACCAGGGCGGCCCGATCGCCCAGACCGCCGAAGACTGCGCGCTGATGCTGAACGTGATGGCCGGTTTTGACGAGCGCGACTCCACCAGCCTGGAGCGTGCCCGCGAAGACTACACCCGCGATCTCAACCAGCCGCTGGCCGGATTGCGTGTTGGCCTGCCGCGCGAGTACTTTGCCGACGGCCTGGATGCCGACGTGGCCAAGATCATCGAAGATGCGGTAGCCGCGCTGAAAAAGCAGGGCGCCCAGGTGGTGGACATCAGCCTGCCCAATACCGAGCTGTCCATCCCGGCTTACTACGTGATTGCCCCGGCAGAGGCCTCCACCAACCTGTCGCGTTACGACGGCGTGCGTTACGGCCATCGTGCGGCAGAGTACAAAGACCTGGTGGACATGTATGAGAAGACCCGCGCCGAAGGCTTCGGCGACGAGGTGAAGCGCCGCATCCTGGTGGGCAGCTATGTGTTGTCGCACGGCTATTACGATGCCTACTATCTGAAGGCGCAGAAGATCCGCCGTCTGATTGCCAATGACTTCACCGCTGCCTTTGCGCAATGTGATGTCATCCTGGGGCCGGTCGCCCCGACGGCAGCCTTTGATCTGGGCCAGATGTCGTCGGACCCGGTACAGATGTACCTGTCCGACATCTACACCCTGTCGGTCAACCTGGCAGGCCTGCCAGGCATGAGCGTGCCGGCTGGTTTCGACCGCCGTGGCCGCCCGGTGGGTTTGCAGATCATCGGCAATTATTTTGGCGAAGCAAAAATGCTGAATGTGGCGCACCAGTTCCAGTTGGCTACCGACTGGCACACCCGCGCACCCGCCCTGTAATCAAGACCGAACAGGGGCGGCAACGCGCCAGCCCCTGTCGGCATAGCTAAAGGATTTCTCCGCGATGAAATGGGAAGTCGTCATCGGTCTTGAGGTGCATGTGCAGCTCAACACCGCTACCAAGATTTTTTCCGGCACCAGCACCGCCTTTGGTGCCGAGCCCAACACCCAGGCCTCGGCTGTGGAACTGGCCTTCCCCGGCGTACTGCCGGTGATGAACAAGGCGGTGGTGGAAAAAGCCATCCGCCTGGGCCTGGCACTGGGTTCCAAGATCAACCAGAAGAACGTGTTTGCGCGCAAAAACTACTTCTATCCTGATCTGCCGAAGGGCTACCAGATCAGCCAGATGGAGCTGCCGATTGTCGAAGGCGGCGTATTGCCGATTCTGGTGGGCGAGGAAGAAAAGCTGGTCAAGCTGACCCGCGCCCATATGGAAGAAGATGCCGGCAAATCGCTGCATGAAGACTTCAGCGGCATGACCGGTATCGACCTCAACCGTGCCGGCACCCCGCTGCTGGAAGTGGTGTCCGAGCCGGACATGCGTTCGCCGGAAGAGGCGGTGGCTTATGCCCGCGCCCTGCACAGCCTGGTAATGTGGCTGGGTATTTGCGACGGCAATATGCAGGAAGGCAGCTTCCGTGTGGATGCCAACGTCTCGGTGCGCCCGTTTGGCCAGCAAGAGTACGGTACCCGCCGCGAAATCAAGAACCTCAACTCCTTCCGCTTCCTGGAGCAGGCCATCAAGTATGAAATCCAGTGGCAGATCGATACCCTGGAAGATGGCGGCCGCGTAGAGCAAGCCACCGTGCTGTTCGACCCGGATAGCGGCGAAACCCGCATGATGCGTAGCAAGGAAGACGCGCACGACTACCGCTACTTCCCCGACCCGGACTTGCTGCCGGTACGCATCAGCGACGAGCAGATTGCCCGTATCCGCAGCGAAATGCCGGAACTGCCCGCCGCCATGAAGGCGCGCTTTGTCGAGGCTTTCGGCGTGTCGTCTTACGATGCTGCGCTGCTGACCGGTAGCCGCGCCACGGCAGAATACTTCGAAGCCGTGGCCCAGGCCTCTGGTCAGGGCAAACTGGCGGCCAACTGGGTGAATGGCGAAATTGCCGCTCGCCTGAACCGCGACGGCAAGGATATCGGCGACTGCCCGATTTCCGCCGAACGCCTCACCGGACTGATCCTGCGCATTGCCGACAACACCCTGTCCAGCAAACTGGCCAAGCAAGTGTTCGATGCCTTGTGGGAAAGCGATCTGCCCGCCGATGCCATCATCGAGCGTGACGGCCTGAAACAAGTGTCCGACGTGGGTGCCATCGAAAAAATGGTGGAAGAAGCCATTGCCGCCAACCCCAAGGCGGTGGAGGAATTCCGTGCCGGCAAGGAAAAGGCACTGAACGCGCTGGCCGGTCAGGTGATGAAAGCCTCCAAAGGCAAGGCCAATCCGGCCCAGGTGCAGGACATCCTGAAGCAGAAACTGGCTGGATAACCGGCTAAAACGCTGCCCGGTACAGCGTTTTCACGAACGGCATGCTGCGGCATGCCGTTCTGTTTTTGCATGCCCAGGCTTTCATGGCGGCTGGGATGTTGCGTAGTTGCTAATCTTTAATGTGCATGTCATTAAAAATCATTGTGTTGTCTTCCTGCACCATTCCAGTTCATAGCTCACTTTGACTGCTGTCATTAACTCCCTGATTTGACACGGAAAGCACATTTTCACCCTACCGCTAAGTCATTGTCGCAAAAGGTGAATTAGTGTCGAGCGATGTTGACCATGGTGAAGTTCTTTCTTATAGTGGCGGAAAGTGGGGTGAAGTGGGTAAAAGTGGGGCGACGGCCCCTCAACTTTCAGCGGTGGTGTCCAAGTCATGATTGGTGGAGTCAGCATTGTCTCTCTTGATAGCAAGGGTCGTTTGGCCATTCCGGCCAAGCACCGTGAGACACTGCTGTCCGCGTTTGGCCACAAGCTGGTTGTCACTCTCGAATCCCCCGACCATCTGCTGATTTATCCCGAACCTAACTGGCGTCCGGTCGAAGCCCGCCTTCTCGCCCTTCCCACCGGCAATCCCACGCTGAAACGCTACCAGCGCCTCGTGCTAGGCCACGCAGAAACGCTGGAAATGGACAGTGCCGGACGCATCCTGCTGCCTTCCCGCCTGCGCGAACTGGTCGGTCTCGACAAGGACGTGTCCCTGGTGGGCATGGGTAACCGCTTCGAGTTGTGGAATGCCGAGGAATGGGACAGCCAGACCACGGAAGCACTGGCGATAGACCAAGCCGATCTGGCACAACATCTTGGAGATTTTACGCTGTGAGTCCCACCCCGTACGTGCACCGCACGGTTCTGCTTGCCGAGGCTGTCGCCGCGCTCGCCATCAAACCTGATGGCGTGTATGTCGATTGCACCTTCGGTCGAGGTGGCCATAGCCGGTTGATCCTGTCGCAGTTAGGCCCGCAAGGCCGCCTGATTGCCTTTGACAAGGATCCGGAAGCCATTGCCGAGGCCGACAGGCTGGCGGCAGAAGACGCACGCTTCACCATCGTCCACAACGGTTTCGAGACCCTGGGTCAGGAACTGGCCCGTCTGGGCGTGACGGTGGTGAATGGCGTGCTGATGGATCTGGGCGTGTCCTCACCCCAGATTGACGATGGCCGTCGCGGCTTCAGTTTCCGCTTCGACGCGCCGCTGGACATGCGCATGGACACCACGCGCGGCATAACCGCCGCCCAGTGGCTGGCCACTGCGGAAGAAGACGAAATCAAAGAGGTCATTAAGACTTATGGTGAAGAGCGGTTTGCTCGCAAGATCGCAGCAGCCATTGTTGCGCAACGGGAGCTCGCTCCCATCCAGACCACGCGTGAGCTCGCCTTGCTCGTTGGGCAAAACGTCCGTACTCGGGAACCGGGTCAGGACCCAGCCACGCGTACCTTCCAGGCGATCCGGATCTTTGTGAACCGCGAGCTGGACGAGCTGAAGGCGGTTCTGCCGCAGGCAGCACGCCATCTGGCGGAAGATGGCCGGCTGGCCATCATCAGCTTCCACTCACTGGAAGACCGTATCGTCAAACAATACCTGCGCGATGCCAGCAGCGTGGAAAAGCTGCCCAGCTGGGTGATGGTGCGTGCCGAAGACATGGCCAGGCCACCGCTGGAAACCGTGGGCAAGCCGGTGCGTGCTTCGGAAGAAGAAGTGCGTGACAACGCCCGTTCGCGCAGCGCCATCATGCGTATTGCCCAACGCACCGCTGCACCGTGGCGCGAGGGGGATGCATGAACCGTCTGTGCGCGATCCTTCTGGTGCTTGTGGTGGTGTCCGCCTGGTCGGTGGTCACCTCGCAGCACGTATCGCGCAGGCTGTACAGCGACCTGCAGAAAGAGCAGAAATCTGCCCAGCAGCTGGAGGTCGAGTACGGCCAGCTTCAGCTGGAGCAAAGTACCTGGGGAGCGCATGCGGTGATTGAAAAGGCCGCTGGCACCCGTTTGGGCATGCATACCCCGGATCCCCGCCAGATCCAGGTGATTTCACCACGGGGAGGTGCCTGATGCGCACCAGCTATTCAGCCCACCAGCGTGAACGTATCGCCGACGCCAGCCCTGCCCTGAAAATGACGGCAGGGCGTGTGCGTTTTGTACTGTTGATGCTGGGCCTGCTGTTTTTGGCGCTGATTGGTCGGGCCATTTATCTGCAAGTGGTGCAGCAGGATTTCCTGCAAGGCCAGGGCGAGGCGCGTTTCCGTCGCGCCATGACGCTGGAAGCTAACCGTGGCGTGATTACCGATCGCAATGGCGAACCGCTGGCCATCAGCTCGCCGGTGCAAACCATCTGGGCCAGCCCGGCTGATATGGAGCCGGTCCCGCCGGCCAAGCTGCGCGAACTGGGCAGCCTGCTGGACATGTCGCCGGAAGAACTGGCCACCAAGCTGTCTGATCGCAAAAAAGAATTTGTCTACATCAAGCGCCAGATCAACCCGGAAATCGCCGACAAGGTGATGGCGCTGGGTATTCCTGGCATTGCCAAACAGCAGGAATACCGCCGTTTTTACCCCGCTGGCGAAATCATCTCCCACATCATCGGTTTCACCGGGGTGGATGGCAAAGGCCAGGAAGGCGTGGAGCTGGCGCGCGAGAAGATGCTGGCTGGCAAGGATGGTCGCCGCGTGGTGATCAAGGACCGCCGTGGCCATATCATCGAAGACGTAGCCGCCATCGAGCCGCCCAAGGATGGGCAGACCCTGGCTCTGGCGGTGGATCATCGCATTCAGTACCTGGCTTACCGCGAAATCAAGGCGGCAGTGGAAGAGAACAAGGCCAAGGCTGGCAGTGTGGTGGTGCTGGATGCCAAGTCCGGCGAGCTGCTGGCGCTGGCCAACTATCCTTCGTTCAACCCCAACAACCGCGTTGGCACCACGCCGGAAATGCTGCGTAACCGCGCGGTGATCGACCTGTTCGAGCCGGGCTCCACCATGAAGCCGCTGTCGATTTCGCTGGCGCTGGAACACGGCAAGGCCACGGTCAACACCGTGCTGGACACCCACAGCTACATGATCGGCCCGGCTACCATTCGCGACGTATCGGCCCAGCCCAGCCTGAATATTCTCGGCATCATCCAGAAGTCGTCCAATGTTGGCACCAGCAAGCTGGCGCTGATGAACAGCCCGCAGGATTTCTGGACTTATTACGACTCGCTGGGCTTTGGCCGCCCACCGAATACCGGCTTTCCCGGCGAGGCCGCAGGCCGCCTGCGCGACTGGAAAAACTGGCGGCCCATCGAGCAGGCCACCATGTCCTTCGGTTATGGCGTGTCGGTCAGCCTGCTCCAGATGGCGCGGGCTTACACCATTTTTACCAATGATGGCGTGATGTTGCCCATCTCGCTGTACAAAACCAGCAATCCGATGCCTGGCAAGCGGGTGCTGAGCGAAAAAACCGCCCATGAAATGCACGACCTGCTGGTGGCCAACAGCGAACCGGGCGGCGGTGCCGTTGGCGGTCGCATCATCGGTTACAGCATCGGCGGCAAGAGCGGTACCGCGCGCAAGCTGGAGGGCCGCACCTATGTGGCCAACAAGCACCGCGCCCTGTTCATGGGCTTTGCCCCTGGCAAGAACCCCAAACTCATCGTGGCCGTGATGATTGATGAACCCACGGCTGGCAAATACTACGGTGGCGCTATTTCTGCGCCAGTGTTTTCCCAGGTGGCTGGCGGCGCGCTGCGCGTGCTGAATGTGCAGCCGGACGAGCCGTCCAACAACAGCTTGCTGCCGGATTCCACCCCGGTCCCTGCGGATTTTTGAAGAAACAGAACATGAAAAGTCGCCTGACAAGCTTGCCGGACTGGGATCCGGCACAACTGAACCAGCTGGGCTTCCCCATCAAACGGGTTGAAGCTGACAGCCGCCGTGTATTGCCCGGCGATGTCTTCCTGGCCTGCCATGGCGAATATGCCGATGGCCGTGACTTTATTGCTGCTGCGCTGGAAAAGGGCGCGGCTGCGGTGCTGTGGGATGCAGCCGATGGATTTGTCTGGAATCCGGACTGGAATCTGCCCAACCTGCCGGTCCCGGCACTGCGCGAGCGTGCCGGCATGGTGGCGGCGCATGTCTATGGCCAGCCCAGCCAGGCGATGACGGTGATTGGCATTACCGGCACCAATGGCAAGACCTCCATTTCCCACTGGCTGGCACAGGCGTTCTCTCTGCTGGGTCAGAAAGCCGCCTTGATCGGTACCGTGGGCAATGGTTTTTATGGCGAGCTGACTCAAACCACCCACACCACGCCGGACCCGGTGACCGTACAGCAAAAGCTGGCCGAATACCGCCGCCAGGGTGCGCATGTGGTCACCATGGAAGTATCCAGCCACGGGCTGGACCAAGCGCGCGTCAATGGCGTCAGCTTTGCTACCGCCGTGTTTACCAATCTTACCCGCGATCATCTGGACTACCACGGCAGCATGGAAGCCTACGGTGCGGCCAAGGCCAAGCTGTTCCACTGGGAAGGCCTCAAGCATGCGGTCATCAATGTGGATGATCCGTTTGGCCGCCAGCTGGTGCAGGACATCGATGCCAGCCAGACCAAGGTAGTGAGCTATGGCCTGACCCAGGGCGATGTCCGTCCGCTCAGCCTGACCGCCAATCTGGATGGTCTGCATTTGCAGGTGACCACCCCGTGGGGCGATGTGGAGGTGCGCACCGGCTTGGTGGGCCGTTTCAATGCCAGCAACTTGCTGGCCTGTCTGGCCACCTTGTGCGTCAACGGCATCAGCCTGACCGATGCGGCTGCCGTGATGGCGCGTATCCAGCCCGCGCGTGGCCGTATGCAGAGTATTGGTGGCAGCCACGAACCTCTGGTGGTGATTGACTACGCCCACACGCCGGACGCGCTGGAAAAGGCGCTGGCCACGCTGGCCGACATTCGTCCGGCAGGCAGCAAGCTGTATTGCGTGTTCGGTTGCGGTGGCGACCGCGATCCGGGCAAGCGACCGATGATGGGTGACATCGCCGAGCGCATCGCCGATGTAGCGGTGGTGACCAGCGACAATCCACGCACCGAAAACCCGCAAACCATCATCGACCACATTCTGGCCGGCATGAGCCATCCCGGCCATGTCGAGGCCGACCGTGCCGCCGCCATTCACTGGGCGGTGGCCCAGGCGCGGGCTGGCGATATCGTACTTGTCGCTGGCAAGGGCCATGAGGAATACCAGGATATCGCCGGGGTCAAGCACCCGTTCTCCGACTTCCGCATTGCCGAAGAGGCACTGACGGCCTGGGGGGACAAGGCATGATGACCCTGCAGCAGGCGGCGCAACTGGCGGTCGGCACCCTGGTGGGTGGCGATGCCCAGGCACGCCTTGCCCGCGTGGTGACCGACAGCCGTGCCGTACAGCCCGGCGATTTGTTTGTCGCGCTCAAGGGCGAGCGTTTTGATGCCCACGATTTCGTGGCCGATGTATTGGCCCGTGGTGCGGTAGCCGCGCTGGTGGCAGAAGATTTTGCACTGGAAAACGCCTGCTTGATCCGGGTGGACGACACCCGGCTGGCATTGGGGCGTCTGGCTTCATCCTGGGCTGCGCTGCAGCCTGCGGTACGGGTGGGCATTACCGGCTCCAACGGCAAGACCACGGTCAAGGAAATGCTGACCGCCATTCTCAAGGCCCATGCCGGAGAGCAGGCGGTACATGCCACCGCTGGCAACTTCAACAACGACATCGGCTTGCCGCTGACCTTGTTGGGGCTGACCGCATCCCACCGCTATGCGGTGCTGGAAATGGGGATGAACCACCATGGCGAGCTGACTTACCTGACCGGTTTGGCCCGCCCGCAAGTGGCACTGGTCAACAATGCCATGCGTGCGCATTTTGGCTATTTCGCAGACACCACGGATGTGGCGCGAGCCAAGGCGGAAATCTTCCTTGGCCTGCCGGAAGACGGCGTGGCCATCGTCAATGCCGATGATGCCAATGTGGCGCTGTTCCGCAGCGCCGCTGGCAAGCACCGTGTATGCAGCTTCGGCCTGCAACAGTCGGCCGACATCACGGCGCGCGATATCCACCTGCAGGCGCTGGATAGCAGTTTTACCCTGTGCAGCCCGCATGGTGAGCAAGCCATCAGCCTGCCGGCTCCGGGTGAACACAATGTGCGCAATGCGCTGGCCGCTGCGGCCATGGCCTTGGCGCTGGACGTACCGCTGGCCGCTATTGCAGCGGGTCTGGCTGTCTTTGGCAATGCCAAGGGCCGCCTGCAACAGAAAACCGGCCGTCACGGCGGCGTGGTGATTGACGACAGCTACAACGCCAATCCGGATTCGATGAAAGCCGGTATCGACGTACTGGCCCGCCTGCCGGGGCCGCACTGCTTTGTCATGGGAGATATCGGCGAGCTGGGCGAAACCGCGCCCCAGTTGCATGCCGAAGTGGGCGAACACGCCCGCCTGCGTGGCATTGCGCAGTTGGTGACGCTGGGTGAACTCAGCCGTCACGCCGCTGCTGCCTATGGTGATGGCGCACACAGTTTTGATGATTTCGCGGCGTTGGCCAGCTGGCTGGACGCCAATTTGCAAGCGGGAGCTTCCGTGCTGGTGAAAGGCTCGCGCTTCATGCGTATGGAACGGGTGGTGGAACACCTGACGACCGCAAAACAACAAGAAGAGGGAGTGTAAGGTGCTGCTCTGGCTAGCCGATCTGCTGGGTTCTCATATCCGGACTTTCAACGTTGTCTACTACGTCACCCTGCGCGCGGTGATGGCGGCGCTTACCTCGCTGACCATCTCGCTGCTGATGGGGCCGTGGGTGATCCGCAAGCTGACCGAGCTGAAAGTCGGTCAGGCCGTGCGTAACGACGGTCCGCAAAGCCATCTGGTCAAGGCCGGTACGCCGACCATGGGTGGTTCGCTGATCATGCTGTCCATCACCATTACCACCCTGCTGTGGGCTGATCTGTCCAACAAATACGTCTGGCTGCTGCTGGCGGTGATGCTGGGCACTGGCGCGCTGGGCTTTTACGACGACTGGCGCAAGGTGGTGTACAAGGACCCGAAAGGGGTGTCGGCCAAGTTCAAGATGGCTTGGCAATCCACCATTGCCATTGCCGCAGGCATCTTCCTGATTGCCACCGCCAAACTGCCGGCATCCACCGAATTCATCGTGCCCTTCTTCAAGACCGTGGCCTATCCGCTGGGCGTGGTGGGCTTTTGCGTACTGACTTATCTGGTGATTGTCGGTACCTCCAATGCGGTCAATCTGACTGACGGCCTGGACGGCCTGGCGGCGCTGCCGGTGGTGATGGTGGCCTCCGGCCTGTCCATCTTTGCTTACGTGGCCGGCCACGTGGTGTTTTCCCGCTATCTGGGCCTGCCTTTCATTCCGGGCGCGCATGAGGTGGTGGTGTTCTGTGCCGCCATTTGCGGGGCTTGCCTGGGCTTTTTGTGGTTTAACGCCTACCCGGCGCAGGTATTCATGGGTGACGTCGGTGCGCTGGCACTGGGCGCGGCACTGGGTACCGTGGCGGTGATTGTGCGTCAGGAAATCGTGCTGTTCATCATGGGCGGCCTGTTCGTGATGGAAGCCTTGTCGGTGATGATCCAGGTGGCGTCGTTCAAGCTTACCGGCAAGCGGGTGTTCCGCATGGCACCGCTGCATCACCACTACGAATTGAAGGGCTGGAAGGAAACCCAGGTGGTGGTGCGCTTCTGGATTGTCACCATGATGCTGGTGCTCGCTGGCCTGGCTTCGTTGAAATTGCGTTAAGGATTAGGGCTCATGGACTTTGCTGATCGACACATCGCGGTAGTGGGGCTGGGAGGCTCGGGGCTGGCTGCCGCGCGCTATCTGGCGGCCCACGGCGCACGCGTGGTGGTGGCCGATAGCAAGCCCGCGCCCGAGCGCGTGGCCGAATTGCAGCGCCATGTGCCGGGTGCCGAACTGCGCGTCGGCGCATTCGATGCCAGCACCTTTGCCGGTGTCGACATGCTGGTGCTCAGCCCCGGCGTGCCGCTGAAAAACCCCGCCGTGGATGCTTTCCGCCGCGCCGGTGGCGAAGTGGTGGGCGATGTGGAACTGCTGGCCCGCGCCATCAAGGGTAATGCCAGCAAGGTGATTGCCATCACCGGTTCCAATGGCAAGACCACGGTCACCAGTCTGGTGGGCCATCTGTGCCAGCAGGCCGGGCTGGATACCATCGTGGCCGGCAATATCGGCCTGGCGGTGCTGGAAGCTCTGCTGGAACGCGAACAATCCGGCAAGCAGCCAGACGTGTGGGTGTTGGAATTGTCCAGCTTCCAGCTGGAAACCACGTACAGCCTCAACGCCGATGCCGCGACGGTGCTGAATATTTCCGAAGACCACCTGGACCGCTACAACGATCTGCTGGACTACGCTCACGCCAAGACTGCCGTGTTCAACGGCCTGGGCGTGCAGGTGCTGAACCGCGACGACATCCTGGCCCCGGCCATGGTGCGCCCCGGTCATCAGGTCAAATGGTTCTCGCTCAAGCAGCCGGTGGAATACAGCCTGAGCCAGCAGGATGGCGAATACTGGCTGAGCGCGCAGGGCGAGCCGGTACTGCCGCAAGCCAAGCTGCAGCTGCAAGGCCTGCACAATGCCGCCAATGCACTGGCCGCGCTGGCTTTGTGCGACAGCATTGGTCTGGATCGTGTAGCCCTGTTGCAGGGTTTGCAGAGTTTTGAAGGTCTGGCCCACCGCGTGGAGCTGGTAGACGAATTTGGCGGCATCGCCTGGATTGATGACTCCAAAGGCACCAATGTCGGCGCCACCGAAGCCGCCCTCAATGGCATGACCCGCCAGGTAGTGCTGATTGCCGGTGGCGATGGCAAAGGCCAGGATTTCAGCCCGCTGGCCCCGGCCTGCCAGCGCATTGCCCGCGCCGTATTGCTGATTGGCCGTGATGCTGGCCGTATCCGTGCCGCCCTGGCCGATAGCGCCGTGCCGCTGCAGGACTGCGCCACGCTGGAAGAGGCCACCCGCGCCGCCGCCCAACTGGCCCAGCCGGGTGATGTGGTGCTGCTGTCGCCGGCCTGCGCCAGCCTGGACATGTTCCGTAATTACGCCCATCGCGCCCAGGTGTTTATCGATACCGTGGCAGAAATCAAGGCCGCTGCGGTCGGAAAGGGGCAGCCATGATCGTGCACTCGGCGCGCCGCTACACCGCCATCAAACCGTTTGACGAGGCATTGGCCTGGGCCCTGGCCCTGCTGCTGTCCATCAGTCTGGTGATGGTGTACTCGGCGTCGATTGCCTATGCCGAGGCCGATGCCGCCACGCAGAACCGCTATTTCTACTTGATCCGCCACATTATTTTTATGGTGATCGGCCTCTCCGCGTCCTACGTGATGTTTCAGGTGCCCACCCGCATCTGGCAGAAGTATTCCGGCAAGCTGTTCCTGCTGGGCATCGTGCTGCTGGTGCTGGTGCTGATTCCTGGCATTGGCCGGGTGGTGAACGGCTCGCGCCGCTGGATCAACCTGTTCGTGCTGAATTTGCAGCCGTCCGAGATCATGAAATTCGCCACGGTGATTTATGCCGCCGACTACACCGTACGCAAAACCCACAAGCTGCACAGCCTGAAAGAAGGTTTTGCGCCGATGTTTGCCGCCATGGTGATGGTGGCCTTCTTGCTGCTGCGCGAGCCGGACTTCGGTGCCTTGATGGTGGTGATGTCCATTGCCATGGGGGTGTTGTTCCTGGGCGGCATCAATATGCGCATTTTCTCCGGGCTGGCCGTGATGGCGGTGGTGGCCATCGTGTTGCTGATCATCTCTTCGCCGTATCGCCTGAAGCGGGTGCTGGGTTTCATGGACCCGTGGGACGACCCCTATGGCAAGGGTTACCAGCTGTCGCACTCGCTGATCGCCATCGGTCGTGGTGAGTGGTATGGCGTGGGTCTGGGCTCCAGCATTGAAAAGCTGTTTTACCTGCCCGAAGCCCATACCGACTTCATCATGGCGGTGATCTCGGAAGAGTTCGGCTTTGTCGGCATCTGTGTGGTGATTGGTTTGTATGCCTGGATCGTGCGGCGTGCGTTTCACATCGGCGTGGAATCGAAAAAGCTGGAACGCTTTTTCCAGGCGCTGGTGGCGCAGGGCATGGGCATCTGGCTGGGCATTCAGGTGTTTTTCAACATCGGCGTAAACATGGGCCTGTTGCCCACCAAGGGCCTGACCCTGCCGCTGATGTCGTTTGGTGGTTCGGCCATGCTGATGAATCTGGTGGCGATGGCCGTGCTGCTGCGGGTGGATTATGAAAACCGCCGCATCATGCGCGGCTACAAAGTGTAGTCGCGCAGGACAAGCGCCGACAGGCGTGCGAGGGCGAAGCCCCGTGGTGGCGGTTTCTGCGAGGCCGCAGGACGAAGCAAAAATCAGCGCATCATGCGCGGCTACAAGGTTTGATGAAGATGACGAACAGAACGGTCATGGTGATGGCGGCAGGTACGGGTGGACACATCGTCCCCGGCCTCGCCGTGGCCAAAGAGCTACAAGCGCGCGGCTGGAAAGTGGTGTGGCTGGGTACTGAGCGCGGCATGGAAAACAAGCTGGTACCGCCCACCGGCATTCCGCTGGAGCGGCTGGCGTTTCACGGCGTGCGTGGCAAGGGCCTGCTGGGTTCGCTCAAGGGCGTGCTGCAACTAGGCGCGGCTTTTGTGCGCGCAGCACAGCTGTTGTTTCGCCATCGTCCGGATGTGGTACTCGGCATGGGCGGCTATGTCTGCCTGCCCGGCGGGGTGATGAGCGGCCTGCTGTGGAAGCCGCTGGTGCTGGTGAATGCTGATGCCAGCCTGCTGCTGAGCAATAAGGCGCTGCTGCCGTTTGCTCGCAAGCTGGTGTGTGGTTTTGACGGTAGCGCAGCCAAGAGCGGGGCGAAGGCGCTGGTAACCGGCAACCCGGTACGGCGTGAAATCGAAGCCCTGCCAGCCCCGGCACAGCGCATGGCTGGGCGTAGCGGCCCGCTGCGGGTGTTGGTGGTGGGTGGCAGCCTGGGTGCGCGGGTACTGAATCAGACTTTGCCGCAGGCAATGGCGCTGTTGTCGGCCGAGCAACGACCGCAACTGACCCACCAGACTGGCGAGGCCAATTTTGCCGAAGTGCAGGCTGCCTACAGGGCTGCGGGGCTGGAACACGATGTAACGCTGTTGCCGTT
Organism: Aquitalea sp. FG25; assembly: GCF_057809375.1. Classification (NCBI taxonomy): domain Bacteria; kingdom Pseudomonadati; phylum Pseudomonadota; class Betaproteobacteria; order Neisseriales; family Chromobacteriaceae; genus Aquitalea; species Aquitalea sp. FG25. The sequence goes on from NZ_JBMDJV010000004.1 coordinate 118,575, forward strand.
TATTGATGACATGCCCAGCCGCCTGGCCGATTGCGACCTGATCATCTGCCGCGCCGGTGCCATTACGGTGAGCGAGCTGTGCGCTGCTGGCGTGGCCAGCATTCTGGTGCCGCTGGTGGTATCCACCACCGCCCACCAGCGCGACAACGCCAAGTGGATGGCAGCGGAAGGTGCGGCGATTCATCTGCCGCAGCAGGAAATGACAGCACAAAAGCTGGCAGACGTTCTGGCTGGTCTTGACCGGCCCGGTCTGCTGGAACTTGCCAGCCATGCCCATGCATTGGCCCGCCCCGGCGCAGCGGCCCGGGTGGCCGATCTGTGTGTGGCACTGGCAGACGAACAGTAATACGGCAGCCACAAGCGGCCAGAAGCAACGAGAAAGAACATGAAACACAGGGTCAAACACATTCACTTCGTCGGCATCGGTGGTGTCGGCATGTGCGGCATCGCCGAGGTTCTGCTGAACCTGGGCTACACCGTGTCCGGTTCGGACATGGCCGATGGTGCCGCCACCCAGCGCCTGGCAAGCCAGGGCGCACGCGTGTTCTTTGGCCATGACGCCACCTATATGGAAGGTGCCGACGTGGTGGTGACCTCCACCGCAGTGAAGGCTGACAACCCGGAAGTGCTGTGCGCGCGTGAACGCCGCATTCCGGTGATTCCGCGCGCCATGATGCTGGCCGAGCTGATGCGCTTCAAGCAAGGCATCGCCATTGCCGGCACCCACGGCAAAACCACCACCACCAGCCTGACGGCCTCGGTGCTGGCGGCAGCCGGGCTGGACCCCACGTTTGTGATCGGCGGCAAGCTGACCGCCGCTGGCACCAATGCCAAGCTGGGTTCGGGTGAATTCCTGGTGGCCGAGGCTGACGAATCGGACGCGTCCTTCCTGCACCTGACGCCGGTGATGGCGGTGATCACCAATATCGACGCCGATCACATGGACACCTACGACCACAGCTTTGACAAGCTCAAACAGGCTTTTGTCGACTTCCTGCACCGCCTGCCCTTCTATGGCCGTGCCGTGCTGTGCGTGGACGACCCGAACGTGCGCGAAATTCGCAGCCGCATTACCAAGCCGGTGACGACTTACGGTCTGGACGATTCTGCCGACATCTATGCCACCAATGTGCTTGCTGCCGGTGGCCAGATGCATTTTGACGTGGTGATCAACAACGACAGCCAGCAGCGCTTCCCGGTTGTGCTCAATCTGCCGGGCCGTCACAACGTATTGAATGCGCTGTCGGCCATTGCCATCGGCCTGGAATGCGGCGCAGATATCGCCTCCATCCAGCGCGGGCTGGCCGAGTTTGCCGGTGTGGGCCGCCGCTTCCAGCGTTATGGCGAAGTGGCGCTGCCGGCAGGCGGCAGCTTCACCCTGGTGGACGACTACGGCCATCACCCGGTGGAAATGGCCGCCACGCTGTCTGCCGTGCGCGGTGCCTTCCCGGACAAGCGCCTGGTGCTGGCCTTCCAGCCGCACCGTTACAGCCGTACCCGTGATTTGTTTGAAGATTTTGTCAAAGTGCTGAACGGCGTGGATGCCCTGCTGTTGTCCGAAGTGTATGCCGCTGGCGAAGCGCCTATCGTGGCCGCCGATGGCCGTGCGCTGGCACGGGCGGTACGCGTGTCGGGCAAGGTGGAGCCGCTGTTCGTGGAACAGATTGCCGACATGCCGCGCACCATCATGGACATCGCCCGTGATGGCGATGTGGTGATCACCATGGGCGCCGGTTCCATCGGTGCGGTGCCGGGCAAACTGGTGGCCGGCAAGCTGTAACTAGCAGGCGAATTTTGGCGGGAGGGGACAGGCCCTCCCAGTAAGGAAATGAAATGAAGCAGTACGGCAAAGTGGCAGTGATGATGGGCGGTAGCTCCGCCGAGCGGGAAATCTCGCTGATGAGCGGCAACGGCGTGTTGAACGCCCTGCTGTCGCGTGGCGTGGATGCCCATGCCTTCGACCCGGCGGAAAAACCGCTGGCAGCGCTGAAAGCAGAAGGTTTCGACCGTGTATTCATCATTCTGCACGGCCCGTTTGGCGAAGACGGCACCCTGCAGGGCGCGTTGGAAACCCTGGGTATTCCGTATACCGGCTGTGGCGTGATGGCATCGGCCATCTGCATGGACAAATGGCGCACCAAGCTGCTGTGGCGCGGGGCTGGCTTGCCGATTCCGGAGTTCGAACTGCTGGACGAAAACAGCGACTTTGCCGCCGTGGAAGCACGGCTGGGCCTGCCGCTGTTTGTGAAACCGGCGACCGAAGGCTCCAGCATTGGCGTCACCAAGGTAAAACAGCCGGGCGAACTGAAAGCTGCGTTTGAAGAAGCCCGCAAGTACGACCCGCTGGTACTGGCCGAGCGCTTTGTCGGTGGTGGCGAATACACCTGTGCCGTGATTGATGGCCAGGCCTATCCCACCATCAAGATCGAACCGGCTACCGAGTATTACGACTATCAGGCCAAGTATTTCCGCGACGACACCGTATACCGCTGCCCGTCCGGCCTGAGCGAAGAAACCGAACAGCGCGCGCGCGCCCTGTGTCTGCAAGCCTTCCAGGTACTGGGTGGCCAGGGCTGGGGCCGGGTGGATTTCCTGATGGATGAGGATGGTGGCATCAATCTGCTGGAAGTGAATACCAATCCGGGCATGACCAGCCACAGCCTGGTGCCGATGGCCGCACGTGCCCAGGGCATCAGCTATGAGGACCTCTGCCTGAACGTGCTGGATATGGTGCATGTGGGATAACCATCAGCTGCTGAAAGGCCTGGCCAATTTCCTGCTGGGTGCCTCGCTGCTGATGTTGCTGTACGCAGGTGGATTCTGGGTCACGCATGCGCCGGTGTTTCCGGTGAAGAAGATCCAGATTCAGGGACAGATGAAAAGAGTGACGCCGGAACAGCTGCGCTTCATTGCCGAGCACGAGCTGACCGGAACCTTCTTCACGCTGGACATCGACAAGACGCGGGCCGCATTCGGCAAGCTGCCCTGGGTGCGGGACGCCCAGGTGCGGCGGCGCTGGCCGGATGCGCTGGAAATTGCAGTGGAAGAACACGTGGCGCTGGCGCGCTGGGGCGAAAACGGGCTGGTGGACAGCCACGGCGACCGCTTCGATGCTGCCAGTGATCAGCAACTGCCGGTGTTTTACGGCCCGGCAGGGGCGGAAAAGGACATGACAGCCATGCTGGCGCGTTTGCGCCAGGGCCTGAAACCGACGGGGCTGGCCCCCAAGGACATCTGGCTGTCGCCACGTCGGGCCTGGCAGGTAGGGCTGGACAACGACATCAAGCTGGATCTGGGTCGTGGCGACGTGGAATTGCGGGTGGAGCGATTCGCCCTGTACTGGAAAGACAAGCTGGCAGCGCTGCCGTACCACATTGATTACGTGGATATGCGCTACCCCAATGGATTTGCCGTGCGGATGCCTGATTACAAGGCACCTCCGGCACAAGTGAAAAAGTAATACCTAGCTGGAGCGACAGGTGAGCAAACCTAAGGAAAGCAAGAACATGCTGGTCGGCCTGGACATCGGTACGTCCAAGATCGTGGCGATTGTCGCGGAGGTCCTGGATGACGGCCAGCTCAACATCATCGGCATGGGCCAAACCCCGTCACGCGGGCTGAAGCGCGGCATGGTGGTGAATATCGAATCCACCGTGCAGGCCATCCAGCGCGCGCTGGAAGAAGCCGAACTGATGGCCGACTGCAAGATTCATGAAGTGTTTGCCGGCATTGCCGGTTCACACATCAAGAGCATCAACTCGCACGGCATGGTGGCAATCAAGGACCGCGAAGTCACCCAGATGGACATCGACCGGGTGATTGAAACCGCCCGCGCCGTCACCATCCCGCCGGACCATCAGGTGCTGCACATCCTCACCCAGGAATACAGCATCGACGGCCAGGAAGGTGTACGCGAACCGCTGGGTATGAGCGGCGTGCGGCTGGAAGCCAAGGTGCACATCGTCAGCGGTGCCGTGTCCGCCGCGCAGAACGTCACCAAATGCGTGCGCCGCTGCGGACTGGAAGTGTCCGACCTGGTGCTGCAGCCGATGGCCTCGGCCATTGCCGTGCTGTCGGAAGACGAAAAAGACCTGGGCGTATGCCTGATCGACATCGGTGGCGGTACCACCGACATCGCGGTGTATGCCAACGGTGCCATCCGCCATACCGCAGTGATTCCGATTGCTGGTGACCAGATCACCAACGATATCGCCATGGCACTGCGCACGCCTACCAAGGAAGCGGAAGACATCAAGATCCAGCACGCGGTGGCGCTGGTCACCATGGCCGATCCGGGCCAGATGATCGAAGTGCCGGGCGTGGGCGAGCGTGGTCCGCGCCAGATGTCGCGCGCCACCCTGGCCGAAGTGGTGGAGCCGCGCGTGGAAGAACTCTTCCAGCTGGTACAGCAGGAACTGCGTCGCAGCGGCTTCGAGGACCTGCTGTCCTCCGGCATCGTGCTGACCGGTGGCGCCAGCCTGATGCCGGGCATGGTGGAACTGGCGGAAGAAGTGTTCCACATGCCGGTGCGCGTGGGCGTACCCAAGTATGTAGGCGGGCTGGCTGAGGTGGTGAAGACACCACGTTTCTCGACCGGTGTCGGTCTGCTGTTGTACGGCAAGGACCAGATCCAGACCCATAGCGGACCCAAAGTGGAAAGCGCGGGTGTGGGCCAGCTGTTTGGCCGCATGAAGGCCTGGTTCGCCGGTAATTTCTAAGCAGTAACGGCCGGGTGGCCGTTGCTGTGAGTCGTTGTTTTTCGGGCAGCAGTAAATATTTGGAATGCAAGCTCATCTTAAACTTGAGGAGAGGCAAATGAGCGGAATGGTTTTTGAAGTAATGCAAGAGACCGCCAATGCGGCCGTGATCAAAGTCATCGGCGTGGGCGGCGGCGGCTGCAATGCCATCGACAACATGATCAGCAGCCATGTGCATGGTGTTGAATTCATCTGCGCCAATACCGATGCGCAATCCCTGCAGCGCAACAAGTCGCCGCAAAAACTGCAACTGGGTAACAACCTCACCCGTGGTCTGGGTGCCGGTGCCAACCCGGAAGTAGGCCGCAGCGCCGCACTGGAAGACCGCGAACGCATTGCCGACGCCCTGCGTGGCGCCAACATGGTGTTCGTGACTGCCGGCATGGGTGGTGGTACCGGTACCGGTGCCGCCCCGGTGGTGGCTGAAGTGGCCAAGGAACTGGGCATCCTGACCGTAGGTGTGGTCACCCGTCCGTTCGACCACGAAGGCAAGCGCCTGAAAGTGGCACAAAGCGGTATCGAAGACCTGAAAAAGCATGTTGACTCGCTGATCGTCATTCCCAACGAAAAGCTGATGGAAGTGCTGGGCGACGACGTCACCATGCGTGAAGCCTTCCGCGCTGCCGACGACGTGCTCAAGGGCGCGGTAGCCGGTATTGCCGAAGTGATCACCTGCCCCGGCCTGATCAACGTCGACTTTGCCGACGTACGCACCGTGATGGGTGAAATGGGCCTGGCGATGATGGGTTCTGCCTACGCTTCCGGCATCGACCGCGCCCGCGTGGCCGCCGAGCAAGCCGTGGCCAGCCCGCTGCTGGACAACATCACCCTGGAAGGCGCACGTGGCGTGCTGGTGAACATTTCCACCGCACCGGGTTGCCTGAAGATGAGCGAATACCGCGAAATCATGGGCATCATCCGTCAGTACGCCGATGAAGATGCGCAGATCAAGTTTGGTACTGCCGAAGTGGAAGACATGCCGGAAGACACCATCCGTGTCACCCTGATCGCCACCGGCCTGGGCCAGCAAAAGCCGGTACGTGAAGAGCGTCCGGAATACATCAAGATCGTCAAGACCGGCACCGACGACCGTGCCGTCGAAGTGATCAACTACGACGATTTCGATACCCCGGCCATCATGCGTCAGGGCCGTCGCCGTGCCGCGCCGTCCACCGACTTCTCCAATCCGGAAGTCAGCGACAGCTATGACATTCCGGCCTTCCTGCGCAAGCAGGCCGATTGAGAAAGGGCTGTTTGGTAAAATAGTTAAAAACTATTTATCTGTGACAAGCAATCAATAAAGCATGGCAACTGCCTGTGCTAGAATCGGGTTTTCCCGATTGCCTGAGAGCTTCACATGATATTTCAGCGCACGCTAAAACAAGCGATCAGCGCCACAGGTGTCGGCTTGCATTCTGGCGAGCGGGTGAAACTCACCCTGCTGCCGGCAGCACCCGACACCGGGATCGTCTTTCGCCGCACCGACTTGCCCGAGCCGGTGGATGTGAAAGTCGAGCCCGCGCTCGTCAACGACACGCGCCTCTCCTCCACGCTGGTGACAGACACCGGCGTGCGTGTCGGCACGATCGAGCATTTGATGTCAGCCTTTGCCGGCTTTGGCATCGACAACCTTGTGGTCGAGGTGACGGCGGCGGAAATACCCATCATGGATGGCTCCGCCGCCCCCTTCATTTACCTGCTGCAAAGTGCAGGCGTGGTTGAACAAACCGTGGCCAAGCGCTTCATCCGGGTGAAGCAGCCACTGGAAATCATCGAAGGCGACAAATGGGTCCGGCTGGATCCGATGGATGGTTTCAAAATCACCCTGTCCATCGAGTTCAATCACCCGGCTTTCAATCTGGCACCGCAGAAAGTCGAAATCGACTTTGCCAACAGTTCCTATCTGGATGAAATCAGCCGCGCCCGCACCTTCGGTTTCATGCACGAAGTGGAATACATGCGCCAGCACGGACTGGGACTGGGCGGCAGCCTGGATAACGCCATCGTGATTGATGACGAATACGTGCTCAATCCGGAAGGCCTGCGTTTCCCCGACGAATTCGTACGACACAAGATTCTGGACGCCATCGGTGACCTCTACATCATCGGCCACCCGCTGATTGCGGCTTTCTCCGGCCACAAGTCCGGCCACGCGATGAATAACAAGCTGTTGCGCAAGCTGCTGGAAACGCCGGACGCCTGGGAGTACGTCAGCTTCGTCGACCCGCTGGATGCGCCCTCCAGCTTTCATCGCCTGCCCGAGGTGGTGTAAGCATGCTGTGGTGGCGGCTGTGGGCGATCGTCATCATCCTGGCGTTTGGCTGGAGTGCCATCAGCTATGCGCTCACCCGTAATCCACGCTATCTGGCGCTCAGCCTGCGGCTATGCAAATGGACCGGTGGCTTGGGCTTGCTGCTCTCCCTCTTCTGGCTGATTGCCAGGCTGATCCGCTAGCGGCACACTGCCAGCCATCTTTATCTGATGGCAGCCCACGGCTGCCGCTTGCGGGAGGTTTTCATGTCCGGATTAACCCATTTCGATGCTAGCGGCCAGGCCCATATGGTGGATGTCGGCGACAAACAGTTCACCCGCCGCCGTGCCGTGGCCCAGGGCAGCATCCGCATGCTGCCCGCCACCTTGGCGCTGATTCGTGATGGCAATCATAAAAAGGGCGACGTGCTGGGCATTGCCCGCATCGCCGCCATCATGGCCTCCAAGCGCACTGCCGACCTGATTCCGCTGTGCCACCCCATCGCTCTCACCCGTGTGGCTGTTGAATTTGCGCTGGACGAAGCCGCCAGTAGCGTCAGCATCAACGTGACTGCCGAGTGTAGCGGTCAGACCGGGGTGGAAATGGAAGCGCTCACTGCCGCCAGTGTCGGCCTGCTCACCATCTACGATATGTGCAAGGCGGTGGACCGTGGCATGGTGATATCTGCCGTGCAGCTGCAGGAAAAAGAAGGCGGCAAGAGCGGCCACTGGCAGCGGGAAAACTAAGTCATTGATTTGCTCTAATCATGCAGCTCGGTCAGTTGCACCTGCTCTGGCCGCGCCTCACGGCTGATCAGGATGACGGCGGACAGGATCATCCCGCCGCCCAGCGCCTGGCTCCAGCCCAGCGGTTCACCCAGCAGCAGCCAGGCCAGCAGGATGGTGACCACCGGTTCGGCGGTGGAAATCAGCGAGGCCTGGGTGGCACCGGTTTCGGCCAGCCCGGACAGGAACAGCGCCAACGCCGCCACCGTGCCAAAGCAGGCAATCCCCAAGACTGACAGCCAGCCATGCAAGCTGGCCGGGCCGTGAAACCCGGTAGCGGCCAGATACACGCCATAGCAGCTGGCAGCAGAAAACACCACCACACAGGCGGAAGTCAGTGGATTGCAATCCGCTGCATAACGGCTGCCGGCCAGAATATACAGCGAGTAGATCAGCGCCGAGGCCAGACCCAGCAGCAAGCCCAGCGGCTGAGCGGTCAGCTCCAGCCCGATGGTGATGGCCAACCCGCCAATCGCCAGCGCCAGTGCCAGCATGCGTCGGCTGCTAAAACGCTCTCCCAGCAGCAGGGTGGACAGTACCAGTACGATGGCGGGAAACAGGTAGAGCAGCAGGGCGATGGTGCCGGCGCTGGCATAGTGCAGGCCGGAGAAATAGCAGGCGGCCATGCCGGCATAGCCGAGGCTGCCCATGCCCATTAATACCAGCAGTGCGCGCCCGCGTGGCCACGGTAGTTTCTTCCACAGCACCCAGGGCAGCAGTAATAATCCAGCCAGGAAAAAGCGCAGAAACAGCAAGCTGGGCGTGGACACCCCGTCGGCATAGGCAAAGCGCGCCAGAATGGCCATGCTGCCAAAACCGATGGCGGAAAGCAGAATCTTGAGCTGGGCCAGTGCGAGTGCACGGCGTGGGGCGGCAGGGCTGGAAGACATGAGGCAGGCAAGGACGGAGGAAAGCCTTATTGATACCGCAAATTCAGCTGTTTGTCATGATTGCTGCACCAGGATAGTGCAAGTGCTGCGCGGGCAGTGACCGGAGGGTGTATCCACCGTTGTCCGCGCAGCAAAGGGCGGCTTAGCGCCAGGGGACGGCACGCAGCAATTTGACGGCCTGTTCGGCGGATTTCGGTGCGGTCTTGTCTACGCACAGGTCTTCACGCAGGGCGCGGCGGGCCTTGTCATCGTATTCAATCTTGCGCCATTCCTCGCGCATGGATGCAATCCAGCGTTTGTTGATGCTGTCGCCAAAAGCGTAGCTGCGGTAGGTGTTGGCGCTGCACTGGATGCCCTCCACGCTGAGGTTCTCGGCACCGGCCGGGCTTTGTACGCGCAGGATCAGCCGCACCACGCCATCTTCACCCACGGTCAGACTCTTGCTGTCGGCAAAGTATTTGTTGGCCACTTCCGGGCCAACGTAAAAGCCAATCCAGTCAGGTGCCGCCGGAAAATCGGGCAGGGTGTATTTGCCTTCTTCCCAGGGTTTGACGTCTTCCATGGCGTAATTGGTGTTGTTGAAGCCCTTGTTGTATTCGCTGGCCTGGGCACCCAGTGCCAGTAACAGTCCGGCCAGGGCCAGACCAAATCGGGACAGTTTCACGCACATCTCCTGCTCAAGACTTGGCCGGGTGCTGAATCTGCCCCGGCCTGATGGTGTAACGGCGGCGGCCGGCTTCACGGCCAGCCAGCCCCCAGGAAAGTTCGGACAAGCTTACATCACCCCGTGCCGATACGTTGAGCAGCATCGACGCCCGAGTGCCGTAGTCGCGGCCCTGGATGAAGACCGGCGACAGGGTTTTTTCCAGTGCGAGGCCCACCCCGGTATTGGGCAACTGGCCGGGGCCTGCAGCGGTGGCATCGGCCAGCCAGCCAAAGGCTTCGTCTTCGCCTGGCGGGCGACGCAGGCCGCGCAGGTGTTCGGCCAGTCGTTCGCTTTTGAACCACGGGGTGTCCAGTGTGGCATTGGACAGTGTGTGCACTCCGGGGGTGACACGGGCAATGCGCGCGCCACGGCTGTGAAAGTGGAACAGGTCGTCCACCTTGCCGTACAGCAGATTGAACGGTGCATAGTGCTGGTGGTTATCGCGCAGCCAGTCGGCAAAGGTGAAGGGATCATCCTCGCCGGTGACAAAGCGCTGGACCAGCTCCCCGCGCGAGCGTTCCCCGCTCTTGCCATAGCCTTCGCGGAAATTGGTGAGCGCGGCAAAGCGGCCTCGGCCATCCACCATCAGCCAGCTGCCACCGGCCTGCAGATCACGCCCGCCCAAGGTGTCGGTGTATTCATCCCACCAATCCAGCGCAGCAGCCGGGCGGGCATAGTATTCGTCGCGATTGGCCAGCAAAACCAGCTGACCCAGGCCGGGCATCTTGTAGGCAAAAGCGATCACGCACATGGCGGGGATTCCGATTTGGGAAGGGCTTGACGGGTGGCGTACACTAGTCGGACGGATAGCCGGTAGAATACCGCCTTCACCTGGCATTGTAACGTAAAGACTGAGCGACACACCCGATGACTCCCGACCGCCTGATTGACCTGTCCGGCCTCAACTGCCCCTTGCCCATCCTGCGCGCCAAGAAGGCGCTGGCCGATATGGCAAGCGGCACCGTACTGGAAGTGATTGCCACCGATGCCGGTGCCCCCAAGGATTTTGAAGCCTTTTGCCGCCAGACCGGCAACGCGCTGCTGGAATCCACCACCACGGCGGAAGGCAAGTTCCGCATGGTGTTGCGCCGCAAGTAAGCCTGGGGCCTGATCCGACACTGCCTGCCCCGATATTGAGACCAGACAACGAGCCCAAGCGCATGACGACACTGACCCTGATCCGCCCCGACGACTGGCACCTGCACCTGCGCGATGGCGCAGCCCTGACCGCCGTGCTGCCTGATACCGCACGCCAGATGGGCCGTGCCATCATCATGCCTAACCTGAAGCCGCCGGTAACCACCGTGGAAGCCGCCGCCGCCTATCGCGAACGCATTCTGGCCGCGCTGCCCGCTGGTAGCCGTTTCGAGCCGCTGATGACGCTTTATCTCACCGACAACACCAGTGCCGAAGAAGTGCGCAAGGCACGCGCCAGCGGTTTCGTGCATGGCATCAAGTTGTATCCGGCCGGTGCCACCACCAATTCCGACTTTGGCGTCAGCAGCATTGATAAAGCCATGCCGGCGCTGGAAGCCATGGCCGACTGTGGCATGCCGCTGCTGGTGCATGGTGAGGTGACGGATTCCGCCATCGATATCTTCGACCGCGAAGCGGTGTTCATCGAACAGGTATTCCAGCCGCTCTTGGCCCGCCTGCCGTCCTTGCGCGTGGTGTTCGAACACATCACCACCAAGGATGCCGCCGAATACGTGGCCAGCGCGCCGGACAATATTGCCGCCACCATCACCGCGCATCACCTGCTGATGAACCGCAATGCCATCTTCGTGGGTGGTATCCGCCCGCATCACTACTGCCTGCCGGTACTCAAGCGCGAGCTGCACCGCCAGGCGCTGGTGCAGGCTGCCACCTCCGGTTCGGCCAAGTTCTTCCTGGGTACCGACAGCGCGCCGCATGCGCGCCATGCCAAGGAAGCCGCCTGTGGTTGTGCTGGCATGTACACCGCCAATGCCGCCATCGAGCTGTATGCCGAAGCCTTCGACGCCGCCGGTGCGCTGGACAAGCTGGAAGCCTTTGCCAGCCTGAACGGCCCGGCCTTCTACGGCCTGGCTCCCAATGCCGACACCATCACGCTGCTGAAGGAAAGCTGGACCGTGCCCGCCGAACTGGCATACGGCGACGATGTGCTGGTACCGCTACGCGCTGGCGAAGCCATCCACTGGCGCATGCAGGACTAAACCCGGCCCAGCCTGGGCCGTACTGAAAAAGCTCCCGCAAGGGAGCTTTTTTTATGGTGGCTGCCTGCTGGTCTGGTAGTCGGTCGCGATGCGATATCCGGCCCATGGCGATACCTGATGTGCATTCGCACCATGATTGACCGGTCTGCTGCAAATAAGCCATGACGGGATGAAATGGGTTAAATGCAAATCCATGGCCAGAAACATGCTGCCAGAGTGAAATGGCCAGTCGGCAGCACAAATGAGGTCGTGCCTGCGATTTAAATAGGGAACGCATGCAAGATATTAATGGCAGCCAATATAAATACTCATGATTGGTGGGAAAAATGTTGCCGGGCTGTGGATTTTTCTGTGAATAAATGGCGGGAAAATAGGGATCGTCGTTGAAATGACACGGAATTTGCAAAACGCTTGTCATATTGTTCTGAATCAGACTTGAGGATTTCAAAAACGCCAGCGCATAATGGCCCGGCCCGTTTCCGACAGTTAAACGGAAAAATGCCGGACAAGATTCGGACCAAAAAATTTACGCACCCGCAAAAAGTGGGGCATTACAGAACAGGAGAATAGGCGAATGAAACACCATAAATCGCTCCGCGTGGCTGCTGCAGCCGTCGCCCTGGCCTTGGCAGGCAGTGCTGCCCTGGCTGCCCAGGTACCGGCTGGTGTCAAACTGGCTGCCAAGCAGGACCTCACCCGCAATACCGGCTCCGAGCCCGAGTCGCTGGACCCGGTGCTGGCTGAATCGGTACCGGCCAATACCATTACCATGGATCTGTTTGAAGGCCTCACCGCCACCGACAGCTTTGGCAAAGTGGTGCCGGGGGTGGCCGAATCCTGGAAGCAAACCAGCCCCACCACCTGGGTATTCAAGCTGCGCAAGAATGCCAAGTGGTCGGATGGTTCTGCGGTGACCGCGAGCGATTTCGTCTATGGCTGGCAGCGTTTTGTCGAGCCCAAGACCGCCTCTCCCTATGCCTCTACCTACGGCATCTTCATCCTCAACGGCAAGGAAATCACCGAAGGCAAGAAGCCCGCTTCTGCGCTGGGCGTGAAGGCCGTGGACAAGTACACGCTGGAAGTACAAACCCCGTACCCGGTACCGTTCATGCCGTCGCTGGTAGCTAACACCCAGCTGGCACCGCTGCCCAAGGCCACCATCGACAAGTTTGGCAAGGACTGGACCAAGCCGGGCAAGATGGTCTCCAACGGCGCGTTTGCGCTGAAAGACTGGCAGGTCAACAGCAAGATCGTGGTGGAAAAGAACCCGCAGTACTGGGATCTGAAAAACGTGCAGCTGGGCAAGATTACCTATCTGCCGATCGAAGACCACAACGCCGATGTGAAGCTGTATGAGTCGGGCGAAAACGATTGGGTGCTGGAACTGCCGTCCGGCACCTACGACAAGTACAAGACCCAGTACCCCAAGGAAATCCGCAATGCGCCTTTCCTGGGTCTGCGTTACTACTCGCTGAACAACAAGGACCCGCTGCTCAAAGACGTGCGCGTGCGCAAGGCACTGTCCATGGTGATCGACCGTGACATCCTGGCCAAGAAAGTGACTGCCGATGGTCAGTCGCCGGCGTATAGCGTCATCGTGGCCGGTACCGCCGGTGCCGATGTTACCAGCTACGACTGGGTAAAATGGCCGATGGCCAAGCGGGTGGAAGAGGCCAAGAAGCTGCTGGCTCAGGCTGGCGTGAAGCCGGGCACCAAGCTGAAGTTTGCCTACAACACCAGTGACTACCACAAGAAGATGGCCATCTTTGCCGCTTCCGAGTGGAAATCCAAGCTGGGCCTGAACACCGAGCTGGAAAGCCTGGAATTCAAGGTGCTGCTGAAGAAGCGCCACGATGCCGATTACCAGATCGCCCGTAATGGCTGGAATGCCGACTACAACGATGCCACCACCTTCCTGGCGCTGGTGCAGTGTGACAACGACCAGAACGACAACAAGAACTGCAATGCCAAGGCCGAAGCGCTGATCAAGCAGGGTAGCGATACCACCGATCAGGCCAAGCGCAAGCAACTGTTCACCCAGGCAGTGAAGATGATCATGGATGACTATCCGATGATTCCGCTGCTGCAATACACCGCACCGCGTCTGGTGAAGTCCTATGTGGGTGGCTACGGCAAAAACCCGATGGACCGCTACCGTGGCAAGGACCTCTACATCATTCAGCACTGAGCCTGAAGAAACAATGCAAGAGGCGGGGGCTGCGGCCCCCGGTTGAACAGAGGCCGGATGTCCGCCAGACGGACATCCGGCTTGTGATGTAGCGCATCATGCCGGCGTGCTTTGCCGTACAGCCATGTTCACAATACGTGTGCTGCGCTGGCGGACGACCCCGGCTGGAGTATCCCCATGTGGTCCTATACTTTCCGACGCGTGCTGGCGACCATTCCCACACTGCTGGCCGTCATTACCGTTTGCTATCTGCTGCTGCACCTGACGCCGGGCGGCCCGTTTGACGGGGAACGCAAGGTGTCTGCGGCCGTGCTGGCCAATCTGCAGGCCAAATACCATCTCGATCTGCCCTTGTGGCAGCAATACCTGTATTACATCAAGAGCCTGTTGCAGGGTGATCTGGGCGCGTCCTTCCGTTATGCCGACTGGAGCGTAAACGACCTGGTGGGCAAGGCGCTGCCGGTATCCGCTGCCATTGGTGGTGGTGCCATCGTCATTTCGCTGTTTATCGGCGTGGCGCTGGGCATTGTGGCCGCGCTGCGCCAGAACAGCATCATCGATTATCTGGTGATGCTGCTGGGCAATATCGGCGGTGCTTTTCCGTCCTTCGTGCTGGGCCCGGTGCTGGTGATGGTGTTTGCCATCGGCCTGGAATGGTTGCCCGCTGGCGGCTGGGATGACTTCGCCCCGCGCTACATGGTGCTGCCGATGGCCCTGCTGGTGTTCATCAATATTTCCACCATTGGCCGCGTGATGCGCGGCAGCATGATCGAGATACTGGGCAGCAACTTCATCCGCACCGCCCGCGCCAAGGGTTTGCCGATGCGCACCATCGTGCTGCGTCATGCGCTCAAGCCCGCGCTGATGCCGGTGGTGTCGGTGATCGGCCCGCTGGCCATTTCCTCCATCACCGCTGCCGTGGTGACCGAAACCGTGTTTGGCCTGCCGGGCCTGGGCAAGCTCATCGTCAATGGTGCCGCCAACCGCGACTACACCCTGGTACTGGGGCTGGTGGTGTTGGTGACGGTGATTACCGTTGTTCTCAACCTGCTCGTGGATCTGGCCTATGCGCTGCTGGACCCGAAGATTCGCTACTGAGCGGGAGCAAAAATCATGATGCAAAGCAAACAAAAAGCCATGACAGCGGCGCTGGACAATGGCCTTACCGATGCCGCCGTAGAAGGCCGCAGCCTGTGGCGTGATGCGCGCTTGCGCTTCTTCCGCAACAAGGCGGCGGTCATCAGCCTGATCGTGCTGGCCTTCATCACCCTGGCCTGTGTGTTCGGGCCGATGCTGCTGCCGCACACTTATGAAGACACTGACTGGGATGCAATGGGCATCGCCCCGACGCTGGTGAATACCCACTGGTTCGGCACCGATGCGCTGGGGCGCGACCTGCTGGTGCGCTGCCTGATTGGCGGGCGCATTTCGCTGATGGTGGGCGCGCTGGCCACCATCGCCTCGGTGGCACTGGGCATTGTCTGGGGCGCTACTGCCGGTTTCATGGGCGGCAAGGTGGATGCGCTGATGATGCGTATCGTCGACATGATGTACGCCGTGCCCTACCTGCTGATTGCCATCCTGATGGTGACGCTGCTGGGCCGCGACTTCTACCTGGTGGTGCTCACCATTACCGTGTTCTCCTGGATGGACATGGCGCGGGTGGTGCGTGGCCAGACACTGGCAATCAAGTCCAAGGAATATGTCGAGGCGGCCCACGCCATCGGCGTGTCCACCCCCAAGATCATCTTCCGCCACATCGTGCCCAATCTGCTGGGCATCGTTGTGATCTACACCACCGTCACCGTGCCGGGCGTGATCCTCACCGAATCGGTGTTGTCCTTCCTCGGCCTGGGGGTGCAGGAGCCGATGACCAGCTGGGGCGTGCTGATTCAGGACGGAGCCGGGGTGATGGATGCCAGCCCGTGGATTCTGCTGTTCCCGGCCGGCCTGCTGTCGGTCACCTTGTACTGCGCCAACTATATCGGCGACGGCCTGCGCGATGCGCTCGATCCGAAAGATCGTTGAGGTAGCAACAGATGAGTCTATTGAAAGTAAGTAATCTGGGCGTTCAGTTCCAGACCAACGACGGTGTGGTCAGCGCCGTCAACGGCGTCAGCTTTGCGCTGGAAAAGGGCCAGACCCTGGGCATCGTCGGCGAATCTGGCTCTGGCAAGAGCCAGACCGTGCTGGCCATGATGGGCCTGCTGGCGCGTAACGGCAAAACCACGGGCGAGGCGCTGTATCAGGGCCAAAACCTGCTGGCGATGAGCCCGTCCGAGCTCAACCGCATTCGCGGCGACCGGCTGGCGATGATCTTCCAGGACCCGATGACCTCGCTCAACCCCTATCTGACAGTAGAGCGCCAGATGACCGAGGTGCTGGAGCTGCACAAGGGCTGCAGCCGTCGTGATGCCAGAAAACGTGCCATCGAGCTGCTGGATGCGGTGCGCATTCCGGAAGCCGCCCGCCGCATCAATATGTATCCGCACGAGTTCTCCGGCGGCATGCGCCAGCGGGTGATGATTGCCATGGCCCTGCTGTGCGAGCCGGAAGTGCTGATTGCCGACGAACCCACCACCGCGCTGGACGTGACGGTGCAGGCGCAGATTCTCACCCTGCTCAAAGACCTGCAGCGTGATTTCGGCACCTCCATCGTGATGATCACCCACGACCTGGGCGTAGTAGCAGGCCTGTGCGAAAACGTGATGGTGATGTACGGCGGCCGCGTCATGGAATACGGCACCGCTGACAATATTTTCTATCAGCCCAGCCATCCCTACACCATCGGTCTGCTGGGCGCCTTGCCGCGACTGGACCACGACGGCAGCGAGCTGGTGAGCATTCCGGGCAATCCGCCCAATATGGCGCACATGCCCAAGGGCTGCCCGTTCTCCGAGCGTTGCACCCATGCCAGCAGCCGCTGTGCCGACGAACTGCCGGCGCTGGCCGCCAGCAGTGTCAATCCGCAGGTGCTGCGCGCCTGCCACAAGCCGGTAGCTGAATTGCAGCAGGCAGCACAGGAGGTGGCCCATGTCTGAACAAGCCAAGCAGCCGATTCTGTCGGTGCGCAATGTCAAAGTGCACTTCCAGGTGAAAGGCGACGGCAGCTGGCCGTGGAGCGCCAAACGCACGCTGAAGGCGGTGGACGGGGTCAGTTTCGATCTGTACGCCGGTGAAACCCTGGGCGTGGTGGGCGAATCCGGCTGTGGCAAATCCACCCTGTCGCGCGCCATCCTCAATCTGATTCCGGCCACCGCTGGCGAAATCGTGTGGATGGGCAAGGACCTGACCCGTGGCACCGATAAGGACTGGCACGCGGTGCGCAAGGATATCCAGATGATCTTCCAGGATCCGCTGGCCTCGCTTAATCCGCGCATGACGGTGGCGCACATCATTGGCGAGCCGCTGCGGGTACACAAGCCGGAGCTGCCGGAAGCCGAAGTGATGAAACGGGTACGCGCCATGATGGCGCGGGTGGGCTTGCGCGAGCAGATGATCAACCGCTATCCGCACGAATTCTCCGGCGGCCAGTGCCAGCGTATCGGCATTGCCCGTGCACTGATTCTGGAGCCCAAGCTGATCATCTGCGACGAACCGGTGTCGGCGCTGGATGTATCGATTCAGGCGCAGATCATCAACCTGCTGAAACAGCTGCAACGCGAGATGGGTCTGGCGCTGATCTTCATCGCCCACGACCTGGCGGTGGTGAAGCATATTTCCGACCGCATCCTGGTGATGTATCTGGGCCGCGAGATGGAACTGGCGCAAAAGCATGCCTTGTACGATGCGCCTGCCCACCCGTATACCCGCGCCTTGCTGTCGGCCATCCCCATCCCTGACCCCAAGCTGGAAAAGGGCAAGGTGATCCAGATTCTGCAAGGCGACTTGCCCAGCCCGATCAACCCGCCGTCCGGCTGCGTGTTCCGCACCCGCTGTCCGCAGGCCGAAGCACGTTGCAGCACGGAGAAAATCCAGCTGCGCCAGATCAGCGCGCAGAGCCAGAGTTCCTGCCTGCTGGCCTGATTCTGCCCCTGTCTGCTACCCGGCCCCACATTGTTTATGTGGGGCTTTTTTCATTTCTGTAGGCCGCTGGTGCTCTCATGACTGTTAAATACTGAAAAATTACGTTAGCATCATTGCGCTTTTTAAAAAGGAATTTTGAAATGAAAAAACTGCCCCTCGTTCTCGTTTTGGCATTCTCCCTGGCGGGTTCCGCCCAAGCTTTTGATCTCAATGGCATGCTTAGCTCCGGTAGCGACCTGCTCAAGGCCGCCACCCTGAGTGATGCCGATGTAAAGAGCCTGGCCGCTGAATCCAGCGCTGCCATGGATAAGAAAAACAAGGTTGCCGCACCTTCCAGCGCTTATGGCAAGCGTCTGGCCAAGATCGTCAAGGGTCTGGACAGCGAAGACGGCACCAAGCTGAACTTCAAGGTTTACCAGACCAAGGAAGTCAACGCCTTCGCCATGGCTGATGGCACCGTGCGTGTGTACAGCGGCCTGCTGGACAAGATGGATGACGACCAAGTGCGCTTCGTCATCGGCCATGAAATCGGCCACGTCAAGCTGGGTCACAGCAAGAAGGCCATGCAACTGGCTTACGCTGCCTCCGGTGCGCGCAAGGCTGCTGGCAGCAGTGGTAACAGCACGGCTGCAGCGCTGAGCGAATCCGATCTGGGCAACTTTGCCGAAGCTATTGTCAACGCCCAGTTCTCGCAGTCGCAGGAAAGCGATGCCGATGCTTACGGCGTAGGCTTCCTCAAGCGCCACAACTACAATGTGCAAGGCGCACCGTCGGCCCTGCGCAAGCTGGCCGAGCTGTACGGCAACGACAGCAGCATGCTGGCCAGCCACCCGGCACCGGGCGAACGCGCTGCCAAGGTGGAAAAGCTGATCGCCAACTGATTAGCGTTGTAAATAGAAAAGGCCTCTTGTGAGGCCTTTTTTGCGTTGGTAGCAGACTCAGCGTTTTTTGGCGGGCTTGGCCAGCTGCTTCAGCGCATGGGAAACCGCCACCAGCCCGAAGCTGGCTGTCACCACCATGCCTGCGCCAAAGCCGGCACAAGACAGGCCTTGCGGGCCACGTGCGCTGTCGGCATCGCAGCTTTGCGTGTCGGGATAAACCAGCTGTTCGGTGGAGAACACGCAGGGAACCTGCAGCTTCTTGCCGGCATCGCGCGGGAAACCGTGATAACGGCGCAGGTTATAACGCAGCTTGGACAAGAGCGGGTCGTAAGTTACTTCACCCAGATCGGCCAGCTTGATCTTGGTGGGGTCCATCTGGCCACCGGCCCCGCCGGACACGATAAACGGCTGACGACGACGCACGCACCAGGCGGCCATGGCGGTTTTGACGCGCAGATTGTCGATGCAGTCGATAATGAAATCAAAATCCTGGCCCAGCATGGCATCCAGATTGTCTTCGGTGACGAAATCCTCGATTTCCTGCACCACGCAGGCCGGGTTGATGGCACGTACGCGCTCGGCCAGTGCGGTCACCTTGGCCATGCCGTAATGCGGGTCCAGCGCCGGTAATTGGCGGTTGGTGTTGGATTCGGCAATATTGTCCAGATCAATCAGCGTCAGGCGGCCAATGGCGCTGCGCGCCAGCGCCTCCACCGCCCAGGAGCCCACCCCGCCCACGCCCACCACGCAGACATGCGCTGCCTGAAAGCGGCTGAGTGCATCGGGGCCATACAGGCGGCCAATACCGCCAAAGCGGCGGTCAAGATCTGCATCGTGCGACATCTGCTGTATATCCGGAACCAAAAAACGGCCAAGCATAACCAAGAGCGCCGGGGCTGACCAGTGTTTGCCCGGAAAAAAGCAAGCAGCTGATTTACTGGAACTTTCCGCATGCTTTCCTATTCTTCTGCATAGGTCCGTCACGAATGCATGTCGGCATTCCTCTGATCCGGGCCGGCCTGAGTGATCTCAAGGGAGTTCCCCATGAAGCACCCGAGTTTTGATATCGATCTGGACAAGCATTACAACGCCACCGTGGTGATTGCCTGCGTGGAATGCGGCCATGAAAACCGCCATCATCTGAAATCCCTTTCCCCCGACCACAGCCTGCGCTGCCAGTGCGGCAGCGATATTTCAATGACGCATACCGCGATGCAGGCAGCCCAGCGACGTGTCAGCGCATTGAAGCAGGCTTATCGAATAAGTTGATGGTGTGACTCCGACAATCTGCGTATCACCCCTGGCAAGCAGTTTGCTGGCACAATCAGGCAAGGCCTGATCTGGCATTTCCCTACACGGCGGCCCATGTGGCCGCCGGTTTCATTTGCAGGAGCACAGCATGCAGTGGATTGATATGCGCAGCGATACCGTTACCCAACCCACCCCGGCCATGCGCCAGGCCATGGCGGATGCCGTGGTGGGAGACGATGTTTACGGCGACGACCCGACGGTCACCGAACTGGAAACCCTGGCCGCCCGCCTGCTGGGCAAGGAGGCCGCCTTGTTTGTGCCCACCGGCAACTTTGGCAACCAGCTGGCCATCTTCACCCACTGCCAGCGCGGCAACGAGGTGATTCTGGGCGATGACTGCCATATCGTCTGGCACGAAACCGGCGGTGCAGCAGTGATTGCCGGGGTGCAGTTGCGCACCATTGTGGGCAACAAGGGCGTGATGGATCCGGATGAAATTGAAGCGCGCATCCGGGTGGGCCAGGATGTCCACTGGCCGCAAACCGGGCTGATTTGCCTGGAAAACGCGCACAGCAATGGCCGGGTGATTCCGCTGGACATCATGCAGCGTACTGCGGACATCGCCCGCCGCCATGGCGTGCCGGTGCATCTGGATGGCGCACGGATATTCAATGCGGCAACACATCTGGGCTGTGACGTACAAGACATCACCCGTCATGCCGATACGGTGATGTGCTGCCTGTCCAAGGGCCTGGCCGCGCCGGTGGGGTCTATCCTGGCCGGTTCGGCCGATTTCATCGCCCGCGCCCGTTACAAGCGCAAGCTGCTGGGTGGCGGCTGGCGTCAGGCTGGCGTGCTGGCGGCACCGGGCATTCTGGCACTCACCGAGATGACACAGCGGCTGGGCGAGGACCATGCCAATGCCCGCTATCTGGCCGAGCGTCTGCACGGTATGCCGTGTGTTGAAGTTGAGCTGGATGATGTTCACATCAATATGGTGTGGTTCCGTTTTCTGGCTGATATTGATGTCAGCGAGTTGATGGCCGCGCTCACTGCCGCTGGCATCAAGGTCAACCCGCCTGAGGGTGGCCGCATGCGGCTGGTGACGCACTGGCAGATCAGTCGTAGCGACATTGACCGCGTGCTGGAGGTGTTCCAGCGGGTATTGAGCGACTGACAGACCGCGACGGGTGCTGCTGGCAAAACAGGGAAGACAACATGAAAACGGTATTGAGCTTGTTGTTGGCATTGTGCTGCGGCAGGGCGCTGGCCGATGAGCAGGTACTCACGCTCACCACCCGTCCCGGAGTGACGCAGCGCTTGTTGTTGCTGGAGCCGGCCGGCAAACCGGTGGCCAGTCTGATTCTGTTTACCGGTGGTGACGGCGTGCTCAAGCTGGGTGATGACGGCCAGCTGCATGCCGGGGCCGGTAATTTTCTGGTGCGTACCCGCCAGCGCTGGGCTGAGCAAGGTTTTCAGGTTGCCGTGGTGGATGCGCCATCCGGCCACCCGGACAATCTCAACCGTGCAGATTTCCGCAGCAGCGCCGAACACGCACAGGACATTGCGCAGGTCATCGACAGCTTGCGCCAGCGAGCCGCGGTGCCGGTATGGCTGGTGGGTACCAGCCGTGGCACCACCTCGGCCGCATCCGTGGCCATTCGCTTGCAGGGCAAAGTGGACGGCGTGGTACTCACCTCAACCATCAACCGCGAGCGTGGCAGCGTGGTGGACCTGGCTTTGCCACAGCTGACTCAGCCGGTACTGGTGGTGCAGCACCAGCATGACCAGTGCAAGGTGACGCTTTACCAGAATGTTCAGCCGGTGATGGAAGGTTTGCAGTCTGCGCGCAGCAAGGAGTTGCTGCTGGTGGACGGCGGGCTGGACAAGGGCGACCCGTGCCAGCCGTGGGCGGCGCATGGGTATAACGGTATCGAGGCAGACGTAGTGCAAAAGGTTTCGCACTGGATCCGGCAGCACTGACTGGCAAACAGAGCCTGCACCAAGCGGGAGGGCAGGCTGGTCTGATCAGCATGTTTCATGGGGTGCGCTCAGTAATACACAACAGTCACCATGCGTCTGATCGGCTCGTTGCGGATATCCGCACTGTGATCTTCGGTGGTGACAATCCGGCTGATCTGTACCGATTGGGTTGCCGTCGCATCCGCGCAATAGGGGGTGGGGGATGCCTGACGTGCCATCCGGTAGCTGGCAGGCGTTTGCGCATAGCTAACCCAGGTTGCAGCCGGGATTGGGCAGGGGGCTTTGACAATGGCACCCCGGAAGTTGATGGTGCCGGAGCTGGCGAATGCAGCTTGCACAAGCAGCAGGGTGGCCAAGGCGTTGGCAGCGATGATTTTTTTCATGATGAGCTCCTGGCTAAGATGTTTTCCTGATCAATTCAGAAATTTCTATCTAATTTATAAGACCAATCCAGGAGGTAACGCAAAAATAGGTTTTAAACAAAATACGTAAAAAAAAGAAATTATTTTTAATTAAAATGCTAATTTTTAATTTATTGATAATATTTGTGCTATTTCAAGTTAGATAAATCGTTAATTTTAAACTGATTACTGTGTAATAAAGCGCACGCGCCATTGCATATAGCCATTATTTGATTGATCGCTACCGTCCAAAAGATAGATAGCCTCTTGCTGTCATCCTGCGCGGTGCTGATGAAGACCGGGCTGGCGATGCTAAGCTGTGCGCCTATTTGCATTCCTGGTGCTGTCATGTCTCATCTTCCCGATTCCCACCTGTGGCTGGAAAGCCTGGATGACCCTGCCGTCGATGGCTGGGTGGCTGCGCAAAACAGCCATACCCGTAACGTGCTGGATAGCGATGCGCGCTATGCGCCGCTGCAGCAGGATATCCTGGCGCACCTGCGCGATACCCGGCAGATTCCCTTCTTTTCCGAACACGCCGGTTGGCTGTACAACTTTCATCAGGATGAACACCACCCGCGTGGCATCTATCGGCGCACCACGCTGGCGGACTATCAGGCGGCAACCCAACAGTGGCAAACCGTGCTGGATGTGGACGCCATCGCCGCCGACGCTGGCAAGGATTGGTATCTGGATGGGGTGGCGCACTGCACGGTGCAGCCGACGCGGGTGCTGGTGCACCTGAGCGAGGGCGGTGGCGATGCCAGCCTGGCCTGGGAGTACGATCTGGAATCGGCCAGCTGGCTGGAGCAGGGTTTCCGCTTTCCGCATGGTAAAAACCATATCGCCTGGCGCGACCCGGACAGTGTGCTGGTGTGCCCCGGCTGGAAAGGTGCGCCGCTAACCCGCTCCGGCTATCCCAGTGAGGTATGGTTGGTAGAACGCGGTGCAGATGGCCAGCACCAGTGGCAGCAGCTGTTTGTGGCACCGCAGGATGCCATGATGGTGGCCGCCTGGCGCTATCTGGATGGGCCGGATGGTGTTCTGGATCTGATAGAGGCGGCCGATGGTTTCTACAGTAAAACCTATCACCTGATCGACGCCAGCTTGCAGACCCATCCCTTGCCCTTGCCGCCCAGGGCGGATATCGAGGCTTATCTGCACGGTCAGTTCATCGTCAAGCTGGCGGAAGACTGGGACTGGCAGGGCGAACACCATGCTGCCGGCAGCCTGCTGGCCGTCCCGCTGACACAGCTACTGGGCGGGGCCGGCCAGGTGCAGCAGTTGGTGGCCCCGGCAGACCGGCTGGCGGTGGAGTCGGTGGAAACCACACGCAGCAGCGTGGTGGTTAACCTGATCGACAATGTCAGAAGCCGTCTGCTGGCCTTTGACTGGGTGGATGGCAATTGGCAGCCGCGCAGCCTGCCGGTGCCGGATTCCGGCGTCATCGAATTTGCCGACCAGCCGTGGAACAGCAATGTACTGTGCTACAGCTTCAGTGACTTTCTGACCCCTACCGGACTTTATCGTCTGGACGTGGCTAGCGGCGAGCAACACTGCCTGCGTCAGCAGCCTGCCGCCTTTGATGCCAGCCGTTTTGTGGCCGAGCAGTGCTGGGCGACGGCACCGGATGGGGTGGCGATTCCCTATTTCGTGGTGCGTGCCCGCGATGTGGTGCAGGATGGCCGTACTCCCACCCTGCTGTACGGCTATGGCGGTTTTGAAGTGCCGATGATGCCGTACTACGTGGAAAACTTTGGCGCCCATTGGCTGGAGCAGGGCGGGGCCTTTGTGCTGGCCTGCATTCGTGGCGGGGGTGAATTCGGCCCCGGCTGGCATCAGGCCGCGCAGGGCGTCAAGCGTCCGGTCTCCTTTGATGATTTCTGCAGCGTGGCCGAAGCGCTGATCGCCAGCGGGCTGACCGCGCCGGACAAACTGGGCATCGAAGGCGGCAGCAATGGCGGCCTGCTGGTGGCCGCCTGCATGGTGCGTCGGCCCGAGTTGTTCAAGGCCGTGGTGTGCGAAGTGCCATTGCTGGATATGCTGCGCTATGCCGAGCTGTTGGCCGGCGCCAGCTGGATAGACGAATACGGCGATCCGGCCAATCCGGACGAGGCGGCGGCCTTGCTGGCCTATTCGCCTTACCACCAGCTGCGGGCTGATGTGCGCTACCCCTTGCCACTGTTTACCACCAGCACACGCGATGACCGCGTCCACCCCGGTCATGCGCGCAAGATGGTGGCACGCATGCAGCAGCTGGGCCATGCCGCACTGCTGCTGGAAACCGATGCTGGCGGCCATACCGGCAATGCCGGTCAGGAGCAAACTGCAGCCGAACTGGCACGGGTGCTGGTCTACTTGTACCAGCAACTGATGGACTGAAACCATCGTCATCCGGCATGGGCAATGCTAGTCTGGGCGTTTCCTGCCAGGGAGATGCCCTTGATTACCCTATATGCCTTCGGGCCAGCCTTTGGCCTACCCGACCCCAGCCCCTTTGTGCTCAAGGCCGAGATGCTGCTCAAGCTGTCCGGCCTGCCCTACCGCAAGCAGCGTGGCAGCATGCGTACCGCGCCCAGGGGCAAGTTGCCCTATATCGATGACGACGGCACCCTGGTGCCGGACTCCACGCTGATCCGCCTGCATTTGGCCGAGCGGCATGGCATCACGCTGGATGAGGGGCTGTCCGCTGCCGACCAGGCGCTGGCCTGGAGTGTGGAGTGCCTGTGCAGCGACCATCTGTACTGGTGCATCGTCCATGAACGCTGGATGGACGATGCGATTTTTGCGCGCGGGCCGGGCGTGTTTTTCCGGCGGCTGCCCTTCTTGCTGCGCGGCATTGCCACGCGCATGATCCGGCGCAAGGTACGCGGCAGTCTGCACAGCCAGGGTCTGGGCCGCTTCAGCTCGGCGGAACGCCAGCGCCTGCTGCAACTGGATATCGCCAGCCTGTCCACCCTGCTGGCGGACAAACCGTACATATTGGGCAGGGCCCCCAGCTGGCTGGACGCCACCGTGTTTGCCTTCCTTGCCTCGGCCCTGCTGGCCAATATGGGCGATACCCCCAGCCGACAGCTGGCCAGCCAGCATCCCAATCTGCAGGCCTACGTCGACAGACTGCGGCAACAGTTTTTCCCCGACTGGGTGCTTCGTGCATGACTGGCGCACTTCTTGCAAGCATCAGCGCTTTGCCCCTGCCAGAAGGCATTGCCATGAGCCAAGACATCCAGATCCGCCCCGCCACCGCGCAAGATGCCGCCGCCATGGCCGCCATCTACCGGCCCTATGTGCTGGACAGCACCATCAGCTTTGAAGAGCAGGAAGTCAGTGCGGAAGAAATGGCTGAGCGTGTGGCCAAGGTGCAGCAGCAAGGTTTGCCCTGGCTGGTGGTGGAGCTGCATGGCGAGTTGCTAGGCTATGCCTATGCCACGCGCTGGCGTGTGCGCCATGCCTATCGTTATTCGGTGGAAACCTCGATCTACTTTGCGGCGGCGGCGCGAGGGCAAGGACTGGGCAGTCGCTTGTATCGCAAACTATTGCAGCAATTGCGTGATCTGGGCGTGCACCTGGCCATTGCCGGTATTGCCCTGCCCAATCCGCCCAGCATTGCCCTGCATGAAGGCCTGGGATTCCAGCAGGTGGCCACTTTTCACGAAGTCGGCTGGAAGGCAGGACGTTGGCTAGATGTCGGCTATTGGGAGTTGCGGCTGAACGAGGGTGTGCCTGCTGCCGAGGAAAATGCATGAGGCCTGCCCCGGCCAGATCAGGCATTCACCAGTCTGGTGCATGCAAGATTTGCCGGCTTCCCCTGTTTTGTGCGAAATTTGATCAAATAAAACCGGAGGAATCGATATGACCCAGGCTAGCGACATCATTGTCTTTCAACGCAACCCGGTGCGGCTGGAGCAATTTACCGCACCGGACGAGCGCCGCATCGAAGGGGAATGCGCCCAGACGGTGGAGAACCACTATTCCGATCCCAGCGGCCAGTTTCATGCCGGTATCTGGAGCGGCCGCTGCGGCAGCTGGCGCGTGAAATACCATGAGCACGAGTTCTGCACCCTGCTGGAAGGCTATGTGCGCCTGACCGATAGGCAGGGCGACAGTGTAGAGCTGTATGCCGGCGACCATTTTGTCATTCCCGCCGGATTCGAGGGCGTATGGGAAGTGCTGGAGCCCGCCCGCAAGACTTACGCCATCTTCGAGGCCAAGTAGTTTTGCCTTGCAGCACATAAGCAAGCCCCGCATTGGCGGGGCTTGCTTATGACGGACCAACAGGAGGGCTTATTCGCCCAGGCTGTGTTCCAGTTGTTGCAAGCGGGTTTTGAGCGCGGCTACCTCGGCTTCCAGTGCGGCTACGCGCCCGGTCAGGCCGACATCAATCACTGCCGCCGCCGTGGTTTCGCTCAGAACCGGTTCGCCACTGAGCAGATGGCACCAGCGGGCCTCGCGCTCGCCGGGTTGGCGCGGCAGCTTCAGTACCAGTGGCGGATATTTGTCTGCCAGTGCCTCCAGTGCGGTTTCCACTTCCTCTACGCTGGCAAAGCTGTAGATGCGGCCCGCGCGGGTGCGGATTTCGGCACTGGTTTGCGGCCCGCGCAACATCAGCAGAGCCAGAGCGGCCAGACGAGCGCCGTCGATATTCCATTCATAGTTCAGCCGGTGTTCGTACTTGGCCACCCGGCTACCGGCAGGCAGGCGCTCGGCAATCAGTTTTCTGCTCAGCAGGCTGTCCAGGGCCGCGCTCAGGTCGGCATCGGATAGCTGCATGACCGGCTCACGGCTGGTCAACTGATTGCAGGCGGAGGACAGGCTGTTGAGCGTCAGCGGATAGGCGTCCGGCATGAGCGCCTGTTTCTCGATCAGTGCGCCCAGCACACGGACTTCTGCTGCGTCCAGTTGGTGTGTGTCCATCGTTGGCTCCTTGTTGCAATGCCCACATCATCGCACCAAGCGGGGCAGGCTACCAAGCCTTGTCATCAGGGTAGTGGCGGCAGGTAGTCAGGGATGGCTGCATGGCATGGCGCTTGACAGGCAGCAACGGACTGGCCACCCTGTCGCCTTTTGAAATGCAAGCAAGGAAATGGCGATGAAGCGGGTGGATCTTCTGTTGGTGGAACAAGGACTTGCCACTTCGCGCACGGCTGCCCAATTTCTGCTCGAATCCGGGCGGGTCAGCCTCAACGGCCAGGTTATCAGCAAGGCCAGCAGCAAGTTTCCTGCCGGTACGCCGCTGGAAGTCCGGCCTGACCCATCCGACCGCTTTGTCTCGCGCGGCGGCCAGAAGCTGGATGCCGCCTTGCAGGAAGCCGGGCTGGATATCCAGGGATGGCGGGTGCTGGATGTGGGCCAGTCCACCGGCGGTTTCACCGATTGCGTGCTGCAGGCCGGAGCCGCGCATGTGGTCGGCGTGGATGTGGGGCATGACCAGCTGCATCCACGGCTGTGGGATGATCCGCGCATACGCTGTCTTGAAGGTGTGAATGCGCGTGAACTGGATAGGCAGCGCCTGTTGCAGGCCAATGATGGTTTGCCATTTGACCTGATGGTGTGCGACGTGTCCTTTATTTCGCTCACCCTGATCCTGCCAGCGGCCCTGCCTTTACTCGGTGACAACGGCTGCCTGCTTGGCCTGGTCAAACCGCAGTTTGAAGTCGGGCGCGGTGCTCTGGGCCATGGTGGCATCGTGCGGGACGAGAGTCTGTTTGACGGGGTAAAGGACAAGATTGCCGATTGTCTGGACGATCTGGACTGGCGGGTAGAGCGCTGGATTGAAAGCCCGATCACCGGGGCCGATGGCAACCGGGAATTTTTTGTGCTGGCACGCCCGCTGTTCTGAGCGGATAAAGAAAATCCGCAGAGGCATCGCACTCTGCGGATGGTGCCCGCCACCTAGCCTGCGGTGTTGCGGTGCGTTGGGATGACAGGGGGGGCGCTTAGTCCTCGCTGCCTCGCACCACCAGCAGCGGGCAATGTGTCTTGCGCATGACATTTTCGGCAAAGCTGCCCAGCAGCAGGTGCGCCAAGCCGCTACGGCCATGGGTGCCAATGACGATGAGTTCGGCATGGCGGCTGTCAGCAAAGCGGATCAGCGCTTCCGCCATGTCCTTGCCACCTTCCCAGCTTTCCGCAATATGACAGTCTACCCGGCTGATACCTTCATTGATGGCCCGCTTTTCCGCCTTGTCCAGCAAGTCGCGCGCCTGGCGAAAGGCTAGGTCATGCAACTGGTGGGTATCCAGCGCACCCACGCCTTCAATGGCCATATCACGCAAGCTGGCGACATGTACCAGGGAAATTCCTGAATCCGCAATTTTTGCGATCCTAATCGCCTCATCTAGTGCTTTTTCTGCGGTCTTGCTACCATCAACAGCAATCACGATATGTTGATACATGGCACACTCCTCGTAAAACCATCATGTCTGCCAGCCAGATACAGGCCAGCGCTGTCTGGCGCCTGGCATGATTGCCGTCAGAAGGGGCGCGACAGAATGTTATCTTTAGTTTTTAGCATACTAGCCAGGCGAGGCTGGCTTCCCGAACTATTTGTGGACTGCTTGATCTATAACAAATTCAACTAAACAGCGACGCCATTTAATGCCATTATGGCAAATTGTAGTATGCTTTTGTCTTATACCAAGCCACCTAGGGAGACTGGTTTTACATCATGATGATTTTTGCTTTACTGTGTTTGCTGGCTATTGTGCTTGTTCTGGCCTGGAGCATACAGTCCAGGAGGCAAAAAAAAACCCAGCAAATGGCAGATAGTCGTATCTATGCGGCACATACCCAGTCGCGCCCGCTGGAGCCGCTGGAACATAGCACTGGCCGCGCCTTTGGGCTGCTGTTGAAAGCCGCGCGGGGTGATCGCTCGGTGGTGGAAAAATGGATTACCAGCGAGCAGCACCAGTATGGCCAACCGCTTAGCCGTGAAGGTGCCATCGAGCAACTGGCCCGTCGCCTGCAGGCTTCGCGCCGTTAAGACGGCTTAGTCTCCCAGTACTACTCCCTCGCGGCGGGGGTCAGCCCCGCCAGCATAGCCATGTGTAGTCCGGACAATGGCAGACAGACCGCTGGTCATCTCCACTTCCTGTACCGTATGGCCCAGTGCGCGTAATGCCGCCATTGACGATGCCAGCCCACGATTTATTTCCAGTTCGGTTACGCCGTTGCGATTGCCATAATGCGGCAGGCTGACCGCTTGCTGTGGGTCCTGCTGCCAGTCCAGCATGGCCAGCAGAGCCTGGCTGACATAGCCGATGATCTGGCTGCCGCCTGGCGAGCCGGTGGCCAGCACAAACTGACCACGGTCATTGAATACCAAGGTGGGTGACATGCTGCTGCGCGGGCGCTTGCGTGCTTCCACCCGGTTGGCAACCGGCGTGCCATCCTCATCGGGCCGGAACGAGAAGTCGGTCAGCTGATTGTTGAGCAGGAAGCCTTTTACCAGCAGCCGGCTGCCAAACTGGTCTTCGATGGAGCTGGTCATGCTGACCACCCGCCCGGCGCGATCCACAATATTGAGGTGCGAGGTTGATGGCCACTCCGGGGCGTTATCCCTGCCGTAGTCCGATCGCTTGAAACCGGCCGGCTCACCCGCCGTGGCGCGTCCCATGCTGTGGGTCGGGTCGATCAGCCGACTGCGCTGCTGCAGGTAGTCGCGGCTGATCAGTGCTGCACTGGGTACGGTGACAAAGTCCGGGTCAGCCAGGTAGCGGTTGCGGTCGGCAAAGGCCAGTTTGTTTGCCTCGGCAAACAGATGGATGGTGCTGCTGCCGGTGGGCGACATCTGCGTCAGCGGGAAGCGCTGCAATATGCCCAGCATCTGCAATACGGCCACGCCGCCAGAGCTGGGTGCCGCCATGCCACACACTTGCCAGCTGCGATAGGGGCCGCACAAGGGTTTGCGCTCGATGGCCTGGTAGGCCGCCATGTCTGCCGCCAGCATGCGGCCGGGGTTAACCGGGTGATGGTTGACGGCTTCCACTATCGCCCGGCCGATTTCTCCCTGATAGAACGCTGCCGGGCCTTGTTTGGCCAGCAGTTCCAGCGTGGTGGCGTAGGCCGGGTTTTTCAGCAGGTGGCCAACCGGCAGTGGGCTGCCATCCGCCTGATAAAAATATGCCCGCGCCTGTGGGTCCTGTTGCAAGAAGCGTTCCGTCCCCAGCAAGGCGTGCAGGCGTGGTGACACGGCAAAGCCATTGCGTGCCAGCGCAATGGCTGGCTGGAACAGGCTGGCCCAGGAGAGCTTGCCACCGCGCTGATGCGCCAGTTTCAGCATGGCAACCACGCCGGGTACGCCAACCGAACGGCCACCCACCACGGCGCGGTAAAAATCCATCGGCTGGCCATTGTTCTGCAGAAACAGCTTGGCGTCAGCAGTGGCAGGCGCGGTTTCCCTGCCGTCAAAGCTGGTGAGCTTGCGGCCATCAAAATACAACATGAAAGCACCACCGCCGATGCCGGAAGATTGTGGCTCGGTTAGCCCCAGCACCAGTTGCGCGGCAATGGCTGCGTCAATGGCACTGCCGCCACGACGCAAGATATCGCGTGCGGCCTGGCTGGCGTAGGGATTGGCCGTACTAACCATGCTGTGGCGGCTGTAAACGGCGGGACGGGTGTGAAAGCCGCTGGCCGCTTCCGGCGCTGCGGTATCGGCCAGCGCGCACAACGGCACCAGCAACAAGAGCAGGGCAGTAAAACGCATGTCATTCCTCGGGGACAGGGTTGGCAGTCTGGTCCTGACAGGACAACAGCATGGTGGCTCAGGCGCGTGGCAGGGTCAATCCAGCGTGGTTGGCATGAAAAAAGCTGCCAGTCGCAACGGGGCGGCTGACAGCTTGATACGCAGGGTGAAGGTCAGGCCAGCGTGGTCAGGTACTGGCGTTCCCAGGCGGTGATCTGGTTGTGGAAGTGGCTTAGCTCGATATCCTTCACCGCCAGATAGGCGGCAGTGAATTCATGGCCGAACAGGCGTTCTGCCGTGTCGTGTGCGGCCATCAGAGCGCAGGCAGCATCCAGCGTGTTGGGCAGGGTGGCGGCGTCGTCATTGTTGAAGACATTGCCGACAGCGGCTTCACTCGGACTGCGTTTTTCTTCCACGCCCAACAGGCCCGCACCCAAGCTGGCGGCCAGTGACAGGTAGGGGTTGGCATCGCAGCCGGGCAGGCGGTTTTCCACGCGGCGCGCGGCCGGGCCGGATACCGGTACGCGGATGCCGACCGAGCGGTTGTCTACTCCCCAGCTGACATTGACCGGCGCGGCCAATCCCTTGACGAAGCGGCGGAAGGAGTTGGGGCTGGGACAGAACAGCGGCATCAGGTGCGGCAGGTATTGCTGCAGGCCGCCGATATAGTGGAAGAAATCCGGGCTGGCCTCGCCATCGGCCAGGCTGAACACATTGTTACCCCGGCCATCCACCACGCTCTGGTGCAGGTGCATGGAGCTGCCGGGCTGACCGGATAGCGGTTTGGCCATGCACACCACGTTCAGGCCGTGCTGGTAGCCGATTTCCTTCAGCGCGTACTTGAACAGGAAGGTCTGGTCGGCCAGCGCCAGCGCATTACCGTGCTTGAGGTTGATCTCGAACTGGCTGGGGCCCATTTCGTGGACATAAGTATCGGTGTCGATGCCCAGTTGTTCGCAGGCGCGGTAAAGATCGTCGAAGAAGGGTTCCAGGTCGTTGAGCGTGGAGAAGCTGAAGGCATCAAAGCCACTTTCACGACGGCCGGTACGCAGCGCCGGGGCCTGGTAGGGCTGATCGGCATCGGCATGGGCGGCAAAAATGTAGAACTCCAGTTCCGGAGCCACTACCGGGGTCCAGCCTCGGGCTTGATAACGCGCCAGAATGTTTTGCAGTGCAGAGCGCGGGGCTAGCGGCGACAGGCTGCCATCGTGGTCGATGTTGTCGCACACCACCATGGCGCGCGGGGTCTTGGCCCATGGCACCGGGTAGAGGGTGGCAAAGTCGGGACGTAGCACCACGTCCGGGTCGTTTTCGCCGTAGAAACGGTAATCGGGAAATTCGCCCACGCAGGTCTGAATGGCTACGGCGCGGGCAATGCGCAATTCCTGGCCCTTGATCAGGGCCTGTGCGGGCAGGGTCTTGCCGCGCGGAAATCCGCTGACATCGGCAAAGGCAAGTTCAACGTCACGGACGTTATGTTTGGTCAGCCATTCGGCTTGTGCAGCCGTGATGGAATGCTGGGACATGCAGGTCTCCCCTGGAGCGTTCTCGATTGTTTCATCTATTTGCCTGTCTGTCGGTGAATCATTTTTTTTGGTTTTGCGGGCTGAGCCCTGTGGGCATTATGCCACT
Source organism: Aquitalea sp. FG25 (assembly GCF_057809375.1). Lineage (NCBI taxonomy): Bacteria > Pseudomonadati > Pseudomonadota > Betaproteobacteria > Neisseriales > Chromobacteriaceae > Aquitalea > Aquitalea sp. FG25. The sequence goes on from NZ_JBMDJV010000004.1 coordinate 151,207, forward strand.
GGCAGTCCGAAGGGCAAGCCTGGTGTCGCCTTGCTGGCCGTGAATGGCTCAAATGCAGCGGCCCCGCGCACTGGCGGGGCCGGGTGTGTGCTGCCTTGCTGACGGTGTCAGAGGCGGAAGCGTGAGACGGATTCGTGCAGCTGGCGGGCGTGGTTGTCGATATTGCGCATGGCCGCTACTGCCAGTTGTACGGAGGACTGGGTTTCTTCCACCACCCCGGCAACCTGTTCCACGCTGACGGCGATATTGGCCCCGGCCTGGCTTTGCTCGGTCATGGCGCTGACGACGGCATGCAGGCTTTCCAATGCAGACTGGGTTTGACGGCTGATGGTATCCAGCGTTTGCGCTGCCTGGTTGGCCTTGCCCACGCCCAGTTGCACGGCGGGGCGGATTTCTTCCATCCGTCCGGCGACGGTGCCGGTTTCCGTAACCACAGCCTGCACAATATGGGTGATTTCGTCGGTGGCACTGGCGGTACGCTCGGCCAGCTTGCGTACCTCATCGGCCACGACGGCAAAGCCACGGCCCATTTCGCCAGCGCGGGCGGCTTCGATGGCGGCATTGAGCGCCAGCAGATTGGTCTGGTTGGCAATGTCGCGAATGGTTTCGGCAATGCCACTGATATTGCGGGTCCGCTCGGCCAGGCTGCCTACCATGTCGCTGACATCACCCACCTGAGAGGCAATGGATTCGATACCGCTGGCAGCTTCCTTGGCGACTTCTTCGCCTTCGCGGGCCAGTTGGCTGGAGCGGCGCGCACCGTCTTCCGACCCACTGGCATTGTCCTTGACGTGGTCAATGCTGACCGACAGCTGTTCGATGGACGCGGCTGCCGATGCGGTGGAGTTGCTGGCAATGCCGGATACCTCGTCCACTTTTTGCATCTGTTCGGACAACTGCTGACCCGCATGGCCGATGTCGTCGGTGGACTCGCGAATCTGGCTGATCATCTCGCGCAGCTTTTGCTGCATCTCCTGCATGGCTGCCAGCAGGCTTTGCGGCGGGCCATTGACTTCGATGTTTTCAGTGAGGTTGCCCTGGGCAATCTGGCGCACCACCTGGGCGGCATAGACCGGCTCGCCTCCTAGCGAGCGGATGATGCTGCGCGACATGGCGGCACCCAGCAGGACCAGTGCCACAACGGCCACTGCGCTGAGAATCAGCAATACCGTGCCTTGTTTCCAGAACAGCGCATCGATGTCGTCAATGAAAAAGCCTGTGCCGATAGTCCAGCCCCAGGGGTCGAAGCGCACCACGCCGTTGAGCTTGGGCAACTGCTCCTTGCTGTCACCACGCGAGGTCAGGATGGTGACGATGCCGTAGTGGTCTTTTTGCAGCGCCTCGTCATATACCGCGACGGTGGTGCGGCCATCCGGCACTGTACTGCCCATATCCACCTTGCCTTCGCGCTCGGTTTTAGGGTGCAGCACCAGGCGGTTGTCCTTGTCGCGGGCAAAGAAGTAAATATCGTTTACCTTCAGTGCCTTGAGCGATTTGCGCGCCATGTCCTGTGCCTGCGGGCGGGTCAGCTTGCCGCTGGCCTCTTGCTTGGCATAGTAATCAAGGGTGTTTTCCGCCATGCGTAGCAGCAGCGTGATCTGCTCGCGCTTTTCACTTTGCAGCGTGCTGCGGGTGATATACAGCGACGTGGCGGCCAGCGCGATCAGGGCAATCAGGCTGGCGGCAATGATGATGATGAGGCGGGTATTGACTCGCACAGTAGGGTTCCCGTTAGCTGGAGATGTTTTTATTAAGTGGCATAGGTAAATATACCGAAGCATTATTAATACTAAATGTAGTCGTGCCGGAGAAAATACTGCTGAAAACCCCAACACTCCCACATGCTTGTGGCAATTTATCTACTTATAGCTCCTGTTGGGCCAAGGCGGCAGTAAAAACAGCAAAATCACGTTTAACCTGATCCGCATAGGCCAGTGCATAGCTGGCAATGGCTAGGTCGAATTTATCAGATTGCCCGATATAGCCTGCCAGTTCGGCAGCTTGCCCGCCGGACTTGGCGTGCGCGCGTGCGAGCGCCCAGGCGCAGGCTTGGCCAAAGGTGCTCAGGCTTTCGTTGCTGGCAAACGACTCCAGGGTTGGTGCTGCCTTCATATCGCGCAGTTGGCGCACGTAGAAGTGCCGGTCGCCAGGGCCGGTGGTCCAGCCCAGAAACAGGTCGCTGGCTGCCTGCATCAGCCGCTGGCCAAACACCACCCGCTTGCCCTGATGGCCATGGACGCACTGCTGGGTATAGGGTTCCAGCACCGAATTGCGTGCTTCCTTCAGTTGCAGGAACAAGGGCTGGTCGTAGCTGTCTTGTAGCAGCATCACCAGGCAGCGGGTACCGACGCTGCCCACACCAACGACCTTGAAGGCTGCATCGACCAGGCGGAACCTGTCCAGCAAGGCGCGGCGGTCTTCCTTCAGCGTATTGCTGTACCGGGATAGCATGGGCTGCAGCAGTTCCTGGTACTGTTCGTCACCCAGCCAGTGTTCGTCATTGCCCCATACCTGATCTTGCTGCTGCATGTGAAAGATCACCGGCGGATCATCACGCAGGCGCAGGTTGCCGTTTTCCAGCACCGTCATTTTCGGCAGCAGTTTTTCCTGGGTCTGCCCCCTGGCTTTGTCGGCCAGCTTGAGCAGTTGCTGGCGGATGATGTCGTTGGGTGCGCGCGCCAGCAGTTGTTCAAAGCCCACCTTGCTGTACCACAATTCCAGTTGGCTGATGCGGGCGTAGTCCTGCATGCGCCGGCGGTAGGTGCCAACCAGCTGGCTGACTGCACGCGATGCCGCGTCATCGTTGAAACCGCGCTCACGCGAGGCCAGCACCACACTGACGGCCAGGCGTTTCAAATCCCATTCCCACGGGCCGTGATGGGTCTCGTCGAAATCGTTGATATCGAACATCAGCTGGCGTTCGGGCGAAGCGAAAAAACCGTAATTCATCAGATGGGCATCACCGCACACTTGCAGGTGGATGCCGCTGTCGGGGCCGGCGGCCAGGTCGGCAGCCTGAATCATGGCCATGCCACGGAAAAAGGTAAACGGGGATGCCTGCATGCGCTGATAGCGTAGCGGCACCAGTCCTGGCACACGGCCAGCAGATGTCTGGCGCAGCATAGCCACCACATCGCGATGCGGACTAAGCACACATTCGGCCTGACGCGTGCGTGGGCAATGCTCCCGGCGCGCCCTGCCGGCGGCAAGGCGATCTTCATACTGGCGATGGGCGATGGTAGCCATGGGGAGGTTCCAGAAATTGACTTTAGCCCCAGTGTAATCGTTCGGTCATGAAAATTTGATGATGTGATGGCGTGCTTGGGCCGCCGCAGGATATCGGCATACTGGAACTGGTGATGACGAACAGATATTGCTGATGCGGCAGTTAACTGGCCGTCCCCATACTTATGCACAGAATAATGCACAGGCTATGCACACTATCCACCATGCAGCGTGGGGAAGATTAAGTTGTGCACAGGGAACTGTGTCCTCCCTGCAAGCCCTTGTCACACATTGCGGGCAGGAAGCGATGGGTTATGCACAGCTTGTTCAGTTTTTATCCCTGTTTTCCACAGGTGAGTGTTGGTTTGGCTATTTATCCACAGCATTTATTCGGCACAGCGTTTGATCAGTCGTTGCCAGGGAGGGGTGAGTGGAATGCCGTTTTGGTCCGCCTGCAGCTGGCTGCCTTCCCCTTGTGGGCGGATAGCCACTTGCAGGCTGGTTTTGTTACTGACCGGGTTGAGCAGGCGGATGGATTCTGTCTTGTCCGCAGCGGTATCCCGCTTGACGTAGTCATCCGGAATCTTCAGACGGCGAATGCCTTGCTGCAGGCAATCGGCTACCAGGGCTGGGGATTTGTCCGATGGCAGTTGCAGCGCGCTGTCGGCGTGAGCGGCTAGGCTGATGCCCAGCAGAATGGCAAGGAGCAGGCCGCGCAAAAACAGGGAGGCTGGCTGTGGTGGCATGGTAATGACTCCGGCAGGTAATGAGCCGATGGAGAGGAGAGATGGTCTGCTGGTTCCTGCTGACCGGCCCGGCAGATGTTAAGGAGTGTTGAACAGCCCGGATTGCAGTGCGGTGGAAATCACCAGAATCAGCAGCAGTACAAGCAGCTGGCGTTTGCTGTGGCGTACCAGCACGCTGCGGATTTCCTCGGTCGGCAAGCGTCCACGTTCCAGCCGTTGCCGGCATTGGCGTATCAGTGGACGGCTGCGCCATTCCTGCAGCAGCAACAGGATGAGGCCCAGCAGCTTGGCCATGGCCAGCGGCACCGGCCTGCCTTGCGACCACAGCAGAGGGAGATGGCTGGCGGCCAGTACGCTGCCACTGGCTATCCACAGCAGCAGGGACAGGCACCACCAGTTGTCGGCACGCAGGCTGCGCTGCACGGCGGGCGCATCGGGTGTGGATGCCAGATTGCGACCGCGTGCGGCAATGGCACCCAGGCCGCAGCCCAGGGCCAGCAAATGTAGCGTGGCGAACAGCCATTGCAGCATGATTACCCCCCGGCCAATCTGGTTTGCCTACACTAGTGAAGCTGTCGGTGGCTGGCAAGTTGTGGCGGGTATTTCGCTGGCATGAAAGCGGCACTGTGGGAAATTTGCCATGCACGCTGCCTGCCAGGTTACACGGCAGGGCGAATGGGCATGAAAAAACCGGCCGGAGCCGGTTTCATCTTTCCTCATGCAGTTGCTGCGCTTCAGCCGCGTACCTGACCGTCACCCAGTACCACCCATTTCTGGCTGGTCAGCCCTTCCAGGCCTACTGGGCCACGGGCGTGGATCTTGTCGGTGGAAATGCCGATTTCCGCGCCCAGGCCATATTCGAAGCCGTCGGCAAAGCGGGTGCTGGCATTCACCATCACGCTGGACGAGTCCACCTCGCGCAGGAAGCGACGGGCACGGCCGTAGTCTTCGCTGACGATGGCATCCGTGTGATGACTGCCGTAGTGGTTGATGTGCTCGATGGCTTCGTCCAGGTCTTTCACCACCTTGATGGCCAGAATCGGGGCGGAATATTCGGTGAACCAGTCTTCTTCTGTCGCTGCCACTACCTTGTTGCCCAGGATGGCACGGGTGCGTTCGCAGCCGCGTAGTTCCACGTCCTTTTCCCAGTAGGCTTCAGCCAGACGCGGCAGGATGAATTCGGCAAATGCGCTGTGCACCAGCAGGGTTTCCATGGTGTTGCACGGGGCATAGCGCTGGGTTTTGGCGTTCATGGCGATATTGAAGGCCTTGTCCGGATTGGCGGTGTCGTCGATATAGACATGACAGTTGCCATCCAGATGCTTGATCACCGGCACGCGTGCTTCTGCGCTGATGCGGGCAATCAGGCTTTTGCCGCCACGCGGCACAATCACATCGACAAATTGTTGCATGGTGATCAACTCGCCCACGGCGGCGCGGTCGGTGGTCTCCACCACTTGCACCACTTCGGCGGGCAGACCGGCCACACGCAGGCCCTCGCTGACGCAGGCGGCAATGGCCTGGTTGCTGTGGAAGGCTTCCGAGCCGCCACGCAAAATGGTGGCATTGCCGGATTTCAGGCACAGGCCGGCAGCGTCGGCGGTGACATTGGGGCGGGCTTCGTAAATGATGCCCACCACGCCCAGCGGTACGCGCATCTTGCCCAGCTGGATGCCGGACGGACGGTAGCAGAAGTCGTCCATTTCCCCTACCGGGTCCGGCAGGGTGGCAATCTGGCGCAGGCCCTCGGCCATGCTGGCCACAGTGGCTTCAGAGAGGGCAAGGCGGTCGATGAAGGCGGCATCCAGCCCGGCGGCGCGGGCGGCGTCCAGGTCTTGCTGGTTGGCGGCCAGCAATTTGGCGCTGTCTCGCACGATGGCATCGGCCATGGCATTGAGCGCCTGGTTTTTCTGGCGGGTATCGGCCTTGGCAATGGCGCGGCTGGCTTTGCGCGCCGCCTGGCCGACGCGCTGCATGTAGTCCTTCACATTCATGGCAGATGTCCTGAAACAGATCACGATGGGGTAGTCGGCCAGATTACCCCAAAACCTGCTGCGGCATCCAGTCAGCTGCCAGATGGATATTGTCGGACAGCTGCTTATTCCACCAGGGCGCAGGGATTGAAATCCAGTGCAGTGAAGTCGTCGGCTACTTCCTGACCGAATTCCAGAATGGTTTCGTCGTCCTCGATGTAGTGCCAGTTGAGGGTGACGTAATTGCCTGCCACTGCTGCGTCGTTGAACAGGCTGAACAACTCCAGCAGCACCTTGGTGCTGGAACTGTTGAAGTAGGCTAGTTGAACATCCACCGTCACCTGGGTGGATTGCAGGGTGGGCAGGTAGGCATTGATGGCCTGCATGATGGGGCCGAAGAAGGCGTGGGCGTTTTCCGGATAGCTCTCGCCACGCAGGCTCAACTGGTGTCGGTCAAACTGGAAGTGCACTTCCGGCGTGGACGAAGTGGGCGCGATATACAGGTTTTGCATGATGGCTGCTTTTAGATGGTGGCTTTGAGATAGAAAGTGGTGAAGGGGCTGTGGCTACCGGCTTCTTCCACAAAGTCGAATTCGATGGGGTTGCTGGAGTCCCGAGCCACGGTGAGAAAGCCAAGACCAGCCCCCTTGCTGCCGGCTTCGCCTTCGGCGCGCAGTTTTTCCTTGAAGCGTGCCTTGATTTCATCGTTGGTCATGGTGCGCAGCGGTTCGAGCTTGGCGCGGATGTGCTCTACACCTTCCTGGGTGATGGGGTTGGCGCACACCACATAGAACTGGCCGTCTGCTGCGCCTACCCACAGCGAACCCATGCGGATTTCGTGGTCGGCGGCGGCGTTGGCGCTCAAGTGATCGGCGGAGTAGTGGACTACGTTCTGCGCCATTTCCACGAACACTGAAAACAGCTTGCGGCGCGCGGTCTGGCTGGCATCCAGGCTGGCCAGCCGCAGGCGCAGCGAGTCGCCCATGGCGGTGACGATGCTCTGGGAGAAGTAGCCGGTGTAATAAAACACCACGTTTTCCTGGCGGGCCAGTTCCTTGAAACGGTGAAAGTCGGTCAGGCTCATGCTTTGTTTTCCGGGTTCGAATGGGCTTCAGGCAAGGTGGACGCCAAACAGGCTGACGTCATCGCGACGGCTGTTTTCACCCTGCCATTTGAGAAAAGCGTCAATCAGCAGCTTTTGTTGCTGCTGCATTGGTTTGCTGGCGTGTTTGAGAATGTTTTCTTTCAGGCGCTTTTTGCCAAAGCAGATGCGCTTGGGGCCGCCAATCTGGTCGATGATGCCGTCGGTGCTGATATACAGCCGGCTACCCGGCGGCAGTTGCACTTGATGGTTGTCCCAGTGGTAATCCAGCGGGGTGCCGACATAACCCACGCCTTTTTTGTTGCCATCCAGGGTGTCCACTTCGTCCTGGCCTGGTGCCAGTACAAACAGCGGGGTTTTGGCCGAGGCATAGGTGAGGGTGCGGCTGGTGGTGTCAAACCAGCAGAAGGCGCCGTCCATGCCGTCGTCGGAATTCAGTTCCGGGTGATCGGCCTGGCCGGCTTCCTCCGGGGTGAGCTGGCCCAGCGACTGCTTTACCTGCTGGTTGATGGCGCGTAGCAGGGCGGCCGGGTTGTGCAGATCGTGGCTGCTCAGGACTTGCTTCAGCGTGGAGGCCATGATCAGTGTCATGAAGGCGCCGGGAACGCCGTGGCCGGTGCAGTCGATGACGGCCACAAAGAAGCCGTCCGGCCGTTTGACAAAGTAGTAGTAGTCGCCACCGACGATGTCGCGTGGGGCCCACACCATAAAGTAATCCTCCAGCGCGGCAGCCATGTCGCGGCGCGAACTTTGCAGGAAGGACTGCTGGATCACACTGGCGTAGTTGATGCTCTCCATCATCTGGCGGTGTTTTTCTGCCTGCTGATCGGCCAGTGCCTGCATCAGCGATACGCCTTGACCCATGCCGGCATAAGCATTGTCCAGATTGATCAGAAAACCGTCGGACAGCACTTTGCGGTCGGCTTCCAGCGCCATGAAGGATAGCTCGGTAATGGGCGTCAGGTAGTCCACGATCAGCGGGCTGGCATTCATGAACGCCGTGCAGGGCTTGCGGCCGAAGATTTCGCGGTGGAAGGGCCGTGCCAGCGTGCTCATGAAGGTGTTGCGGTTGATGATGCCAACGGCGCGTTGCTGGTCTACCACCGGAATATTGGCCAACGATTCATCCTGCGAAAACAGCTCCAGCACGTGGTAGTTGTTGTCGACAGGGCAGACGGTGGGCGGAGTTTGCAGCAGGTGGCCTGCCATCGAAGGGGAGTGACCGGCCTGGGGCGTGCTGTCTAGCGGCATGGTGTTTCTCGGCAAGAAGTAACTGGCCGCAGTCTAGAAGCCCAGCATGATGATTCGGTTACCGGCCCATGAAATTTGGCTTATCGCTAATAAAAATCGCCAATATTAGTAAGTAATATTGATAAGTGAAGTTAAGTGTATTTTGCTATGCACGCTGTTGTTTCCGGTCCACCCGCCTGGAAGCAGAAGCAGATCTGTCGGCGATGAAACTTGACCCTGTGCGGCAAAGGGCTTATTTTGTTAATCTAGCAACCGCTTGGTTGATAAATAAAACAATGAACTAGCCTACATCCTCGGGAGACTGCATGAGCGCCTATCAAGAATTTCACCGCCGTTCCATCGAGCAGCCAGATGTCTTCTGGGGTGCCGAGGCACAGCGGATTTACTGGCACAAGCCCTGTACGCAGGTGCTGCAATACGACAATCCGCCGTTTCGCCAATGGTTTGCCGGTGGTGAGACCAACCTCTGTTACAACGCGGTAGACCGCCACCTGGAAACCCGGCCCGACCAGGCCGCGCTGATCCATGTTTCCAGCGAAACCGGTGCCGAACAAACCTATACCTACCGCCAGCTGCATGAAGAAGTCAGCCGCTTTGCCGCCATCATGCAAGCCCAGGGCGTGGGCAAGGGCGACCGGGTACTGATTTACATGCCGATGATTCCCGAAGCCGTGTTTGCCATGTTGGCCACGGTGCGGCTGGGGGCGATTCACTCGGTGGTGTTTGGCGGCTTTGCCTCGGCCAGCCTGGCCACGCGTATTGAAGACGCTGCGCCCAAACTGCTGGTGACCGCCGATGCCGGTATGCGCGGCGGCAAGGTGATTGCCTACAAACCGCTGGTGGACGAGGCGATGGAACTGGCAGGTGCTGCGGCACCGCCCAAGGTGATTCTGGTTAACCGGGGCCTGGCGGAAGCGCCGATGATGAAACCGGGGCGCGATCTGGATTACGCCAGCTTGCGTCAGCAGCATCTGGACGATCGTGCCGAGGTGGTGTGGGTGGAATCCAATCACCCCAGCTACATCCTGTACACCTCCGGCACCACCGGCAAGCCCAAGGGCGTGCAGCGTGATACCGGCGGCTATGCGGTGGCGCTGGCTTCTAGCATGGAATACATCTACGGCGGCAAGCCGGGTGAAACCTTCTTCTCCACCTCGGACATCGGCTGGGTGGTGGGCCATTCCTACATCGTGTACGCCCCGCTGATCTGCGGCATGGCTACGCTGGTGTACGAAGGTCTGCCGATCCGTCCCGATCCGGGCATCTGGTGGCAGTTGGTGGAAAAATACCGCGCCACGGTGATGTTCTCCGCGCCCACGGCGTTGCGGGTGCTGAAAAAGCAAGACCCGGAATGGTTGCACAAGTACGATTTATCCAGCCTGCGGGCCTTGTTCCTGGCGGGCGAGCCGCTGGACGAACCCACTGCCAGCTGGATTTCCGAAGAACTGAAAATCCCGGTGCTGGACAACTACTGGCAGACCGAAACCGGCTGGCCGATGCTGACCGTATGCAACGGCGTAGAAGCTTTGCCCACCAAGCTGGGCAGCCCCGGCCTGCCAGTGTATGGCTATAACGTGAAGCTGCTGGACGAGGCTACCGGCGCAGAAGTGCCGGCGGGCGAGAAGGGCGTGATTGCGGTGATTCCGCCGCTGCCGCCGGGCTGCATGAGCACGGTGTGGGGCCAGGACGAGCGCTTTGTGAACACCTATTTCAGCCTGTTCCAGGACCGCAAGGTGTATTCCTCGTTTGACTGGGGTATTCGCGATGCCGACGGCTACTTCACCATTCTTGGCCGTACCGATGACGTGATCAATGTGGCTGGCCACCGTCTGGGCACGCGGGAAATTGAAGAAGCCGTGTCTGGTCACTCTGCCATTGCCGAAGTGGCGGTGGTGGGTGTGCATGACACCCTGAAGGGTCAGGTGCCGCAGGCTTTTGCCGTGCTGCGCGACCCGTCGGTACTGAAAGACCCGGAAAAGAAGGCCGCACTGGAAAAGGAAGTGATTGCCAAGGTGGCATCGCAACTGGGGGCGATTGCTAACCCGGCACGGGTGTATTTCGTCAATCAGTTGCCCAAGACCCGTTCCGGCAAGGTGCTGCGCCGTTCGATACAGGCGCTGGCCGAGGGGCGCGATCCGGGCGACCTGACCACGCTGGACGACCCGACCGGGCTGGAGCAAGTGCGCGAGGCGGTACAGTCCTAGCGGAACAATTGATTGGGTGGAAGCAGCCGGTGCGGGTCAGTTACCGGCTGTGGGTTCAGCCGCATCCTTTGCCGGATGCGGTTTTTTTATGACAGTCAGGCGCGGAACACACCAACGGCAGTATTCAGTGCCTTGGCATGGCTGTTGAGCTGGTCCGATGCGGCCGCAGAGGCTTCCACCGTAGCCTGATTGGATTCGGTCATGCTGGCCACTACTTCAATGCGCTGAGCCATGTCGCCCATGGCGCTCTGCTGCTCGCGCAGTGCCATGCTGATGCCCTGGATGTGCTGGGCGATCTGGACGGTATTCTGCCGGATGCTGCTGATGGCGTCTCTGGCCTTGTGGGTTTGTTCAACCCCGTGGTTGGACGCCGCCACACTGCCTTGCATCACGCCGACAACGCCACCCATCCCTTGGCGGATGGTGTCAATCTGGCTGGAAATTTCCACCGTGGCCACGCCCGTGCGTTCAGCCAGTTTGCGTACTTCATCGGCCACCACCGCAAAGCCACGACCCATCTCGCCTGCCCGTGCCGCTTCGATGGCTGCATTGAGCGCCAGCAGATTGGTTTGGTCGGCAATCTCGTGAATGGTACGGGTAATGGAGGCAATGGCATCGGTCTGCTTGTTCAGCGCGTCGATGGCGTTGGCGGCGCTGCCAATGCGCTCGGCAATATGACTGATGTCCCCGGCAGTGGCATGAATCAGCTGCTCGCAATCGCTGACCATCGCTCCGGCACTGCCGGCCTCCTGCCCGACGTTTTCGCTTTGGTTGCCCAACTGCTGGATACTTTGCTGCACTTCCTCTACCGCCACGCTCATCAAGCGGGTGGACTCGCTTTGCACCATGCTGCTTTGCTGCAGATTGTGAGCCGCCGTGCTCATGCTGCCGGCGCTACTATCCAGCTCGCTGGACAGGCTGCGAATATTGCTGGTGATATCGCGCAGCTGGCGCTGCATGGCTGCCAGGCTATCCAGCAGGCTACCCTGGCTGGCCGCTGACAGTTCGATGTGCTGGCTCAGGTCGCCGCTGGCAATGCGGTTTGCCACCTCCATGGCCAGGGCCGGCTCGCCGCCCAGCACGCCAAATACGCGGCGGTACAGCAGAGCACCGCCTAGCAACACCACAATGACCAAGAGGGCAGTCAGGGCCAGCATCATCGTGCGTAGATCCGCTGCAGTCTGGTTCATGGCCGTATAGGCTGAACTATCGCGTTGCTGGATTTCCGCGTGTAGTGCTTCTACTTGCCTGGTGAGTGTTTCAGCCCGGTCATCAAAGCCACTGCCCTTCTCTTTCATCAGCACATTACCGGCTGCGCGTCCGCCATCGACATAGGCCTTGGCCATGCGTTTGCCCACCGCATAAAACTGGCTCAGCGACTGTTGTATGCCCGCTACCTGGCTGTTCAGCTGCGGTTCCAGGCGGAGGATGGTGGGCAGGATTTTCAGCAGGGCCTGATAGTGTTCTTCCGCGTCCTTGTAGCCATCAGCCTCGCCGGTGGCGCTGACATCGGTAAGAAATTGCTGGATCTGCACCACGTGGTAGCGTACCTCGGCCATGTTCCGTACCAGCGCGTTGGTGATGTCCAATTCGTAATGGGCAGCCTTGTCTATGCGTTGCAGACTAAACAGCATGATGCCGCCAAGAGTCAGTAACAGTGCGATGACAACGGCAATGAACCCGGTGAGAACGGGTTTGAGCTTTTGGTTTTGATGGGACATGGTGAGTAACCGCGCAGTGGGTGGGGGCTGAAGTCTGCTGTTGTAGCGAAGTCGCTGATTTCATTCAATTGCCCGTACAGACAGGGGAAAGCTGCCGTAACGGGTGGGGAGACGTATCTGGAGTGGGTGCGAATTGACTGTGGAAAGGCTAGTTAAAAGCTGAAATGAGGGCGGTTTTTTCCCTGTAGTATTTATTTACTGACAATAAGAATAGTGAATAACCGGATGATTCTGAGCCGCTGTCGCTTTGCCTGGCAGTGCGCGGTGTTGTCATGCAAAAGAGCCGGACTACGCAATATAGGCCGGCTCCGGAAGCTGCTGTGTGCTGCTTTCTGTTACAGCTCCTTGTGTCCGCTTCCCAGCGAGGCTTTCAGTTTATGCATGCTGAACCACACCAGCAGCGCCACCAGCGGAATGGCAATGCCGGTGAGCAGTTCCACGTTCAGATGTACGCCGACCGACTCCACCGCCGCCAGCAGATGGTGCAGCAGGCTCACCATGTAATAAGTCAGCACGCCCACCGATAGTCCTTCCACCGTTTCCTGCAAGCGCAGTTGCAATGCTGCGCGGCGGTCCATGCTGGCCAGCAAGGCCCGGTTCTGTTCTTCGTGCAGTACTTCCACCCGAGTGCGCAGCAGCGCGGTGGTACGTTGCAGGCGGGCGGTAATGCGGTCTTGCCGTCGCAGCACGGTGTCACAGGTATTCATCGCCGGGGACAGTCGCCGTTCCATGAATTCGCGGAAAGGCTGCATGCCGGAGATGCGCTGTTCGCGCAACTCGCCAATGCGGGCTTCCACCAGGCGGTAGTAGGCCTGGGAGGCGGAAAAACGATACTGACTTTCTGAAATCAGCTGTTCCACCCGGGTGGCAAGGCCGGTTAGTTCGGACAGTAGTTGCGCGTCCGAGCCATTGCCGTCGCCACTGGCCATGCGCTCGGTGATGGCGCGCAGCTCAATGCCCAGATTATCCAGATCACGCATTTGCTTCTTGGCAATCGGCAGCGCCAGCAAGGTGAGCATGCGGTAGGTTTCCAGCTCGAACAGCCGTTGCAGCATGCGGCCTGACTGATTCGGCCCCATGGCGCGGTCCACCACCACATAACGGGAGAAGCCTTCAGCCAGGCGGGCATCGGGGTGCAGGCGCAGGTCGGTATACGCCGCGCCATTGCCATCGCCGATTTCGGCACCAATCAGCTCGCGGCCGCCAAACCAGCGGCTGGACATGTCGGCCAGCTCGGTTTCGCGCTCGGCTGGCAGCAGCACGGCATGCAATGCCACCAGCACCACGCCGGGCAGGTCGCGCAGCCAGGCCGAGGGGATGCGGTCCAGCGGGGTGCGCTCGAACGGGTCGTTGCAATCGCCACTGACAATAAAGGTGTAGCGGGCAAATTCGGCATGCAGCGACCAGCGCACCATCAGGTCGCCGGCACTGGCCGAATAATAAGCCTGGCCCGGCAGCGGGGCGGGCAAGCCCATGCGCTGCGCCAGGTCGGCCAAGGCTGCGCGTTGTGGTGCATCGTCAAAGTCGTAATACAGGCTGAGTGAGGTCAGCCGGGCTGGCGAGGGAATGGCGGCATAGGGCCGGGCATGGGCCTCTTCGTTCAATTCACGGCGCAGGTGGTGCGGAGTGAGCGTGGTCATGGCGGGTCCTGAAAAGTAAACGGTTTCAGTGCTGAGGAGGCTGCCGGACCCGTCAGGACTCAAACCGCTTGCGCGCATCAGCATACCTGATCGCCACCCTTGCATACCATGCAATTACCACGCCAGCGCGTCTGGCCCGGCACTGAGCACCATTCAGCAAGGCTTGGCAGCGGTGGTGTGCGCTTCAGGGATGTCAGGCGGTGCTGGTTTTCAGACGACGGATATGGCCGAGTGGAAACTTGCTTGCCACCCGGCATGGTCTTATAGATTAATTTTGTATAAATGTAGGTAATAATATTATTAAATCGAATAAAGCTGTCGGGTTAGCATGGTGCATTCCCCCTATTCTGGAGTCCATCATGAAATTGCGCGCTTTTGCCGGTGTCTTGGCAGTATTGCTGTCCGCCCACGTGCTGGCTGATGTCAGCCTGCTGAACGTGTCCTACGACGTAATGCGTGATTTCTACAAGGACTACAACCCGGCCTTCCAGAAAGCCTACAAGGCCAAGACCGGTGAAACCGTCACCATCCAGCAGTCGCATGGCGGCTCCAGCAAGCAGGCCTTGTCGGTGGCCAATGGCCTGGCGGCGGATGTGATCACCATGAACCAGGCATCGGATATCGACCTGCTGGCCACGCGCGGCCTGATTCCGGCCAACTGGGCCAGCCGCCTGCCCAATGCCTCGGTGCCGTTTACTTCCACCACGGTGTTTCTGGTGCGCAAGGGCAATCCGCACAAGGTGCGTGACTGGAATGATCTGGCCAAGCCCGGCCTGCAGGTGATCATTCCCAATCCGAAAACCTCGGGTAATGGCCGCTACACCTATCTGGGGGCCTGGGGCTCCGGGCTGAAGCAGCCGGGCGGCAGCGAAGCCAAGGCGCGTGCGCTGGTGGCGGGCATCTTCAAGAATGTGCCGGTGCTGGATGGTGGTGGCCGTGCCGCCACCACCACCTTCATGCAGCGCCAGATCGGTGATGTGCTGGTGACCTTCGAAAACGAAGCCGAACTGATTGCCCGCGAGTTTGGCCGTGGCAGCTTTGAAATTGTCTACCCGCCGCTGTCGGTGCTGGCGGAAAACCCGGTGGCCATTGTCGACAAGGTGGTGGACAAGAAAGGTAGCCGCAAACAGGCCGAAGACTACCTGCGCTTCTTGTGGAGTACCGAAGGCCAGACCATTGCCGCACAAAACTATCTGCGTCCGCAGGACAAGGCGGTGGCGCAAAGATTTGATGCCCAGTTTCCCTATGTAAAAACCTTTACCGTGCAGAGCGTGTTCGGTTCCTGGGCGGCGGTCAACAAAAAGCACTTTGCCGATGGCGGCGTGTTTGACCAGATCTACAGCAAGCATTAAGCGGAGCCACCGTGAGCAATATTCTCAATCTGCGCCATAGTGTGCTGCCGGGTTTTCGGCTCAGCTTTGGCATTACTTTGTTCTGGCTGGCATTGATCGTGCTGCTGCCCTTTGCCGCGCTGGTGTATTCCACCATCGGCATGGGCTGGGACGGTTTTGCCGCCGCAGTGGGCAGCCCGCGTGTGCTGGCCTCCATCCGGCTGTCTTTCGCCACCGCCGGCCTGTCCGCCCTCATCAATCTGGTATTCGGCTTTTTGGTGGCCTGGGTGCTGGTACGTTATCCCTTCCCCGGTAAGCGGCTGGTGGATGCGCTGGTGGATCTGCCCTTTGCCCTGCCCACTGCCGTAGCCGGTATTGCGCTGACCACGCTGTATGCGCCCAATGGCTGGATCGGCCAGTATCTGGTGCCGCTGGGCATCAAGGTGTCGTTTACGCCGCTGGGCATCATCGTGGCGCTCACCTTTATCGGCCTGCCGTTTGTGGTGCGTACCGTGCAGCCGGTGCTGGAAGACCTGGAAAAAGAGCTGGAAGAAGCCGCCACCTGCCTGGGTGCCAGCCGCTGGGATATTTTCCGCCGGGTGATCTTTCCGGCCACGCTGCCCTCGCTGATTACCGGCGGCACCATGGCCTTTGCGCGCGCCACCGGCGAGTACGGCTCGGTCATCTTCATTGCCGGCAATATTCCCATGGTGTCGGAAATCGCCCCGCTGATCATCGTTTCCAAGCTGGACCAGTTCGACCAGCAAGGGGCCACGGCGGTGGCGCTGGTGATGCTGGGCATTTCCTTTGTCTTCCTGTTGGCAATCAACCTGATCCAGTGGTGGGCCGCACGCCGCCACGGTGCGCGCTAAGGGGTAAACATGGCCACTCTGACCACTGAAAGCCGCCCGGTACGTTATGCCCTGACCACCGTGGCGCTGCTGTTCTTGTTCCTGTTTTTGCTGTTGCCATTGATTGGCGTGTTCTGGGAGGCGCTGCACAAGGGCTGGCAGCTGTACCTGACGGCGCTGGTGGAGCCCGAAGCGCTGTCCGCCATCAAGCTGACGCTGATTTCCGCCGCCATTGCGGTGCCGCTCAACCTGGTGTTTGGCGTGTCCGCCGCCTGGGCGATTGCGCGCTTTGATTTTCGCGGCAAAAGCCTGCTCACCACGTTGATCGACCTGCCGTTTGCCGTGTCGCCGGTGGTGGCCGGGCTGATGTTCATCCTGCTGTTCGGTGCCAATACGGCAGTGGGCGGCTGGCTGCAAGACCACGGCCTGCAGGTGATTTTTGCCGTGCCGGGCATCGTGCTGGCCACGGTATTCGTCACCTTTCCTTTTGTTGCCCGTGAGCTGATTCCGCTGATGCAGTCGCAAGGTGCGGATGAAGAACAAGCCGCCATCGTGCTGGGTGCCAGCGGCTGGCAGACCTTCCGCAAGGTGACGCTGCCCAATATCAAGTGGGGCCTCTTGTACGGGGTGATCCTCACCAATGCCCGCGCCATGGGTGAGTTTGGCGCAGTCAGCGTGGTGTCCGGCCATATCCGGGGGGAAACCAACACCATCCCGCTGCATGTGGAGATTCTGTACAACGAGTACAACTTTGTTGGCGCCTTTGCCTGCGCCTCGCTGCTGGCCTTGCTGGCGCTGATCACCCTGTTGGTGAAGTCACTGGTGGAGTGGAGGCTGCACCGTCAGCAACTGGCTTCTACCCTGCGTACCGCCCAAGCCCGCCTGCAAGCCCAGGCCGCGCAACTCTGAACCGAATGATGTGCACCGCTGCCAGGGGCGGCGGCTGGAGAACCACAATGAGCATTGAAATCCGCAATATCCGCAAACAGTTTGGCCAGTTCACCGCACTGGATAATGTCAGTCTTGATGTCGCGTCCGGCGAGTTGCTGGCCTTGCTGGGGCCATCCGGCTGCGGCAAAACCACCTTGTTGCGCATCATTGCCGGGCTGGAAAAGCCCGATGCTGGTCAGGTGCTGTTTGGTGGTGCTGACGCCACCAACACCCATGTGGCAGAGCGCCAGGTGGGCTTTGTGTTCCAGCATTACGCGCTGTTCCGCCATATGACGGTATTCGACAATGTGGCCTTCGGCCTGTCGGTGAAGCCGCGCCGCCAACGCCCGTCGCAAGAAGAAATCCGCGAGCGAGTGATGAAGTTGCTGAAGATGGTGCAGCTGGACTGGCTGGCCGATGCCTATCCCGGCCAGTTGTCCGGCGGCCAGCGCCAGCGTATCGCCCTGGCCCGTTCGCTGGCGGTGGAACCCAAAGTCCTGCTGCTGGACGAACCCTTCGGCGCACTGGATGCCAAGGTGCGCAAGGATTTGCGCCGCTGGCTGCGCGACCTGCACAACGACATGCACATCACCAGCGTGTTCGTCACCCACGATCAGGAAGAGGCGCTGGAAGTGTCCGACCGCGTGGTGGTGATGGATCACGGCCATATCGAGCAAGTGGGCCGCCCGGATGATATCTACGAACATCCGGCCACGCCATTTGTCACGCAGTTCCTGGGCGATGTGAACCTGTTCCATGGCCGGGTGGATGCCGGCCAACTCACCATCGGCAATTACGAGCAGGCACTGAGCCAGCATCAGGATGCCGACGGCGACGCCGCCGTGGCCTATGTGCGGCCGCATGATCTGGACCTCAGCCTGCAAGGCGACGGTGCATTGGCGCAAGGCCGGGTTGAGCACATTCACGCTGTCGGGCCGGTGGTGCGGGTGGAGCTGCAGCAGGACGATGGCCAGACCATTGAGGCCGCAGTCAGCAAGGAGCGCTTCCGCGCACTGGGCATCGTGCCGGGCGATACGGTCTACGTCACCCCGCGCAAGCTGGCGGTGTTCCTGCAAGATGCCTCCGGACAGCAGGACTATGTGATCTGACCCTGACTGGTCGATCTGAATGCAACAGGCCGCAGCCCTTTAGGGATGCGGCCTGTTTTCATGGCGGGCTTGTGCTCAGGAACGAGACTTGTGGTGGGCAATCAGCCGCGCCAGTGCCGCGCTCACCAGCGGGTTGCTCACCTGCTGGGCACCGGCTTCGATCTCGGCCAGTGCCTGCTGGCTGATGCCAATGCGCTTGGGCGGCGGCGGGGGAGGCGTCAGGTGGATGTCCACCTTGATACGTACTTTGCTGGCGCTATAGCCGCGTGCCTCCAGCGGTGCCAGCAGGCTGTTGCCCATCATGCGCAGCCGGGCTGCAACAATGCCGTTATTGGCAAATACCACCAGCTCGCCATCGCGAATGCGCACCGCACGGCAGGCCTCGGCCAGCTGCGGTGGCAACTGGCTGCGGAATACCTGGTCCAGCGCCATCAGCGCATTGGCCTCGCGCGTAAGCTGGCGCAGCGTGCTGTCGCCACGGGCGATATCTTCAAACTGGCGTTCTGACATAGGGCATCGCAGTAGAAACAGAGCAGTATTGTAGCCGATCTATCTGACGCGAGGGTGCGGCCTTGATCAACGATTGCTGACGGCGAACTTGACAGGCATGGGTTAATTCACCGTCAGCAGAATCATGTGCTGTTATTGATATGAGAGTGTGAAGGTTGTAATAGCCTTCACGGAACCTGCAGTGATGGTGCCAGTACGAATATAATTGGCACTAAATGGCAGGTTTACCGTGCCACTGGTCGAGCCCACCTGGAACTGATTGGTGTTATTGGCCACGCTGGAATCGGGGCCCATATAGACGGGCTGGCCATTGCGTTGAATCTGTATTCCCACTCCTTTGGCGCTGGAATCGCTAGTCAGGCTAATAATATTGCTGGTCTGTCCGGGATTGCTTTTATCTGTGATAGTCATAAACAAATTAACCGGACTAGGGCAGTAAAGAGGCAGGTTGAATGCTGTGTTGCCGGTAGTGGAGTTAATACTATTCAGCTGAATAGCGTCAACTTTGGGTAACGTTACTTGTAGATTTGAAGACAGGACACTGCATGTCTGAAAAATGCTGTTGGTGAAGGTTGCTGCAGGGTTGGGCGCATTAAACCGTGAGTAATTATTACTGAACGTCGCATCGGTGGGTTTTCTCCAATAAGGAACAAAGTATGTATAACCGATTCCGTTAATTGAATTTGTGTTTTGTAGTGCAGCAATGCGTATTGCACGCACCTTGTAAGTTGCATATGCCTGACCAGTAGCGTCGGCATTGGTATTGAATTCATTCATGGTTCCTGCTGGTATATTAGACCCACTCTTCTGCAATGCAGGTTGCATGGTGCCACCCACTGGGCCTGCTCCTGTAATATAGCCAACGGCTTCCGGTAGAGTAGAACTATAATATACATAGATTGGGTAGACTTTACCATCGGCTGGATCGGTAAAGTAGCTGCCGGCGAAACGGGAATTTCCGGCTGAAATGCCAATAATTAGCGGCTCATTGGCTTTGCAGCCATAAAAAATACCTACGGTTGACGCGACCCATGGGCTTAAAGGAGTGATTAGTGGGGCATTTGGACCGGGTACGGTTAATGAGAGCTGAATGTTAGAGATTGCACTATAACTGCCGGAACAGTCGGCATGGCTTGATGTGGCCTGAAGCAGGCAGAACAAGACAAGTAAATAACGTAACATGGATTATCTCACTGCGATTGATTGGTATTGTGGCACTGACTTGATATTGCGGGCTTAGTATTGATACGAATTGTAAGTAAATTTATAATGACAAACTAATCAATGATCATGCTTATGGCGGATATATTTCAGCAAAGCAGCGTGAAAAAATTGAATCGTGGGTTGAAATCTCAGTGTTATCGTTAAGCGTACAATTGATTCAGTGGTTTTCTTCTCGCCAATCCTGCTCAAGGCTAATGCCAGCCCAGTTACTTTCTTGGCCTCTTATTCAGCTTGCCGTACAGCAAGGGTAACTTCCCCTTGCTTGGGCGAGCTGGAATCCGACCTCTTCAGATAAGTATTGCTCAAGCAGTCCGTTCAGATTTTGCTTGCATCTTCTCCGCCTGAAACTGTAGATGTCTGTAAAGAAACACGCCGCCTTCAATTGCCTGGCAGGCTTCTGACAACAAGCTAACTTTTTGCCGTTATAGAGCATGGTCGTTCGTTTTGCAGTGCGTTTTTGGCCTGGTGTCGATTGGCATGCTGGTTTCTGCCTGGTACATCTGCGGAGAATGTTTTTACAATGACAAATGCGTTGATTGCTAGCTGTTTGACCTAAGCCTTGGGTATTGCGGACTTGAATCTGATGCCTTTGTTTCAGGTTAGGTGATGGTGTTTCATTCTTGTGTTTCAAACAGGCCAGTCTAAGGAACAGGGGAACTTACCTCATCTCACTAACTGCCTTCAGGCATGCCCGTCGTTGTACTTACTACTTGAATCCACTAATGGTAAGTTGGAAAGATTTTGTTGGAATTGTGCTTGCCTGGGTATGAGAAATTTCCTAATTTAAAAACAAAGGCCGCACCAAAAATGGTGCGGCCTTTAGTTTTGTCAAGGATGACGGCGGCAAGGAGCTTGCCGGTTGGCTGCTGGCTTACTGCGCGCCTTCCACGTCTTCCATACTGAAGGTTTCGGTGTGGTCGTTGTAGGAGAAGATTTCTGCGTAACGCCCCCAACTGATTACCGTATCCAGCGTTTCCTCGGCAGCGCTGTCGCTGAGCGAGTCTTCCAGTTCCTGTTCAAAGCGCAGGCGTGGTGCGCGCTGACCGGGGCGTTCCTGCAGCACGCGGCGAATACGGGCTGCCAGCGGGATATGGCGCAGCAGGTGCTCGGCAAACATTACCTTGCGCTCCTGGGTACCATAGTCGGCAAACAGTTTGCCGGCAGCGGTCAGCTCGATATCGCCGTCACGCAGTTCGACAAAGCCCAGATGTTCCAGCGTTTCGGCCACCGGGAACAGGTCGTCCACTTCCAGCAGTAGCTTGCTGCCAATTTCCGGCAGGTCGGCGCGGCCGTTGTACGGTGCGGCGGCCAGTGCTTCCATCAGGCCGGCCATCAAGTTGGTGGACACTTCGGTCAAGGGGCTGCCGATTTCCAGTTGTACCTTGTGCAAGGTGTCGGCGCTGCGGCGCTGGGTCATCAGTGCATAGATGTCGTCCACCATTTTGCGGAATACCGGGTCCAGCCGGTTACGCGGGTGGGCAAACGGTACCTTGATCTCGGCCACCACGCGGCCAGGATTGGACGACAGCACCATGATGCGGTCGCACATGAACACCGCTTCTTCGATGTTGTGGGTAACAATCAGGATGGACTTGATCGGCAGTTGCTTCTGGTTCCACAGGTCCAGCAGGTCGGTCCGCAGGGTTTCGGCCGTCAGTACGTCCAGCGCGGAGAAGGGCTCGTCCATCAGCAGCAAGGTGGGGTTGACCACCAGGCCACGGGCAAAGCCCACACGCTGGCGCATGCCGCCGGACAGTTCGCGCGGGTAGGCGTTTTCAAAGCCATCCAGGCCAATCAGGTCGATGGCGGCCAGGGCGCGGCGGCGGCGTTCCTTGGGTTCCACGCCCAGTGCTTCCAGTCCGGCTTCCACGTTTTGCAGCACGGTCAGCCAGGGGAAGAGGGCGAAGGTTTGAAACACCATGGCTACGCCTTCAGCCGGGCCGGTGAGCGGTTGGCCGCAGTAGTTCACTTCCCCGGCGCTGGCTTGAATCAGCCCGGCAATGATGCGCAGCAGGGTGGATTTGCCCGAGCCGGAACGGCCCAGCAAGCCGACGATTTCACCCTCATGCAGGGTGAGGTTGACGTCGTCCAGTACCTGGATGTCTTCTTCGCCACCCTTGTGATAGCCCTTGTCGACATGTTTGAGGGAGAAGATTTCCTGTCGCAGGGTTGTGGTTTCGTTGTGCATGCTTTTCCCCCTGGTCAGTTGAGACGGAGTTTGTTTTCAGCGATGGCGTACAGCGGGCGCCACAGCAAACGGTTGAACAACACGACAAACAGCGACATCACGCAGATGCCGAGCAGAATCTTGGGAAAATCGCCGGCAGCGGTAGTCTGGGCGATGTAGGCACCCAGACCGTGGGCGGCCAGCTTGTCATTCCCCCAGGACACCATTTCCGACACGATGCTGGCATTCCAGGCACCGCCAGACGCAGTGATGGCACCGGTGATGTAATAGGGGAAGATGCCCGGCAACATGACTTGCCGCCACCATTGCCATCCTTTGATATGGAAGTTGGCAGCGGCTTCGCGGAAATCATTGGGGAAGGCACTGGCACCGGCCACCACGTTAAACAGGATGTACCACTGTGTACCCAGCACAATAAGCGGCGACAGCCAGATATCCGGGTTCAGCTTGAAGTGAACGATGAACACCACGAAGACCGGAAACAACAAGTTGGCCGGGAAAGCAGCCAGGAACTGCGCTATCGGCTGGATCATCTCGGCCAGGCGCGGACGCAGGCCGATCAGCACGCCCAGCGGCACCCAGACGATGGAGGCCAGCGCAATCAGCAAGGTAACGCGAATCAGGGTGATGAAGCCCAGGCCAATTACCTTGAAGGTTTCACCCAGCCCCACTTCGCTACTGATAAAGCTGTACAGCTTCCAGCTGACATAGCCACACAGCAACACCATGACACCACCCCACACGATATCCAGCCCACGCGATACGCTGGAATGTGGTGCGCTGTGGATGACGCGAGGCAGGGTAATGTTCAGCCGCATGCGCGCCAGTTTTTTCAGCAATTTGCCAAAGGGGCGTAGCAATTGCTGGATAAAACGGGTGCGCTGGATCAGGTTCAATACCCAGGATTCCGGTGCCGCCTGCGACATGGTGTCTTCCAGGCGGAATTTGTCAGCCCAGGCTACCAGCGGACGGAACAGGAACTGGTCATAAATGATGATGACCACGGTCATGGTGAGGATGACCCAGCCCACTGCGGCCAGGTTCTTCTGTGCAATGGCCATTGCGAGATAGGAGCCCACCCCCGGCAGGGTGACGGTCTTGTCGCCCACGGTAATGGCCTCGGAGGCCACCACGAAGAACCAGCCGCCTGACATGGACATCATCATGTTCCAGATCATGCCCGGCATGGAGAAGGGGACTTCCAGCTTCCAGAAGGTCTGCCAGCCGGACAGGCGCAGGTTCTGTGACACTTCTTTCAGATCGTTGGGCACGGTGCGCAGCGATTGATAAAAGCTGAAAGTCATATTCCATGCCTGCGAGGTGAAAATCGCAAAAATGGCAGCAAATTCAGCCCCCAGCACCCGACCGGGAAACAGCGCCAGGAAAAAAGTGACAGTAAAGGAGATGTAACCCAGCACCGGCACCGATTGCAGGATGTCCAGAATGGGTACCAGCAATTGCCCGGCGCGACGGCTCTTGGCTGCCAGCGTGCCGTAAACCAGGGTGAACACGATAGATGCCAGCATGGCCGCCAGCATGCGCAGCGTGGTACGCACGGCGTATTCGGGCAGATTGGCCGCATCCAGCGAGATCGGTTCGGTCTGCAAGGCACTGATGGGTGCCCAAGTACCTTCGATGCCGGTGGTGGCAAACAACAGGAAACCCAGAATCAGCGGGAAAGCAATCAAGTCCCAGCGATTGGGTAGCAGCCTTTTGGCTGTGGCGGGAATAAATGGACGGATAACGCTAGTCATCAGGCCTCTCCGATTGGTGTGGTTAACCTGGCGGTACGGTGCAGGCTCCGTTCCGCTTCTTCATCAGATGAGCACCATCTTTTGTTATGTCACGGCGGGCCGTGGGCAAACATCAAACTGGCTCTGCAAACGCGCACGAATGATAACAAGGCAAACATCAAGTTTTGATGAAATCTGACAAATTTTTGTATGGATTATGTAACGACAACATTAGCTGAAAAATATCTGCAACATCCCGATTTGCAAGTATTAAAAGTGATCAGCACCCGCGCTGGCAATTTATCCATGTTGCCGTGCTTTAAGGGTGGCGGGGCCTTTGCTGCAGGCCATGGCTGGCAGCTTGCCATCGCGGCCTCGCTCCGGCGACTATTTGGCTGCCATGGCTTGATTCAGCGCAAGCTCGCCCCCATAACCTAGTCTCGCGGATGTGCTACACTTTCGCCTATTTTGTTTTGTCGGCCCATCCGGGCCTCTGGATTGGAATACATGATTTCCTCGCTACTCAAGAAAGTATTTGGCAGCCGCAACGACCGTCTGCTGAAGCAGTATCGTCAGGAAGTGGCGCGCATCAATGCCCTCGAAGATGGCATGCAAGCGCTGTCCGACGAGGCTTTGGCGGGAAAAACCGCCGAGTTCAAAAAGCGCATCGCAGATGGCGCCACACTTGACAGTATCCTGCCGGAGGCTTTTGCCGTTTGCCGCGAGGCCTCGCGCCGCGTGCTGGGCATGCGCCATTTCGATGTCCAGCTGATTGGCGGCATGGTGCTGCACAACGGCAAGATTGCCGAAATGCGTACCGGTGAGGGCAAGACCCTGGTAGGTACCCTGCCGGTGTACCTGAATGCGCTCACCGGCAACGGCGTGCATGTCATCACCGTCAACGACTACCTGGCCAGCCGTGACGCCGGCATCATGGGCCGGCTGTACAACTTCCTCGGCCTGACCGTGGGCGTGAACCTGTCGCAGATGGCGCATGACGACAAGCAGGCTGCTTATGCTTGCGACATTACTTACGGCACCAACAACGAATTCGGCTTTGACTACCTGCGCGACAACATGGTGTTCACCACCGGTGAAAAAGTGCAGCGCAAGCTGTCGTTTGCCGTGGTCGACGAAGTGGACTCCATCCTGATCGACGAAGCGCGTACCCCGCTGATTATCTCCGGCCCGGCCGAAGACAATATCGACATGTACCAGCGCATGAACGCGGTACCGCCGCTGCTCAAGCGTCAGGAAACCGAAGACGGCGAGGGCGACTACTGGGTGGATGAAAAAGCCCATAGCGTACTGCTGTCAGAAGCCGGTCACGAACACTGCGAAGACATCCTGGTCCAGCTGGAGATGCTGAAAGAAGGCGACAGCCTGTATTCCGCCACCAACATCACCCTGATGCACCACCTGATGGCCGCTTTGCGCGCCCATTCGCTGTTCCATCTGGATCAGCACTATGTGGTGCAAGATGGTGAAGTGGTGATCGTGGACGAATTCACCGGCCGTCTGATGGCCGGTCGTCGTTGGTCCGAAGGCCTGCACCAGGCGGTGGAAGCCAAGGAAGGCGTGGAGATCAACCGCGAAAACCAGACCCTGGCATCTATTACCTTCCAGAACTACTTCCGCCTGTACGGCAAGCTGTCCGGCATGACCGGTACCGCCGATACCGAAGCCTACGAATTCCAGAGCATTTATGGTCTGGAAACGGTGGTGATCCCCACCAACCGCCCGATGCAGCGTAAAGACGCGCAGGACAAGGTTTACCGCTCCTCTCGCGAGAAATACGACGCCATCCTGGCCGATATCAAGGACTGCCAGGAGCGTGGCCAGCCGGTGCTGGTGGGTACCACCAGCATTGAAAACTCCGAGCTGATTGCCGAGCTGCTTAAGCAGGCCAAGCTGCCGCACAACGTGCTTAACGCCAAGGAACACGCGCGTGAAGCGGACATCGTGGTGCAGGCTGGTCGTCCGGGTGTGATTACCGTGGCCACCAATATGGCCGGTCGTGGTACCGACATTGTGCTGGGCGGTAACCCGGAACCGGAAATCCGCGCGGTGCAGAAGGACGACAGCCTGTCCGAAGACGAGCAGAACGCCCGCATCGAAGCCATCCGCGCCGAATGGAAGCTGCGCCACGACGCCGTACTGGCGGCTGGCGGTCTGCACATCATCGGTACCGAACGTCACGAATCGCGCCGTATCGACAACCAGCTGCGTGGCCGTTCCGGCCGTCAGGGCGATCCGGGTTCCTCCCGCTTCTACCTGAGCCTGGAAGACCCGCTGCTGCGTATTTTCGCCTCCGACCGCGTGGCGGCCATCATGGACCGCCTGAAAATGCCGGACGGCGAAGCCATCGAACACCCGTGGGTTTCCCGCTCCATCGAAAACGCCCAGCGCAAGGTGGAAGGCCGCAACTTCGACATCCGCAAGCAATTGCTGGAATACGATGACGTGGCCAACGACCAGCGCAAGGTGATCTACCAGCAGCGCAACGACATCCTGCAGGACGAGGATGTCAGCGATGTGGTGGTCAATATGCGCGAAGGCGTGCTGTCTGACCTGGTTGACCTGCACCTGCCGCCGGAAACCATGGAAGAGCAGTGGGATCTGGTTGGTCTGGAGAAAACCCTGGAAGCCGAATTCCAGCTGGTCGCCCCGGTGGCCGACTGGATCAAGGCCGAATCCACACTGGATATTCCGGATATCAAGCAACGCATCATCCAGCTGGCTGCCGATACCTATCAGGCCAAGGTGGAACTGGCTGGCGAACAAGTGATGCGTCAGTTCGAGCGCAGCCTGGTATTGCAGATGCTGGACACCCACTGGCGCGAACATCTGGCCGCCATGGACCACCTGCGTCAGGGCATCCACCTGCGCGGCTATGCGCAGAAGAACCCCAAGCAGGAATACAAGCGCGAAGCGTTTGAACTGTTTGCCGACATGCTGGAGCGCATCAAGCGCAGCGTGGTGAATGTATTGATGACGGTGCAGATTCGCGGTCAGGAAGACGTGGACGCAGTTGAGCCGCATCAGTTGGGCGAGTATGAAATGCAGCATGCCGAGCCGGGTTCCTCGCTGGGTGCGGAGGACGACGAGGAAAACCCGCTGTCGCCGGACGTGCTGGCCGAGCAAGGCCTGCGCGTTAGCCGCAACGATCCTTGTCCCTGCGGCAGCGGTAAAAAGTACAAGCAGTGCCATGGCCGTCTGGCCTGAGTCTGACCACCGTCTGACCATGCCATGACCCACCAAACGCCCTGCCTTGTTGCAGGGCGTTTTGCGTAGGTGCTTCTACCAAGCCGGGCGCTTTTGCGGTGCAGCAGATAGTCGGCCATGGGCCGCTCTGCTAACCTTGCAGCTCATAAATATTGATAACACTGGCAGCGACAACATCATGACCCCAAGCGATACCCGTATTTACCTGGCATCCGGCAGCCCGCGTCGTCGCGAACTGCTGGAACAGCTGGGCGTGCATCTGGAACGCATCCATGCCGATATTGACGAATCCGTGCTGCCCGGCGAAAACGCCGTAGCCTATACCGAGCGCCTGGCGCGTGAAAAAGCCGCTGCCGGTTGGGTGGTGGTGCAAAACTGTGGCCTGCCCTCGCGCCCGCTGCTGTCCGCCGACACCACCGTGGTGCTGGAGGGGGAAATTTACGGCAAACCGGCAGATGCCGCCGATGCCGCCCGCATGTTGCGCGCTTTTTCCGGTCGCAGCCATCAGGTGGTCACCAGCGTGGCCATCCGTCAGGATGAGCGGGTTGAACTGCGTACCAGCATTACCGAAGTCCATTTCCGCGTGCTGAGCGAAACCGACATCCAGCGTTACATCGATAGTGGCGAGCCGTTCGACAAGGCGGGTGCCTACGGCATTCAGGGCCTGGCGGCGGTGTTCATCGACCATATCGCCGGCAGCTATACCGGGGTGATGGGCCTGCCGATGTTTGAAACTGCCGAACTGCTGGGCCTGTTCGGCTACGCATTCCCTTGAGCGGAGGTAAGACCATGCTGCATCAGTCCATTCCGCTGCCGCGCGATATCCAGCGCCCCAAGGAACAAATCCTCGTCAACATTACGCCGCAGGAAACCCGCGTGGCGGTGTTGGAAGATTCCATCGTGCAGGAGCTGCACGTAGAACGTGCCGCCAGCCGTGGCATTGTTGGCAACATCTATCTGGGCCAGGTCAAGCGGGTGTTGCCGGGCATGCAGAGCGCCTTTATCGAAATCGGCCTGGAACGCGCGGCTTTCCTGCACATCGCCGATGTGCTGGAGCAGCGTCAGCACCCCACCGAACCGCAGCGCATCGAAAAAATGCTGTTCGAAGGCCAGACCGTGCTGGTGCAGGTGATCAAAGACCCGATCGGCACCAAGGGTGCGCGCCTGTCCACCCAGATTTCGCTGGCCGGACGTTTTCTGGTGCACCTGCCGCAAGAAGAACACATCGGCATTTCGCAGAAGATTGAGAGCGAAGCCGAACGCCACAGCCTGAAGGCGCGGCTGGAAAAGCTGCTGCCGCCGGAAACACCACGTGGCTACATCATCCGCACCAGTGCCGAAACCGCCAGCAATGCTGAGCTGCAGGCCGACATCGAATACCTGTCCAAGCTGTGGTCCGACATCCGCCACAAATCGCAGCACCTGCCGGCGCAAAGCCTGCTGTACGAAGACCTGCCGCTGGCGGTGCGCGTGCTGCGCGACATGGTGAGCGACACCACCGAGCATGTGATTGTCGACTCCACCGAAAACTACAGCCGCATGGTGGAGTTTGCCGAGCAATACGTGCAGTCTGCCGTGCGCAAGATCGAGCGCTATTCGGGCGAGCGCCCGCTGTTCGAGCTGTTTTCCATTGAGGCGGAAATCGACAAGGCGCTGTCGCGGCGGGTGAACCTGAAGTTTGGCGGTTATCTGATCATCGACCAGACCGAGGCGATGACCACCATCGACGTCAACACCGGCGGCTTTGTCGGCAACCGCAACTTTGACGAAACCATCTTCAAGACCAATCTGGAAGCCACCCAGGCCATTGCGCGCCAGCTGCGGCTGCGCAATCTGGGCGGCATCATCATTGTCGATTTCATCGACATGGACAATGAAGAACACCAGACCGCCGTGCTGACCGAAGTGGCCAAGGCGCTGGCGCGCGACCGCACCCGCGTTACGCTTAACGGCTTTACCAGCCTGGGCCTGGTGGAAATCACCCGCAAGCGCACCCGCGAAAGCCTGGCGCATGTGCTGTGCGAACCTTGTCCCACCTGCCAGGGGCGCGGGGAGATCAAGACCGCCCAGACCGTGTGTTACGAGGTGCAGCGTGAGATTGTGCGCGAAGCACGCCAGTTTGATGCCAAGGGTTATCGCATCCTGGCGGCCCAGCCGGTGATCGACATGTTCCTGGACGAGGAATCGCAAAGCCTGGCCATGTTGGTGGACTTTATCGGCAAGCCGATTTCCTTGTCGGTGGAAAGCACCTACACCCAGGAACAGTTCGACGTGGTCCTGTTGTAAGCACCGGCCCGGCATGATCCGGGCGGGGCGTGGTAAGGGAGTTACAAGCATGAAGCAAGAATCCGGCGATGCCCTGTGGCTCGCCATCCTGCAGGAAGCCGAGCAGGCCGCGCGCGACGAGCCGATGCTGGCCAGTTTTCTGCACATGACGGTATTGCGGCACAGCACGCTGGAAGACGTGCTGGCCTTTCACCTGTCCAGCAAGCTGGCCAGCCCGGTGATGGACGCGCGCGCGCTGATGGAACTGTTTCGCGAGGCGCTGGCCTCGGACCCCAGCATCAGTGCCTCGGCACGGGCGGATATCCGCGCCTGTTTCGAGCGCGACCCGGCCTGTGACAGCTATTCCACGCCGCTGCTGTATTTCAAGGGTTTTCATGCGCTGCAAAGCCAGCGCATCACCCATTGGCTGTGGCAGCAGCAGCGCAAGACATTGGCCTTGTTCTTGCAAAACCGTATTTCCGAAGTTACCGGTGCCGACATCCACCCGGCCGCCCGGATTGGCCAGGGCGTGATGCTGGACCACGGCACGGCGCTGGTGGTGGGCGAAACCGCCGTCATCGGCAATAACGTCTCCATCCTGCATGGCGTCACCCTGGGTGGTTCCGGCAAGGACAGGGGCGATCGCCATCCCAAGATTGGAGATGGCGTGATGCTGGGTGCCGGTGCCGCCGTGCTGGGCAATATCCGCGTAGGTGACTGTGCCAAGGTGGGCGCAGGCAGCGTGGTGCTGGAAGACGTACCGCCGCATACCACGGTGGCTGGCGTGCCGGCCCGCGTGGTGGCGCAAACGGTGGAAGGCGCCATGCCCGCCCTCGACATGGACCAGCGCGTGTGACCCAGCCCACCGTGCATCTGCTGACCGGCCCTTCCGCCGCCCAGGCCTTGCGCACCCTGTTGCCGGGGGATGAGGTGCTGGAGGTGGTGGAAGACTTTGCCCATGGCCCGCTGGCCGATGCCGACGCCATCGATCCGCAAGTACGCGTGGCCTGGTGGAACCGCATCTGGTGGTCCATGCGCTGGCTGCCGGATATTGACGAAGCCTTTCTCAAGGACTACTGGCACTGCCGCAAGCAGTTGTTCCGCGTGTTTGCCCAGCGCCAGCCGCTCTGCCTGTGGCTGGGTGACAGCGCACATGAGCAGCTGCTGCTGGCCATGGTGTGCGCCCATGCGCATGCCAGTCAGCCGCTGTCGCTGGTGGAAGCCAGTGGCAAGGTGGTCGTGCAGTACAAGGGGCATGTCGCCATGGGCATGTGCGGCCAGCAAGACATTCAGCCGCTGATCGGTACCGCAAGGCCCATCGAGCAGGCAGAGCGTCAGCGTCATGCCGCCGCATGGGAACACTGGCAGCAAGTGGGTGCCGGTTGGCGTGAACTGCGTGATGGGCAGTTGAGCGAGACCGGGGCGGATTGTTTCGATGCCGCCTTGCTGGACGTCTTGCGCAGCGATGGCCCGCAGGCGGCGACACGTCTGGTTGGCACCGTCATGGGGCAATATGCCACGTCTTTTGTGCCGGACTGTTATCTGTTCTGGCGTTTGGCCATGCTGGCCGAAGCGGGCAAGGTGGTGTTGACCCCACAGCCGGATGCCCCGCCGAATGTGGTCTTGCGCTGAACATCAAAGGCACTGCTTTGCGTGACGCGGCAGCACGGGTAGAATCCGCCGCCGTAGTCCGTCCCGATCTTGCCTGACGGCTACCCCCGCAAGGATTCCCATTCATGAACGTTCGCGTTGTCGACTACCGCGCAGCCGATGCAGCCGAGCAATTTACCCGCTCGCTGCACGAAACCGGTTTTGGCGTGCTGGTGAACCACCCCATCGACCAGCAACTGGTGGAAAAAATCTACACCGACTGGCTGGCCTTCTTCAGCACGCCACAAAAACATGATTACGCCTTTTCCGTGGAGAAGCAGGACGGCTATTTCTCCCCGGCCATTTCCGAAACCGCCAAGGGCGCCAGCCTGAAGGACATCAAGGAATACTTCCACATCTACCCCTGGGGCCGGGTGCCAGCGGAGTTGGCCGATGATGCCCGTCGCTATTACGACAGCGCCAATGCACTGGCGCGTGAGCTGCTGGGCTGGGTAGAGCAATACACCCCTGCCGACATCGCCGCGCACTATAGCGAACCGCTGTCCGGCATGATTGCCGACAGTCAGCAAACCCTGCTGCGCGTATTGCGCTATCCGCCGCTTACTGGCGCAGAGCCAGCGGGTGCACTGCGTGCCGCCGCGCATGGCGACATCAATCTGCTGACCATTTTGCCCGCCGCCAACGAGCCCGGCCTGCAAGTGCAGGACATGAATGGCAACTGGGTGGATGTGCCGTGTGACTTCGGCATGCTGATTATTAATATCGGCGATATGTTGCAAGAGGCATCACAGGGCTATTACCCCTCCACCCAGCACCGGGTGGTAAACCCGCAAGGAGAGGCCGCACGCCACAGCCGCGTCTCGCTGCCCTTGTTCCTGCATCCGCGACCGGAAGTCGTGCTATCCCAAAGGCATACTGCTGGCAGTTATCTGGATGAGCGACTACGCGAACTGGGCGTTAAAAAATAAACTGCCAGCAGGTTGATTTATTTGGCTATGTAAATGTCTGTAAATGCCCTTCGGGGCATTTTATTTTGCTGCTAGGGTTGCTCTGTTTTAACTGTCTGGCGGGTTTAAAGGTGAATGTTCTGTGGCGCTGTCTTATTGCACCTGTGGCCCTTTCTTTAAGTGCATGCAGCCTGATTACCTCACCGCTGGTGGCTGGTGTGCAATTGGCCAGTACCGCCGTTACATCGGTTGCCAATATGGCACCCAATACCAGCACCAATGGCATGGCGCATCCGCATGATGAGCTACGCAATATCTGTATCGAGCTGAATTCAACGGTGATTGTGCAGGATTTTATTCCCGAACTGCAGCAACAGCTGCGTGACCGGGAAATTGAAAGCCGGGTTTATGCAGTTGGCAATGCACCAGCCAATTGTGATGCCGTGCTGTATTACACCGTGCTGACGCAGTGGGGTTCCCCCATGTTCAGTGATGAGTTACGCGCCTATATCACCGATATCAATCTGCTATTGAAGAAGAATGGCAAGGTGTTGGCCAATGCGGCCTATCGGCTGGATGGCATGGCTTATGATAAGTGGAGTTCCACCGGCAAGAAAATATCGCCCATGCTGAGCAAGATGTTCTCCAGCGAGAATATGGTGCAATGGCAGACCGGTAGTAGTGAGGCCGCTAACGGGGCCGCCCGTTTTGAACAAGATGTAGCCAAAAGGGCCGCAACAACTACCAGAAATTGATCAGCCCGGCAAAGAAGTTCTGCGCTGCCGTGCGTGAGGCCACTTCGCTGGCCACGCCATTGACGATTTGCTCGATGCGGGCATCACCCACATCGTTGGAAGACACGACATTTCCCACCTTGATATCACGCTTGTTCACAATGCCGGAAAATCGTAGCAGCGTGGTATTGCCGCTGGCAGCCACTGCTTTTTCGCCAGCCACTGCCATATAGCCATTGGGCAATATATCGGTTACCGAAACCATCAGGCTGCCGCTGATCTGATTGGCATTGGTTACCTGGCCAGTACCTTTCAGGCTGCTGCTACCAGTTGCTTTGCCGCTGTAATCAAAAATTTCCTTTAACAACCCTCCCATCGAAGAAAGTGCGCCCGGTCCGGATTCGGAAATCGTGGAGGTACGACTGGTCGATGTGTTGGCATTGTTACTAGAGGAAAGATTCTCGGCAATATTGATCTTCAGCGCATCGCCAACGCGGTTAGCAATAGGCTCTTCAAATAACAACATTGCCTTGTTGGGTTGGTAGATGGAGCCAGGGCTATCGTCCAGCGCAACCGGCGTAAATTGCGGTCTGATATGCACGGGTGCGGTGACAAGTGTCTGAGGGGAAGAGGCGCAGCCACTGACTATGCCGGTAAATATCAGGCAGGCTGATAATTTAATTGCCGGTGATTTCATTTGGCCGTTCCCTTGTCTTTTATTACTCCTATTTATTATATTTTGTTGGGCAGTTAATTAGCGTTAGTGATTAAAAAACAAGGTAAGAAAATGTAAAGGAAATGGCCAACTGTCTTAACGCGGCATAACGTAAATTTACATGCGCAGCTGCACTGGGCATAAAGACAGGTAAAACGGTAGGGGGAGGGCGACATGAGCACAATCAGTGGAGTTTCCACCGTAGCACGCACACCCACGGCTTATGGTGTATTGCGCCAGGGAGCAAAAAACGTAGTCGATGAACTGGGGGCTGCCGTCACGGCAACGGGTGTTGGCCTGAGCGGTGGCGTCGGTGCCACTGGCACGGCAGTGGCGCACGGGCTGACCGCAGTAGGAGACAGCCTCAGTACCTTGGGACGCACTATCAACACCTATGTGTAAGTCGGCGGGAGACTCGCCTAGTGCGCGGGCGGGCTGAAGTCGGCAATACCGGCCGGGATGTTTTCCCGGCCCATGTACTTCTGGCGTAGCCGCTGGGCATAGCCAGTTTTCACCAAGTCATCCAGCGCAGTCTGCAAACGGTTTACCGTGTCATCCGGGGTTTGTGGATTGAGTGCATACCAGTATTGACCCTGCCCATTTAGCAGCGCTGCCGGCTTTACCGTGCGTTCCGGCAGCCCGGCCTGCTGCAGTTGCCAGTGCATGGCCCAGTCCAGCATGGCGATCAGATCTACCCGGCCCAGCTTGAGTTTTGCCAGATTGGCGGCATCGCTATGCGCGCTGTCCTGCCCGGTGCCAACCGGCAGGCCAAGCTGTTGCAGCTGTTGTTGCGAGGCCGAAGCAAACAGGGTGCCGATGCGCCATTGCCTGAGCTGCCCGCGCTGACTCAGGTGGATATCGTCACGTTTCTCCAGCCGGTACAAATAGATGCGGCGAGGGCTGATGGGACCAACCCAGCGAAACAGCGGCTCGCGCTCGCTGGTGCGTACCGTGCTGAACAGCAAGGTGTCGGGTGTGTTCTGCACTAGCGTATAAGCGCGCGCCCAGGGCAGTAATTGCTGATGCAGCGGGATGCCGGCCCGTGCGGCCATGGCGGCGAGCAGCTCGCTGGCATAGCCGGTAAGCTGCTCGCCCTGCTGAAAATTCAATGGCGGCAGCTCTTCCGTATACGCAGTGATCCCGGTGGCGTGTGCAGGTGACAACAAAAGGGCTAGCAGGAAAGCGGGAGCAAGGCGCATGGTCAACGAAGCGGGTTGTTTCACGGAAATTAACCTGCCGGTCAAGGGCAGGCAAGAGCGATAAGCGATTTGCTATGCATTGCAGCACCTTGTTGTGACCATTGCATGACCACATGACCGTTCACAGCAGCCAGCTCGTGTAAAATGCGCGCATTGAACTTGCCTTGAAGAAAACCCTGCCATGAGTGAGCTACTCGCCGGACTGAACAACGAACAACTGCGTGCCGTCACCTGGCCTGCCAAGAGCGCGCTGGTGCTGGCCGGTGCCGGCAGTGGCAAAACACGGGTGCTGACCACCCGTATTGCCTGGCTGATTGCCACCGGCCAGGTCAACCCGTCCGGCATTCTGGCGGTTACCTTTACCAACAAGGCGGCCCGCGAAATGCACACCCGGCTGGGGGCCATGGTGCCGGTGAATGTGCGCACCATGTGGATTGGCACGTTTCATGGTCTGTGCAACCGCTTCTTGCGTGCCCACTACCGCGATGCCGGTCTGCCACAGGCTTTCCAGATTCTGGACTCGGCCGACCAGCAGGCGGCCATCAAGCGTCTGCTGAAAAGCCTGGAGCTATCGGACGAAAAATATCCGCCGCGCGCGGTACAAAGCTTCATCAATGGCAGCAAGGAAGCCGGTGTGCGCGCCGACCGCCTGCCGCCGCCGCTCACGCCGTACGAGGCCAAGCTGCACGAACTGTATGCGGCCTACGACGCGCAGTGTCGCCGCGAAGGTGTGGTGGACTTTGCCGAACTGCTGTTGCGCAGCTACGAACTGCTGCAGGCCAATGCCGCTTTACGCGCGCATTACCAAGGCCGTTTCCGCCATATTCTGGTGGATGAATTCCAGGATACCAACCGCCTGCAATACGCCTGGCTCAAGCTGTTGTCCGGCGAGCACAACGTGCTGTTTGCCGTCGGTGACGACGACCAGTCCATCTATGCCTTCCGTGGTGCCGAAGTGGGCAATATGCGGGCGCTGCTGACAGACTTTCAGGTGGCCGAGCCGGTAAGACTGGAGCAAAACTACCGCTCGGTCGGCACCATTCTGAATGCCGCCAATGCCCTGATCGAACGCAACGATGGCCGGCTGGGCAAAAATCTGTGGACTGATGCCGGCGAGGGCGAACAGATCCGCCTGTACGAAGCCTACTCCGATGGCGATGAAGCCCAGTTCATCATCGACGAAGTGAAAAGCCTGCAGCGCGAAGGCATGAACCTGTCCGATATGGCGATCCTGTACCGTTCTAATGCCCAGTCACGGGTGCTGGAGCATGTGCTGGTGAATGCCCAGTTGCCTTACCGCATTTATGGCGGCCTGCGCTTTTTCGAGCGCCAGGAAGTCAAGCACGCACTGGCTTATTTGCGGCTGGTCAGCAATCCGGACGACGACAACGCCCTGTTGCGTGTCATCAATGTACCGGCGCGCGGCATTGGTGCCCGCACCGTGGAAAACCTGCAGGCCATCAGCCGCGAGCAGGGCGTCACACTGTGGCAGGCTTGTTGCGCCGCAGGTGGTGGTCGTACCGCCGCCAAGCTGGGCGAGTTCGTGCTGTTGATCGAAGCCTTGCGTAACAAGAGCACCGACATGACGCTGGCGGAAACCGTCAGCCTGATCATCGACCACTCCGGCCTGCGCGCCATGTACGAGCAGGACAAGAAAGAAGGCGAAGAACGGCTGGCCAACCTGGACGAGCTGGTTAGCGCTGCTGCCGGTTTCTTCCCGGATCAGCCGGAACTGGCGATTGTCGAGTTTCTCAGCGCCGCCAGCCTGGAAGCGGGGGAACATCAGGCCGAAGCGGGCGAGGATGCCTTGCAACTGATGACCGTGCATGCCGCCAAGGGGCTGGAGTTTGACGCCGTGTTTGTTTCCGGCCTGGAAGAAGGGCTGTTCCCGCACGAAAACAGCATGAACGACAGCAAGGGCCTGGAGGAAGAGCGCCGCCTGATGTACGTGGCGGTTACCCGCGCCCGCAAGCGTCTGTACCTGAGCTGCGCGCAAAGCCGTATGCTGCACGGCCAAAGCCGCTATCCCATCCGTTCACGCTTTGTCGAGGAGATTCCAGCCGAGCTGGTACGGGTACTGTCTGCTACAGTGAAACCTGCACCACAGGCAAGCCCGCGTCGCGCACCTTGGTTGGATGAGGTAAGCGCACCAGCGGCGGCCATGTCGTTGCAGGGGTTTCGCATCGGTCAGGGCGTCAGCCATGCCAAGTTCGGCTCTGGCGTCGTGATTAATGCAGAGGGCAGTGGCAGTGATGTGCGCTTGCAGATCAACTTTGCCGAACACGGGTTGAAGTGGCTTGATTTGCGTTATGCCAAGCTGACCGCCGAATAATGATATTCCAGCCAGGCTGGCCGACGATGATGCCATGAGTGACAAGCTACCTTCCACCACCTATCAGAGCCTGACTGCCGGTCAGGGCAGTGCCGAGACCCGGCGCCGCCCCTACGAGGACCCGTATGCCAGCCGGCTGTTCCTGATCATCGACAGCCTGCCCGAAATGCAGCGGGCACTGGCCATGACCCTGGCCTCCTTCGGCGCGGACAAGGTTGAATATGCCAGCAAGGCCGGAGATGCACTGGCCAAGATGGCCAAGTTTGAATTCGACGTGGTGCTGTGCGACTACGACCTGGGCAATGGCTATGACGGCCTGTACCTGTTTGAAGAGGTCAAGGAGCGCAACCTGATCAAGCAGTCCTGCGTGTTCATGATCGTCACCGGCGAGCGTCGTTCGCAGCGGGTGATTTCCGCTGCCGAACTGGCACCGGATGATTACCTGCTCAAACCCTTTACCGGTGAAGTGCTTAGCCAGCGGCTGGAAAAAGCCATGCGTCGGCGCGAGGCCTTCCGTATGGTGGACGAGGCCATCATGCGGCATGAATACCTGGCAGCCATCGATGCCTGTAGCCGCAAGATCAGCCAGCGCGGTGAATTTACCCTGGATTTCATGAAACTCAAGGGCAGCCTGGCGCAGAAAATCGGCGACTTCGACACCGCACGCGACCTCTACATGGAAGTGCTGCGCCTCAAACCGCTGGCCTGGGCCAAGCTGGGTCTGGCCAAATCGCTTACCGGGCTGAAGTCCTATGACGAAGCCAAGCTGCTGTTTGAAGAAGTGCTGGCCGACAATGAAAGGGTGATGGAGGCCTACGACTGGCTGGCCAAGCTGCATCGCATCCATCACGATCTGCCCGGAGCCCAAAGTACGCTGGAGAAGGCAACAAGCCTGTCGCCAGTGGTGCTGCGCCGGCAAAAGCAGCTGGCCGAAGTGGCCATGCTGAACAAAGACCTGGAAACCGCCGAGGCGGCCAGTGAAGAAACGCTCAATATTGCCAAGTACACCTGGCATCGCAGCCCCACCCATTACGCCATGCTGGCCAGGGTGCAGATGGCGCGTGGCGAAACCGGTACCGCAGCGCGCACGCTGGGCAATCTGCGCCGTGACTATCGCTACAACGAAGCCGGCGAGTGGATGTGCACCGTGATCGACAGCCAGCTGCAAACCAAACTTGGCAACCGTGACAAAGCCCGTACGCTGCTGGCCGAAGCCGAAACGGCTTACCAGAAGCTGGGTAGCAATCTGCCGGCAGAAGCGCAGATGGAATTTGCCCGTGCCTGTTTTGCCCAGGGCAAGCAAGACAGCGGCAATGCCGCCATGCGCGATCTGGTGCGCAACAATCACGACAATGAAGAGCTGTTGTCCACCATTGGCGGGCTGTTTGAGGAAGTTGGGCTGGGCGATATGGGGCGCCAGCTGATTGCCGAAAACGTACAGTCGGTGCTGGAGCTAAACAACCAGGCGGTACGCGAAGCCCAGGCCGGCCGCTTTGAGCAGGCCATCGAACGCTTTGTCAAAGCGCACGAAGAAATGCCGCACAATGTGCAGGTGATGCTCAACCTGGCCAATGCCACCATGGCCTATGTGCATGGTAATGGCTGGCACGAAAGCCATATGCGCCGTGCCTACGACATGCTGGTGCAGGTGCGCGAACAGGCACCCACCAACAACAAGTTCCAGAAGATCCTCAAGGCCTGGCGGCAATTGGTAGAAAAACTGGGCAAGCCGCAATGGGTACTGTAAACAGCCTGCGCGTACTGGTGGTGGATGACGAACCGCTGGCGCGCGAACGCCTGATTGGCCAGGTGGCGCAATGTGGTGCCACGACGGTGGCGGCACTGGGTGATGCCGCGACTGCCAGCCACTGGCTGGCACGCCACGCGGTGGATGTACTGTTGCTGGACATCTCCATGCCCGGCATCAGCGGGGTAGAGCTGGCGCGCAGCTTGCGCCAGTTGCCGCTGGTGCCGCAGCTGGTGTTTACCACGGCACACGAGCAGTACGCAGTGGATGCTTTCGAGCTGGATGCCGCCGATTACCTGCTCAAGCCCGTCCGGCTGGAGCGTTTGCGCCAGGCGCTGGAAAAAGCAGCAGCCCGCTGTGGCAAGCGCCCAGTCATCGAAGCCCATTTCACCGTGCGCCACCGCGACCGTTTGCTGAATATTCCCTTTTCCGCCGTGCGCTACCTGAAAGCCGAGCAAAAATACATCAGCCTGGTCACGGCGGATGGCGAATATCTGCTGGATGATTCGCTGGTGGCGCTGGAGCAGCGTCTGGGCGATAGCGTGCTGCGCATTCACCGCAACTGCCTGATCATGCGCCATGCCTTGCAAGAGCTGCTGCGTCTGGGCGATGCGGAGGAAGAACTGTGGGGCGTGCGTCTGCGCGACATTGCCCAGCCACTGGCAGTCAGCCGGCGTCAGCTGCCCGCCATCCGGGCCGGATGGCGTAAGACAAGCAGCTAGTTTAGACAGCTAGCGGTAGGGCTTTCTAGTAAGGGCAAATAAATCTAGGTGTAACTACTTAGCCCTCCCGGCCAGCTGCGGATTCTTTACGCCAGCATGCCGCCCTTTCTATAGAATTCCCGTTTTCCCCCTTCTCCAGTCCTTGCTCCATGCGGATAAAACTGGCCACCCTGGCATGTGTGCTGCTTTGGTTATTGCTGAGTGCACTGATTTCCATGGCTTTTCTCAGTCGGGCGGTGATCAGCGCCGAGCAGGAGTTCGACATGCTGGGCGTACACCTGTCCGAACAGCTGAACCAGAAGCTGCTGGTTAACCAGACTATTCTGGACAGCTATGCCGCCTTCACCATGCTTGATCGCGAGCATGACAGCGAGCAGGAACAGCTTTTTGTCCGCCAGATGGCCGAGCGATATCCGCAACTGGTGTCGCTGGAGCGCATCCAGCGCGTCCGCCAGCAGGATCTGCCGACCTGGATGCAGGACATGCAGACACGCTGGGGGAGTGATTTCAAGCTGCATGCCTACTCCCAGTCCGGCCAAGCGGTGATCTACCCCCTGCCATATCAGACAGAATACTATCCGGTAGTCTCCATCTTGCCGCTGAACCAGGCCGTGCGTCCGCTGCTAGGCACCGACATCGTCCACGACCCACGGTTTCACACGGCATTGCAGGATGCCCGGCGCTTTGGCCGCACCGCCATGTCGGCCTCATTCATTTTTCGCGAGGGCTACCGGGGCCATCTGCTGTTGCAGCCAGTCAATGCCAGCGCACTATTGCTGCGCGGCCAGCCCGCCGAGCAGTTTGTCGCCCTGGCCTTGCGTTCCGATTATCTGTGCCCGGCCGATACGACCCTGCCAGCGGGGTTGAGTTTGCGGATTCTGGCAAGAGGCCCGCAGGCCAGCCAGCAGGCGGCCTATGTGGACGTTGCCGGTAAATCGCATGGCTGGATGGAAACACTGGGCTTCCCGCGCCTGCAGCTGGAGCGACCTGTGGGCAATGAATCGCAGCCGCTTACCCTGCGCATGGATTGGCAGCTGGGCTGGTATCTGCTCAGCGGTTTCGAACGTGCCGTCATCCTGTGCCAGTCATTGTTGGTCTTGCTGCTGCTGGCAGTGGGGCTGCGCTTTTATTGGGGGCTGCTGTCCCGGCAGCAACGGCGCGAAAGCCATCTGTTTTATCTGGCCAATCACGACCGCCTGACCGGGCTGGCCAACCGCAATCTGTTTTATGACCGTCTGCAGCATGCCATTTCACGGTTTAACCGCAGCGACCGGCGACTGGCGGTGCTTTTTCTCGACATGGATCGCTTCAAGCCGGTTAACGACAGCTATGGCCACGCCACCGGTGACAAGGTATTGCAGCTGATTGCTGCGCGCATTTTGGCCATCATGCGCAACGAAGACACCGTGGCCCGATTGGGTGGCGATGAGTTCGTGCTGCTGATGGAGGATGTGGAATCCAACCGCGAGGCCGACCGGGTGGTGGAACGCCTGAAATACGCCATTCAGCAGCCTTACGAAGTGGACGGTCACACCATCCAGCTGGGGGTCAGCATCGGCATTGCCTATTATCCCGAGGACGGCATGCTGATCGAGGAATTGCTCGATGTTGCCGATCGCAAGATGTACGGCGACAAATCGCCCGCCATCCCGCGCAGCTAGGCGGCGCTGTGGCGTTTGTGCCGGCCGGGTGGCTAAATATCCGGCAATACCGTGGTCAGTGTCGGCGCTTATCGATTAGAATCCTGCGATCATAGCCAGGGGAATACCATGTATCAGTCCGACTTCACCAAATTCATGAGCGAATTTCTGGACAAGCATCCGGAAGTAGACCAGCAGCGCCGCGAACTGCGCCTCACCCTGTGGGACCGCAATGTCAGCCTGGACGACCAGCGTCGCTGGAAAGAATCCCGCGTAGCGCAAAAGCCCTACGTCTACCAGCCGGAATAAGCAGTCCCGGCCCGGCTGTTGCCGTGGCCATTCCCGAACGCCCCCTGTTGCCACCGGACTGGCTTGCCATACCGGCCCGGCCCTGCCAGCGGGCGTTTTGTCATTTTATTGAGACTACCCATGACCAGCCGTACCGTGCCGCTGGACGGCACCTTGCATGAATACCTGATGGCCATTGGCCTGACCGAGCACCCGGTGATGCGTGAACTGCGCCAATTCACCGCTGGCCACCGCATGGCCAAAATGCAGATCGCCCCCGAGCAAGGGCAGTTCATGGGCTGGCTGGTGCAACTGCTGGGCGTGCGCCGCTATCTGGAAATCGGTGTTTTCACCGGTTACAGCATGCTGGCTGCCATGCTGGCCATGCCGCCCGATGGCGAGGCGGTGGCTTGCGATGTCAGCGAAGAGTTCACCAGCATTGCCCGCGACTACTGGCAGCGTGCCGGGGTGGCCGGGCGTATCCGGCTGGAGTTGCAGCCCGCCTTGCTCACCTTGCAGCAGCTGCTGGCAGAGGGACAAGCCGGCCAGTTCGACCTGGCATTCATCGACGCCGACAAGCCCTCTTATCAGGATTACTTCGATACCTGCCTGCAACTGGTGCGGCCCGGCGGCGTCATCGCCATCGACAATATCTTTTTGTCTGGCCGTGTGGTGGCACCGCGCCCGACCGACCCGGCCGGCGTACACCTGATGCATGCCTTCAATGTCCGCCTGCAGCAAGACAAGCGCATTCGCCATTGCGTACTGCCAATTGGCGACGGCCTGACCCTGTGTACTCGGCTGTGAGCCATGCGCCAGCCCGCCCGCCAGATGAGAACTTTCCGATGGCGCTGCTGGTCAGACCCCTTTTTTGTTAA
This sequence comes from Aquitalea sp. FG25, assembly GCF_057809375.1. Classification (NCBI taxonomy): domain Bacteria; kingdom Pseudomonadati; phylum Pseudomonadota; class Betaproteobacteria; order Neisseriales; family Chromobacteriaceae; genus Aquitalea; species Aquitalea sp. FG25. The sequence goes on from NZ_JBMDJV010000004.1 coordinate 193,248, forward strand.
GCAAGATGTTTGTCATCCGGCCGCTGCGGTTGCGGTGCTATGATGGCACGCTGAACTTTGGTCTGGATTGTCATGCTCAACCGCCGTCCCCGCCGTCAAATGAACCAGATGAACGTGGTGCCCTACATCGACGTCATGCTGGTGTTGCTGGTCATTTTCATGGTGACCGCTCCCATGTTCACCCCCGGGGTGATTCAGGTTCCCAGCGTATCCCAGGCGGCAGCATTGGATGCACCGCCACTGGAAGTGGTACTGGATGCCGGTGACAAGCTGCAAATCAAGGATGGCGACAAGGTAACGGCGGTGGAATCACGCAGCACGCTCGCCAGCCAGGTGGCCGCCATGCTGGCCGGTGCCGACCGCCCGGTGGCCATTTCAGCCGACAAGGACCTCAAGTATGCCGACGTGGTGGGTGTGGCCGACGATCTGCACAAGGCCGGCATCAAGCGCGTGGCGCTTACCGTTAAGCAGCAGAATCATCAATAAGGCATGAAGCGCACCGATTCAAGCTCCCCGTCCTGGCCCTTGCTGGCCTCTTTGCTGCTGCACGGGGTGGTCATCGCCCTGATGCTGTGGGCTGGCCTTGCCAGCAAGCAGCCCAGCATGGAAGTGCCGCTGGCACTGGAATTATGGAGCAGCCCTCCACCCGCACCGGCAGCCGTAACCCAACCGGAACCGGTCAGCAAGCCGGTTCGCGTTGCGCCTCCGCCAGCTCCGCCTGCCCCGCCCCCGGAACCGCCCGCCGAGGTGAACCTGGGTGCGAAGAAAAAGCCGGAGCCCAAGCCGCAGCATCTGGTCAAACCTCCGGTTGAAGTGCCGAAAAAGCCTGACCCGGCACATAAGCTGCTGCAGGAAAAGCCCAAGCCGGATCCGGTGAAAACCGCGCCCGTCAAGCCGCCGGAGCCTGCGAGAAAGCAGGAAAAACCACCCAAATCGGTAGAAAAAGCCCCGGCCAAGCCCGTTACGCCCGTTGTGGCGGAGAAGAAACCAGCCAAGCTGCCGCCAGCGGTCACACCGGGCAAGGGCAGCAAGCAGTCCAAAACCTATAGCAACGAAGCCGATGACGCACTGGCTACGCTGGGCAGCCCGGATACCGGCCACAAAGCCAATGCCCGTAGCACCCAGGCTGGCAGCGCCAATGGCATGGCTGGTGGATCGGTCAATGGTTCGGCGGCAGCCAAGGGCGCGTGGATCGACAAGGTCAAGGCCAAGATCACTCCGCTGGTGCAGATTCCCCCCGATCTGAGCGGCAATCCCAAGGTGGTAGTGCTGGTGACCCTGTTGCCGACGCTGGAGGTGAACAAAGTGCAGGTGATCGGGCCCAGCAACAGCAGTGCTTACAATGAGGCGGTCCAGCGCGCCATCAGGGAGGCGGGCACCTTCCCCAGCCTGCCGGCGGGGGCTAACTTCAACGATGGCTATCGTCAGTTCAAGATGGAATTCCGCCCCCGCTAGTTAAGCAAGGGGATGGTAAACATGGTTTTTAGGAAATTTCGCATTCAGAGGGAACTCATGCTGGACATTCGTACTCTGTTTAAGGCATTGCTAATGTTTGTCTTGCTGGCTGGCCGTGGCGCGTACGCGGAAATGACCATCGAGATTGTCGGTGGTGGTGCCAGCAAACATGCCATTGCCGTGGTGCCGTTCAAGGATGAAACCACGCGCATGCGCGAGGCGCTTACCCCCATCATCCGCAGCGATCTGGAGCTGTCCGGCGTGTTTCGCATGGTGGATGGTTCGGCCATTGCCAATGTGCCGGTGGAGCCAGCTGACATCCGCTACCCGCTGTGGCAGGCAGCCGCTGCGCAGTCCATCGCTATCGGCAAGGTCGAGCCTGCCGCTGGCGGGCAGGTGAAAATCAGCTTCCGCCTGATGGACGTGGCACAGAAGAAACAGCTGACCTCCGGTGAGTTTACCGTGACGCCAGACCGTGGCCGCGAAGTGGCGCACACCATTGCCGACATGATTTATCAGGCCATTACCGGGCAGAAGGGCATTTTCAATACCCGCGTGGTGTACGTGCTCAAGAGTGGCCGCAACTACATGTTGCAAGTAGGGCTGATCAGCGATGTGGACAGCAACCGGGCGCAAACCATTCTGCGCTCCAAAGAGCCCATTATCTCGCCCAGCTGGAGTCCGGATGGCCGCTATCTGGCTTATGTGTCTTTCGAGAGCAAGAAGCCGGTGGTGTGGGTGCAGGATCTGGCCACCGGCCAGCGCCGTGCGGTGGCCAACTTCAAGGGCAGCAATTCAGCCCCGGCCTGGAGCCCGGATGGCAGCAAGCTGGCGGTGGTACTGACCACCACCGGCAACTCGCAGATTTATCTGGTGAATACGCTGGGCAGTGCACCGCGCCGCCTCAGCTATAGCGATGCAATTGATACCGAACCGGCCTTTACCCCGGATGGCAGCCAGATCTATTTTGTCTCCGACCGCACCGGTGGTCCGCAAATTTATCGCATGGCTGTCAGCGGAGGCGCAGCCCAGCGCGTTACTTGGCAAGGTAACTACAATGTTTCGCCGCGTGTGTCGCCGGATGGCCGTACCCTGACCTTCATCCGGCGCGAGGCGGGCCGTTTTCGCGTGATGGCGCAGGATCTCACCACGGGTGATGTGCGTGCGCTGTCGGAGAGTGGTTACAACGAACGCCCCAGTTTTGCGCCCAATGGCCGCATGGTGCTGTATGCCAGCGAGTCCGGCGGCAAGAGTGTGCTGTATGCCACCACGCTGGATGGCAGCAGCAAGGTAAGACTGGCAGTGATTAATGGCGAAGTGCAGGACCCGTCATGGGGTCCTTTCAACAATCCGCAATGATGTAATGCATTCAAATCCAAGGAGCGAAGGCATGAACTGGAAACAACTCGTACTCGGCACCGCCACAGTTACCCTGCTGGCCGCCTGCGCCAGCACCAAACCGGCTGCAGTCACCAGCAATACTGGCACCGCCGCCACCGGCACCCAGACGGTAATGCCTGCGGATACCGGCAGCAGCAACCAGGGCAAGCTGAACGCCGACCCGCTGCACGACCCGAACAGCCCGCTGTCCAAGCGTAGCGTGTACTTTGACTTTGATTCCTCCACCGTCAAGGGCAGCGACAAGCCCACCGTGGAAGCCCACGCCGGTTACCTGAAGGATCACGCTGACCGCAAGGTGATCGTACAGGGCAATACCGATGCCCGTGGCAGCCGTGAATACAACCTGGGCCTGGGCCAGCGTCGTGCCGAAAGCGTGAAGCGTTCGCTGGAAGTGCTGGGCGTGAAGGATAACCAGGTTGAAGCCGTCAGCCTGGGCAAGGAAAAGCCGAAGGCCACTGGCAATACCGAGGCTGACTACGCCGAGAACCGCCGCGCCGATATTCTGTACAACGGCGAGTAAGGCATGTTGCGGCACACCCTTGCGGGTGTGCCATCATGTCGGACACGATCAGGCCGGACATCTAGCCAGAAATTCACTTCGGGCTGCTATGATGTCCGGCCAACCTGTATGCAACGGACCGAGAACCGCCCCATGAAACGCCTTGCCCTCAGCGCGGCGCTGCTGCTTACCCTGTCTGCCTGCGCCACCACCAGCGATATCGAAGCCACCCGCAACCAGATCGACCAGGTCAACCGCCAGGCCAGTGCACGCCTGAGCGAAGTGGAAAGCAAGCTATCCAACGAGAAGCTGCTGGAAATGGTCAACCAGATGGAAAGCCTGAAAGCCGAAGTGGCCAAGCTGCGCGGTGAGGTAGAGCTTGCCAACTACAATCTGCAAACTACCCAGAAGCGTCAGAACGACCTGTACAACGATCTGGACGGCCGACTGGCCCATCTGGAAAGTGCAGGCAAGGAGGCGGCTGCTCAGCAGAACGCCAGCCAGCCAGCGGCCAGTCAGCCCGCCGCCGCCGCCGCCGCCGCCGACACCCAGACCAGCCCGGATTACGACAAGGCGCTCAATCTGCTGCGCGCGCGCGATTTCCCCAAGGCCACCGCTGCGCTCAGTCTGTATATCCAGCAGAACCCCAATGCGCCACAGGACGTCGATGCCCTGTACTGGCTGGGCGTGGCGCATACCGCCCAGCGCCAGTACGACGCGGCCATCGAAATCCACCGCCGTTTTGCCGAGCAATACCCGGACAATCCCAAGGCACCGGATGCCTTGCGCAACGTCGCCAATTGCCAGCGCGATCTGGGCCAGATGGATATTGCCAAGGCCACGCTCAAGCGCCTGATCAAGCTGTATCCATCCAGCTCCGCCGCCCAGAAGGCGCGTGAGCAACTCACCAAGATGTAAGTCAAGCAGCCCGTTTGCACGGCAGCTGCCGACAGACGGGCTGAGCCCACTCCATGATGCTACCCGCCCCCGTCGAACTGGCCAGCTTTGGCTGGCTGGCCATCGCCCTGCTCCTGCAGTGCCTGGGCCTGCCGCGCTCATCGCTGCTAGCCGGCCTGGGGGCGATTGGCCTGGCCGCCTTGTGCGGGTTGTTGCAGCCGCTGGGCTTGTTGGCGCTGGCTGTAGCCGGTGGCCTGAGCTATGCGGTTTACCGTTTTCCGCGTCCAGAATGGCGGGTGCTGTGGCTGGCCTTATTACTGGCCTTGGCATTGCATGCGCTGCCGGGGTTTGAAAATCCCATGCTGTGGCAGGGGCGGGCGACGCCGGACAGCCAGGTATATCGGCTGTTCTGGAGTTTCGACAAAGGCGTGGCCGGCTGGCTGTTGCTGCTGGGCCTGCACGATGCTCCACACCGTGGCCGGGCCTGGGGTGGCACCGTGGCCATGGTGGGCCTGCTGCTGCTGGTATTGGTGCTGGCGCTGGCACAGGAAAGCGGGCTGATTGCCTATGCGCCCAAGCTGCCCGCCTGGCTGCTGCCGTGGCTGTTTGCCAATTTCTTCCTGACGGCCTTGCCGGAAGAAGCGCTGTTCCGTCATGGTCTGCAGCGCTGGCTGGAAAACCGGGTAGAGCCCTTGCCTGCGCTGATTGCGGCCTCGCTATTGTTTGGTGCCGCCCATGTGGCGGGCGGCTGGGGCTGGGTGGGGCTGGCCACGCTGGCTGGCCTGGGCTATGGCCTGGTGTATGCCGCCACCCGGCAGGTGGCACTGGCGGCGCTGGCGCATCTGGCCTTCAACACGGCCCACCTGCTGCTGTTTACCTATCCGCGTCCGGGCTGAGCCAGAGACAGCGTGCACGACAGTTGGCGCAACTGTCTTGATATCAAAATAAAAAACCATTCCGGCCCCAGCCGGCTCTCAGGTAAAATCACGTCTTTATTCCTCCCTGAGCTTCACCGCCATGATTGAAGTCGGCATCGTGATGGGTAGCAACAGCGACTGGGAAGTCATGCAGAACGCCGCGCGCGTGCTGAAAGACTTCGGTGTTGCTTTCGAAACCCGCGTCGTCTCCGCCCACCGTACCCCGGATTTGTTGTTCCAATACGCTGAAACCGCCGCCGCGCGCGGTCTGAAAGCCATCATCGCCGGTGCCGGCGGTGCTGCCCACCTGCCGGGCATGCTGGCTGCCAAGACCCACCTGCCGGTGCTGGGCGTGCCGGTGCCGTCCAAATACCTGCGTGGCGAGGATTCCCTGTTGTCCATCGTGCAAATGCCCAAGGGCATTCCGGTGGCCACTTTTGCCATCGGTGAAGCCGGTGCGGCCAATGCCGCACTGTTTGCCGTGGCCATGCTGGCCAATGCCGTGCCGGAACTGGCCGAGAAACTGATTGCCTTCCGCAAGCGCCAGGAAGAAACCGTGCTGGGCATGACCTTGCCGGAGGTGGAATAAATGGCGGCTATCCTGCCTCCGTCCATGCTGGGCATTCTCGGCGGCGGCCAGTTGGGCCGCATGTTCGCCGTGGCTGCCAAAACCATGGGCTACCGTGTGACGGTACTGGACCCGGACAGCAATGCCCCGGCCGCCCAGTTTGCCGATGTGCATCTGTGCGCGCCCTTCAATGATGCTGCCGCGCTCAAGACGCTGGCGCAGACCTGCGCTGCCGTCACCACCGAGTTTGAAAACGTCAACGCTGACGCCATGCGCGAACTGGCCCGTACCACCCGTGTATCGCCTTCCGGTGATTGCGTGGCCATCGCCCAGGACCGCATTGCCGAAAAATCCTGGATCAACAAGGCCGGTCTGCCGACTGCGCCTTATCTGGCCATTGAAAGCGTGGAAGACATCCAGGTTGATCTGACGCCTTACCTGCCTGGCATCCTGAAAACCGCCCGGCTGGGTTACGACGGCAAGGGCCAGGTACGGGTCAGCACCCAGGACGAAGCCCGCGCGGCCTATGCCAATCTGGGTGGTCAGGCCTGTGTGCTGGAAAAAATGCTGGATCTCAAGCTGGAAGTCTCGGCCATTGTCACCCGCGTCAGCGCGGCGCAGATGGCGGTGTTTCCGGTAGCGGAAAACAGCCACGAAAACGGCATTCTGGACGTGTCCATCGTCCCGGCGCGCATTGCCCCGGCGCTGGCGGCATCCGCCCAGCAGATGGCGCAAAGCCTGGCCGAAGCGCTGGATTACGTCGGCGTGCTGGCGGTGGAGTTCTTTGTGCTGGCGGACGACAGCCTGGTGGTGAATGAAATCGCCCCGCGCCCGCACAACTCCGGCCACTACACCCTGACCGCCTGCCTCACCGACCAGTTCCAGCAGCAAGTGCGCGCCATGTGCGGCCTGCTGCCGGGCCGCACCGACCTGCTCAGCCCGGTGGTGATGGTGAACCTGCTGGGTGATGTGTGGAAGGACGATGGCCGCGAACCCAATTGGGACGTACTGGCCGAAGCCCCGAATGCCCAGCTGCACCTGTACGGCAAGAAACAGGCGCGTCCGGGCCGCAAGATGGGCCACTTCAATGTGATGGCCGCCACTGCCGACGAGGCACTGGAACAGGCCGAAGCGCTGAAGGATACGCTGTAAGCGCATGACAATTAGCGGGCTGAATCACCTGACACTGGCTGTAGCCGATCTGGAGCGTGCCTGGCAGTTTTATACTGCGCTGCCAGGTGTACGGCCACAAGCACGCTGGTTGAAGGGTGGTTATCTGCTGTGGGGCGATGTCTGGCTTTGTCTGTCACTGGATGAAACAGTGGCCGGGGGAGTAAAGGCAGGCTACACACATGTCGCTTTCAGTGTCCAAGCTGAAGATTTTGTTGCTGTAAGAGCGGCGCTGGTGGCTTTAGGTATTACTCCTTGCAAGGAGAATCGCAGCGAGGGTGATTCATTTTACTTTCGAGATCCCGACGGCCACCTGCTTGAATTACATGTTGGTTCGTTAGCGAGTCGTTTGGCAGCTTGTCGGCAAAGGCCTTATGAAGGTATGCAATGGTTCGACTGAGGCACAGCACCAGACAGCAACACCGAACCAGGATCAATACGATCAATTTGATGAAAGACGTGTCATGACCGGACTCAATACCACCAATCTGAAAAGCCTGAAGAAAATCTACTCCGGCAAGGTACGCGATCTGTACGAAATCGACGACAAGCGCATGCTGATGATCGCCACCGATCGCCTGTCCGCCTTCGACGTAATTCTGGACGACCCGATTCCGGCCAAGGGCCAGATCCTCACCGCCATTTCCAACTTCTGGTTTGAAACCCTGAAGGACGTGGTGCCCAACCACCTGACCGGTGACAAGCCGGAAGACGTGGTGTCCGCCGAAGACCTGCCGCAAGTGGAAGGCCGTGCCGTGGTGGCCAAGCGCCTGAAGGCCGTGCCGATTGAAGCCGTGGTGCGTGGTTATCTGGCTGGCTCCGGCTGGAAGGAATACCAGAAGTCCGGCACCGTGTGCGGCATCGCCCTGCCGGCCGGCCTGCAGGAATCCAGCAAGCTGCCCGAGCCCATCTTCACCCCGTCCACCAAGGCGGCCGTGGGCGATCACGACGAAAACATCAGCTACGCACAGTGCGAAGCCATTGTTGGTGCCGAACTGGCCGCCAAGGTACGTGATACCGCCATCCTGCTGTACAAGACTGCTGCCGAATTTGCTGCCAAGCGCGGCATCATCATCTGCGATACCAAGTTTGAGTTTGGTCTGGATGAAGACGGCACCCTGGTGCTGATGGACGAAGCGCTGACCCCGGACTCCAGCCGTTTCTGGCCGGCTGACAGCTATGCTGCCGGGACCAATCCGCCGTCCTTCGACAAGCAGTTTGTGCGCGACTGGCTGGAAGCCTCCGGCTGGAACAAGCAAGCCCCGGCCCCGACCGTGCCGCTGGACGTGCGCGAAAAAACCGCCGCCAAGTACCGCGAGGCGCTGGAACGCCTGACCGGCAACTAAGCCCGACTTCACGGCGGCGGATGGTGCATGACAAGGCCCGGCATTGCCGGGCCTTGTGCCATCTGGAGTGGTGCTTGAGCGCGGCATGGCGCAACGCTTACACTGCCTGTCTGCCGCCATTGTCAAAGGATCAGCCTCATGACCACCTTACAAGCCGTGCTGGTCACCCCGCGCCTGCATTTGCGGCCCGCCAACATCAACATGGCACTGCCCATGCTGGAATATCAGGTACGCAACCGCCAGCATTTTGCCGCCTGGGACCCCAAGCCCGGTGACATGTTTTTTACCGAGCTGTACTGGACCATGCAGCTGCGCCAGCAGGCGCTGGGCTGGGAGCAGGGCGTGTGCGCGCGTTACCTGCTAACCCTGCCTGATGCGCCGCAGCAGGTAGTGGGTACGGTCAGCTTGAGCAATATCGTGCGCGGCGTATTCCAGGCCGCCCACCTGGGCTATGGCATCGACCAAACCCTGCAAGGGCAGGGGCTGATGCATGAGGCAGTCAGCGAGGTTATCCGCTTTGCCTTCGACGACATGCGCCTGCATCGGCTGCAAGCCAATTACCAACCGCACAATCAACGCAGCGCTGCCTTGTTGCAGCGCCTGGGCTTTGTCGAAGAAGGCCTGGCGCGTGATTACCTGTATATCAACGGCGCGTGGCGCGATCATGTGCTGACTTCGCTGACCAATCCGCAGTTCGATCCGGCCAGGATGCTGGCCTGATCATGTCATGGTGGTTGTCAGCCACCGCTGATTCGTGTTTTCTTTAGCCATGCCTGTGCAATACCGCACAGTCTGACAGCAATAGTTGCGCCCCCGGCAAGCTCGGCAAGCGTACATGGGTCAACGAGGAAAACATGGAGTACTTCACCCTGCCGGCGGCTGATGGCCACCGCATTCATGGCTGCAGCTGGCAGCCAGCCGCTTCCCAGACCGTCCGCGCCGTATTGCTGATTTGCCACGGCATGAGCGAACATGCCGCGCGTTATCAGCCGCTAGCCCTGCAACTGGCGCAACACGGCATTGCCGTGTATGCCCACGACCACCGGGGCCATGGCCCGCATGCAGCCCATCATGGCTGGTTTGCCGCCGCCGACGGTTGGGACAAGGTGGTGGCGGATGTGGACAGCGTGCGCCAGTTCATCGCCAGCCGCCATCCGCGTCTGCCACTCATCCTGCTGGGCCACAGCATGGGTTCCTTTATCGCGCGGCATTACTTTCTGCAGCATGGTGCACACTTGGCCGGGCTGGTGTTGTCGGCCACCGGCTACCGCCAGCGCCCGCTGGCCTGGCTGCTACGCCAGCTTGCCCGGCTAACTGGCAAGCTGGGCGGTGCCAATCTGCCATCCGCCTTCATGGCCCGGCTGATTTTCGGCAGTTTCAATCTGGGGTTTTTCCCGGCGCGTACCCGGGTGGACTGGCTGTCGCGCGATACGGCACAAGTGGATGCTTATCAGGCTGATCCGCTATGTGGCTTTGACCCCACGCCCGGTCTGTGGGCAGACCTGTTTGGCGGCATCATGGCGTTGGAGCAGGGCGAGGCCAATGCCCGCAGCAGTTTGCCACGGACGTGTCCGGTGTATTTGCTGGCAGGCAGCCGCGATCCGGTCAGCCTGGGTCGGCTGGCATTGAGCCAGCTGGAAATTCGTTATCGGGATGCCGGTCTGCTGGATGTAAGCAGCAAGGTCTATCCCGGCGGGCGGCATGAAATGTTCAATGAAACCAATCGGGACGACGTGGTGGCAGATCTGCAGATCTGGCTGGAGCGGGTGCTTAAGGCCGCGCCTGGGCGTACCGGCTAAACCGGGTGCGCCACATGCCAGCGCCAGGCAATCCAGCAGCCCCATAACAGCCAGTGGGCCAGCACGATCAGCCAGAACATCAGCTGATAGCTGCCCTTGCTGGATTTGTGGTGTAACCAGAACTGGCCTAGCAGGCCACCCGGCCAGCCGCCCAGCAGCTCCAGCCAGTGCAGCAATTTTTCCGGTGTGCGCCGACCATGATGAATGGCCTGGCGCTTGTCCCAGCCATACACGGCAAAAGTCAGCAGGCTCATCAGCAAATACAGCAGGACAGGCCAGAACAGGCTGTCGGTGAGCGCAAAGCTGCCAGCGGCCAGCAAGGGCGGCAGGGCCAGCAGATTGGCCAGCGGGCGGGGCAGGTGCATGATGCTTCCGGACAAAAGCCATAGTGTAAGCAGGCTGCGGGTGCAGGCCAAGCCTGCTGAGCATTGTCGCAAGTCCGCATACCGGGTGGATGGCTTGCGTTGACAACTTACTTACTAGTAAGTATTGTCGAGCAACAATAATCCATGCCATGCCGGCAAGTAACCGGCGCATGCACCACAATCAGGGTGAGCGCCTGCTCGCCACGTCGACGAGGACGAAACATGACTGCTTATCCGCATCTGCTGGCCCCGCTGGATCTGGGTTTTACCACGCTGAAAAACCGCGTATTGATGGGCTCCATGCACACCGGGCTGGAAGAAGCACCCGGTGGTTTTGACAAGATGGCGGCCTTCTACGCCGAGCGTGCGCGTGGCGGTGTGGGCCTGATTGTTACCGGCGGGGTGGGGCCGAATGCCGAAGGCTGTGTGGCCGAAGGGGCCTCCATGCTGGCCGATGAACAGCACGTGCCGGATCACCGCAAGGTGACCGATGCCGTGCATGCCGCAGGTGGCAAGATCGCGCTGCAGATTCTGCATTCCGGCCGTTACAGCTTTCAGGAAAAATGCGTGTCGGCCTCGCCGCTGATTGCGCCGATCAACTTCTACCGTCCGCGCGAGCTGTCCGATGCCGATGTATGGCAAACCATTGCCGACTTTGCCCGCTGCGCCAAACTGGCCCAGCAAGCCGGTTACGATGGTGTCGAGGTCATGGGTTCGGAAGGCTATCTGATCAACCAGTTCATCGCCCGCGCCACCAACAAGCGCACTGACGACTGGGGCGGCAGCTTTGAAACCCGTATCCGTTTTGCCATCGAAACCGTCAAGGCCGTGCGGGCTGCGGTGGGTAGCAACTTCATCATCATCTATCGCCTGTCCATGCTGGACCTGGTGCAGGACGGCAGCAGCTGGGACGAGGTGGTGCAACTGGCGCAGGAAATCGAGCGCGCCGGCGCCAGCATCATCAATACCGGTATCGGCTGGCACGAAGCGCGTGTCCCCACCATTGCCACCATGGTGCCGCGTGGCGGCTTTGCCTGGGTTACCAAAAAGCTGATGGGGCAGGTGAAGATTCCGCTAATCACCACCAACCGCATCAACACCCCGGACGTGGCGGAAGACATCCTGGCCAGCGGCTGTGCCGACATGGTATCGATGGCGCGCCCCTTCCTGGCCGACCCGGACTTCGTTAACAAGGCGGCGGCGGGTAAGGCCGACAGCATCAACACCTGTATCGGCTGTAATCAGGCCTGTCTGGACCATATCTTCCAGGGCAAGCTCACCAGCTGCCTGGTGAATCCGCGTGCCTGTCGTGAAACCGAGCTCAACTACACTCCGGCGCCGCAGCGCAAGCAGATTGCCGTGGTGGGTGCCGGCCCGGCTGGCCTGGCCTGTGCTACCACTGCCGCCGAGCGCGGCCATCAGGTGACATTGTTTGATTCCGCCAGCGAAATCGGCGGTCAGTTCAATGTGGCCAAGCGTATACCCGGCAAGGAAGAGTTTGTCGAAACCCTGCGCTACTTCGCCAATCGCATCGCGGCCACCGGGGTGACGTTGCGGCTGAACACCCGCGCCGATGCCGCCATGCTGCGTGACTTCGACGAGGTGGTGCTGGCCACTGGTATCGCCCCGCGTCTGCCTCAGATCGACGGCATCGACCACCCCAAAGTGCTCAATTACCTGGACGTGCTCAAGCACGGCAAACCGGTGGGGCAGCGCGTGGCCATCATTGGTGCCGGTGGCATCGGTTTTGATACCGCGGAATTCCTCACCCATGAAGGCAAGTCCACCTCGCTGGACGTGGCGGCTTTCATGCAGGAATGGGGCGTGGACATGCAGGTGGCACACCCCGGTGGCCTTAGCCCGCAAGGCCCGCAACCGCATGCCAGCCCGCGCGAGGTTTACCTGTTGCAACGCAAGCAAAGCAAGGTGGGCGATGGCCTGGGCAAGACCACTGGCTGGATTCATCGCGCCAGCCTGCAAATGAAAAAGGTAAAGATGCTGTCCGGCGTCAGCTACCACAAGATCGACGATGCCGGCCTGCATGTGGTGATCAAGGATGAAGCACAGGTGTTGCCGGTAGATAACGTCATCATCTGTGCCGGGCAGGACCCGCTGCGCGAACTGCAGCAGCCACTGCTGGATGCCGGTAAGCGCGTGCACCTGATTGGCGGTGCCGATGTGGCGGCAGAGCTGGATGCCAAGCGTGCCATCCGGCAGGGCAGCGAGCTGGCGGCCAGCCTCTGAGTGCTTTAGTCACCAGATGTCAGAAATGAAAATCCCCGCTGATTATGGCGGGGATTTTTGTTGTTGGTCTGGCAAAGGGCTTACAGGAAGTGGCGCAGCGTGTCTTCCAGGTTCTTCTCGTTCAGGCGGCCCAGCAGGCTGCCCACCTGCTTGCCATTACGATCCAGGATGATGCTGTAAGGCAGGGCACCCGCCGGATTACCCAGCGTACGCAGCAGGCTGAGGGTGTCGCTATCGCCAAGTATGATGGGATAAGTAATTTTCAGCTGGCGGGCAAAATTATAGGTTTCCGTCTTGTTGTCCAGCGCAATGCCTACCACCTCCACACCTTTGGGAGCCAGACGCTCGCGCAGGGCATTGAGCATGGGCATTTCCTCGCGGCAGGGGCCGCACCAGGTGGCCCAGAAATTCACCAGTACCACTTTGCCTTGGTAAGCACGCAGGGAGACGGAGCTGCCGCTTTGGTCGGTAAAGCGGGTTTGTGCCAGGGTAGGGGCTGCACTGGCCGCCAGCGGCAGCAGGCAGAGCAGGGCGGCCAGCAGCGTGGCGCGCAGGGATGTCAGGCTCATTTGGCCTCCTGAACAGGGTTGCATGGGAAAGCAGCAGTCTGACGCAGTTGGAGGGTGCCGACAGCTTCAAGTTTCACGCCGCATGAGCAAAAAAGTTTCATGTTAAAATGATCGGCTGACTTTTTTGCGGAGTGAGCATGTCTCTCCTGGTATGCGGGGCGCTCGCCTACGATACGCTGTTCTCGTTTCACGGTCGATTCGACAGCCAGATCCTGCCCGATCAGCTGCACAAGATTTCCACCACCTTTCTGGCCCCCAGCATGCGACGCGAATTTGGCGGCATGGCGGGCAATATCGCCTACAGTCTCACCTTGCTGGGCGAAAAACCGCTGGTGATGGGCACGGTAGGCGAGGATTTTCAGCCCTACCGCCAGCACCTGCTGCGCGCCGGGGTGGACGACAGCCATATCCGGCTGATCGGCAAGCAATACACCGCACAGTGTTTCGGCATTGCCGATGAAGACGGCAACCAGCTGATGGCCTTCCACCCTGGTGCCATGGATTTCTCCATTGACAATCATATCGCCGACATCCAGCAGCCGGTGGAGCTGGCCATCCTGTCGCCAGGTGGTCATCGCGCCTTCTTGCAGCACTCGCAAGAGCTGGCCGAGGCGGGTATCCCCTTTATCTTCGACCCCGGTCAGGAACTGCCGCTGTTGTCGCGCGAAGAAATCCATCAGATTGTCGAGCTGGCCAGCTACGTCACCATCAACGACTACGAAAGCGAGTTGATGCGCGAACGCGCCGGGCTGACGGTGGACGATTTACGGCGCAAGGTGAGCGCCGTGGTGGTGACCCGTGGCGCGCGCGGGGCCGACCTCTACGTGGGGGCCGACCACATTCATCTGCCACGGGTAGCGATGTCACAGCCGGCGGTGGACCCGATGGGCTGCGGCGATGCCTTCCGCGCCGGGCTGATGTACGGCATCAGCCATCAGCTGGACTGGCAACTGACCGGTCGTCTGGCCAATATGATCGGTGCCATCAAGGTCACCACCGCCGGTTGCCAGAACCACTTTTTTGACTGGGAACAGTTGCACGCCATGTATCAGCGCACTTACGACACAGTCTGGCCGCTGGATTAAGCGCTGCCTGGCCTGTCTGGTGTGCCGCCTGGCCGCCAGACTGGCTGGCAAGCTTAATTGCACTTGTCATGCAGGCACACATGCCGCCAGGCTGAAGCATTCCTTCATTGAGCAGGGTTGAATTCCCCGCTGCCAACCCCCACCATAGATCAATTACTCGCAAGTCATCCGACGCCTAGGGGAGCCCATGACCGTCCCACATCTGTCCACCGCACTGACCGGCCCGCTGCTGGAACTGGAAAGCCGCATTCTGACCGCCCAACCACATATCGAGCACTGGTTCCGTAGTCAGTGGCATAACCATGCTGCACCGTTCTACGGCTCGGTCGACCTGCGCAACAGCGGTTTCAAGCTGGCTCCGGTGGATATGAATTTGTTTCCCGGCGGGCATAACAACCTGAATCCGGATTTCCTGCCCTTGTCCATCCAGGCGGCGCAGGCTGCGGTGGAAAAGGTTTGTCCGGAAGCGCGCAGCATTCTGCTGATTCCGGAAAACCACACCCGCAACACCTTCTATCTGCAGAATGTGGCCACGCTGGTGCACATTTTCGAGCAGGCCGGCCTCAAGGTACGCCTGGGTACGCTGAACCCGGAAATCACCGAAGTCACCGAACTGACCAGTGCTGGCGGCGACATCGTCAAGCTGGAACCCATCCTGCGTCAGGGCAACCGCCTCAAGCTGGCCGATGGTTTCAACCCCTGCGTGGTGCTACTGAATAACGATTTGTCCGGCGGCATTCCCGACATCCTGAAGGACCTGGAACAAAACCTGTTGCCGCCACTGCACGCAGGCTGGGCCGTGCGCCGCAAGAGCAATCACTTTACCGCCTACGACCAGGTGGCCGACGAGTTCTCGCAGCTGATCTCCATCGACCCGTGGATGATCAATCCCTACTTCGTCAACTGTAGCGGGCTGGATTTCCATGCGCGTCAGGGCGAGGACGCCTTGGCCGAATCCGTGGCCAGCACGCTGGACAAAATTGCCGCCAAATACCGCGAATACGGCATCAAGAACGACCCCTTCGTCATCGTCAAGGCCGATGCTGGCACCTACGGCATGGGCGTGATGAGCGTGAAGAGCCCGGAAGAAGTCATCGGCCTTAACCGCAAGGCGCGTAACAAGATGTCGGTGGTAAAGGAAGGGCTGGAGGTTTCCGAAGTTATCGTGCAGGAAGGCGTCTATACCTTTGAAACCGTGGGCGAGGCCGTGGCCGAGCCGGTGGTCTACATGATGGATCGCTTTGTCACGGGTGGCTTCTACCGGGTGCATACCGGCCGTGGCATTGACGAAAACCTCAACGCACCGGGCATGCAGTTTGTGCCGCTGTCGTTTGAAACCCCCTGCCTGCCAGACAAACACGGCTCGCCAGACTGTGCGCCCAACCGCTTCTATGCTTACGGCGTGATTGCCCGTCTGGCGCTGCTGGCGGCTGCACTGGAGCTGGAAAACACCGACCCCGAGCGCGACTGAGTCCATGCGAACCCTGCGCTGGCTGTGGCTGCTGTTATTGCCGACCATGGCAACGGCAGCCAGCTTTGATTGCAGCAAGGCGGCAACGGCTACCGAGCAGGCCATCTGCCGCCAGCCGGAATTATCCGTGCTGGACGAACAAGTGGCGACTGCCTATCGCCAGCACAACCCGCAAGGTTTGCTGCAGGAAAACCAGCGCGCATGGCTGGCTGGACCGCGTGCTGAATGCAAGGCGGACGTTGCCTGTCTGCAAGACAAATACCGGCAGCGGCTGGAGCAATTGCAGGGCGCAACGCTGATCCGCCAGCACATCGATAATGCCGCACCGGCTTACCGCTTCGACATCAGCCTGCTTAACTGGGGTGAGCGCGACTGGGCTGCCGAAGGCCCGGCGCTGATCAATATCATCGACAAGCGCAGCCAGCGTAGCGTACAGCAGCTGCGGCTGGACAATGTGTATATGGCGCATGGCGACGATGGCAAGCCACTGGTCAATACCGCGCGGCTGTATGATTTGCAGGGTGTGATCAATGTGGCTGACTTCAACTTTGACGGCCATGCCGATTTTGCCGTGCAGAACGGCAATGACGGCCCTTATGGCGGCCCCACCTACAGCGTTTATCTGTACGACAATGCCAGCCAGCAGTTTGTGCTGAGTGACGAATTATCGACGCTCACCAGTGAAACGCTGGGCATGTTCCAGGTGGACGCCAAGCGCAAGCGGCTGAGCACTTTTGCCAAAAGTGGCTGCTGTTACCACGAAACCACCTACTACCAGTTTGATGCCCGCCACCGCCTGCAGGCGGTGGAAAAGCTGATTGAAGACGCGCAGGACCCGGCAGGCAAAGAGGTACGCGTGACGCGCGAAACCCTGGTCAATGGCCGCTGGAAGACATCCACCCGGCGTTATGCGCTGGATGCCTACTATCATCAATGAATCCCATGGCCGCCAGCCGGCCCGCCAGTGTGTGCTGGCGAAACCCTGGAGAGCACTATGCGTATCCTGTTCATCGCCGATCCGCTGGAACAGTTCAAGATCTACAAGGACACCACCTTTGCCATGATGGAGGAGGCGGCACGGCGCGGCCACGCGCTGAGCTTTGCCGAGGCGCGTCAGCTGTCGGTAGAGGGCGGCCGCCTGCTGGTGGATGCCCGTGGCCTCACCATTACCGATGAGCGCAAGGGCGATCATCCCGCCTGGTACAAGCTGGAAGATGTGCATCGCCAGCCGCTGACCGCCTTCAATGCGGTGGTGATGCGCAAGGACCCGCCGTTCGACATGGAATACCTGTACGCTTCGCAGCTGTTTACGCTGGCCGAGGCGCAGGGCGTCAAGGTATTTACCAGTGGCCAGGCGCTGCGTGATTTCAACGAAAAGCTGGCCATCCTTAACTTCCCCGAGCTGACCGCGCCCACCATGATCACCGGCGAAACCCCACGCTTGAAGGCCTTTATTCGCCAGCATCTGGACGTAATTCTCAAGCCGCTGGACAGCATGGGCGGCGACAGCATTTTCCGCGTGACCCCGAACGACCCCAATCTGTCGGTGATTCTGGAAACCATCACCCTGCGCGGCAAGCGCACCATCATGGCCCAGCGTTATATTCCGGAAATCCGCGATGGCGACAAGCGCGTGCTGGTGATTGACGGTGTGCCGGTGGACTACTGCCTGGCGCGCATTCCTGCTGCCGGTGAAACCCGTGGCAATCTGGCCGCCGGTGGCCGTGGCGAGGCCCGCCCGCTGAGTGCGCGCGACCGTGAAATTGCCGAAACCGTGGGCCCGGAGCTGAAAAAGCGCGGCATTCTGCTGGCCGGGCTGGATGTGATCGGCAATTACCTGACCGAGGTGAATGTCACCAGCCCCACCTGCTTCCGCGAAATCATGGACCAGACCGACATCAATGTGGCTGGTCTGTACATCGATGCCCTGGAGCGGGCCTGCCAGCACTGAGTCCTGCCATCAGCCTGTCATCTGCCGGCGGCAACATCGCCGCTGACATGGCAATATGGCCAGCGCTTGCCCATGACGGCGGCAGCGCTTAACATGCCGCTCGCCAGACTGGCAGCAGACCAGACAGCACCGCGCAACTACAGGACCCGACATGAGCAAGCATGAGGAAAGCCCGTTCAAGGGCAAGACCGGCATCCGCCGGCTGATCAACGCCTTCGGCTATTCTCTGGATGGCATCAAGGCGGCCTTCCGTCATGAGGATGCCTTCCGCCAACTGGCCTTGCTGGCCATCATCCTCATCCCTGCCGCACTATTTATCGTTCCGGCCAGCCCGCTGGCCCGTGCGCTGCTGGTGGCCAGCTCGCTGGCCACGCTGGTGATCGAGCTGCTGAATTCCGCCATTGAGGCGGCGGTGGATCACACCTCGCTGGAGCGCCACCCGCTGGCCAAACGCGCCAAAGATATGGGCAGTGCCGCCCAGCTGCTGGGCCTGATCAATCTGGCGGCCATGTGGTCGCTGGTGTTGTTTGGCCGCTAGGCGGGCAACAGCCGACGGGACTGCAGCTGCAGGCTGATCGAGATCAGGGTGGCCAGCAAAAAAGCCAGATTGCCTTCCAGCCTGGGCAGCAAGCAGACCAGCGCCAGACAGAAACCGGCAAAGCTCAGCCGCCCCAGCAACATGCCGCGCAGCAATGCCTGTACTGCAGCCGTGCCTTGCATGCGTTGGGTAGACACGGCCATCACCACCGCCAGTAGCGGAAATACTGCAACCACCCCGCTCCAGTTTGCACCCAGCTTGCTTGCGGCCAGGCTAGCCAGCAAGGTCAGCACGGCTGCTGCCAGCATGCGTAAGCCCAGGGTCTCGTTTGTGGCGGTTGCCACCTGTGCCACCGCCGGTCTGGGCAAGCAGATGCTATTGATCAGCACGGCCAGCCCTGCCATGGCCAAAGCGGACGGGAGCGTTAATGTCAGCCCCTGTACCAGCAAGGCAGCCAGCAACCAGCCGCACAAGGCCGCAGCCAGCGTGAGTGGCCAGCCAGACCGGGTGGCGCAACGGGCGTAGACCAGATTGAACAGTTCGGAAGCGGCAATGGCCGCGATAGCCTGCATGGCGGCACGCGCGGCAAAGTCAGTACCATGCTCTTGCATCAGCAGCCACAGGATGGGGCCGGCTACGATCGGAAGGCCTGCCATCCAGCCTGCCCGGTGCGGCCCGTAATACCGTGCCACCAGCGCCAGCAGGTAGAGAAAAGCAGGAACCAGCGTCAGTTTCAGTAGCAGCATGCGCTTGGATTGGCTGGATAATTCAATAGCATAACATGCGCGTGCATGATCAGACTCTCTGTAGCTGCTGCCCGTCTGCCTTGTGTGTATGCTGGGGCATCCACATCAAGCGCGAGGAAATAGCATGCTGTCACCCGCTGAATCCGGAGTGGAAGAACTGGTTCTCAATCTGGTGCTATGGCTGAAACTGGCGGTGGAAGCCAGTGGTGCCGTAGTAATCGGCATCGGGGTGCTGGTGGCCGGGGTGCGCTACCTGCAAGGCTGCTTTGAGCCGGGCATGGCGCAATACAATGCGGTCAGGCTCAGTTTTGCCCGTTTCCTGGCACTGGCGCTGGAGTTGCAGCTGGCGGCTGACATCCTGTCTACTGCCGTGGCCCCCAGTTGGGACCAGATAGGCAAGCTGGCCGCCATCGCCGTACTGCGCACCGCGCTCAACTTTTTCCTGGCCAGGGAAATCCGCGATACCGAGTTAGAGGGTAAAACCTTGGTGGCTGATCAGCCCTGATGCCCTCGCGATGGCTGACGGCGATACAGATAGCCGGGATAGACGCGGATACAGCCACTATCGTCTTCTACCTTGCCATACTCGCCCACCAGCTCCCAGCAGGCACCATTGGCCTGCAAAATCCGGTAAACAGGGCTGCCCGCCTGATAGAACATCAGCTCGTCACCGTGGAAATGGTCCAAGGGCAGCAGCGGGTGCTGGCTGGGCAGGATCAGCAGCATGGCCGCCGTGCGCTCATCCATGTCGGCCAGTTGCTCCCTATCGGCCATGACCATGCCGCAGAACGCCAGCAGGAAGGCGATGGGTAGCATCAGCCAATGGCCACTGGCCAGGCCAAACAAGGTCAGTACCGTGGCACCGGTAAAAAAGAAGCTGCTGTGTGTTTTCATGATGTGTGCTTTGCCCGGGAGGAATAGCCCGTAAAACGGCAAACGCCGCCTGGCATGGAGGCGGCGTATTGTCTGGAAGCGATGCGGTCCGTCGCAGGAACCTTCAGGCTGGTTAGCTGCTTACGGTTTAGCCTGATTTCCGAATTATATGGCGGCTTTTCTGAACTTGATTAATAAAATCAGCGCATTGCCAATGCTGATGGCGTAGCGCCTCTACTTGCATGGTTTGGCTACGATGGCCAAAAAAACAACGCCACCCGAAGGTGGCGTTATCTGGTGCAATCCGCTGGCGGCGATTTACTCTTCCGCAGCCTTGGCTTCCGGCGGGGCAATCACCTCGCTGTAGCTGCACTCCTTCTGCGGGCAGACTTTCTCGGTACCACGACGCTTGGTGGTCTTGATGGTGAGAATCGGCCAGTTGCACTTGGGGCAGGGCTCGGCCACCGGCGGGTTCCAGGTGGCGTACTTGCACTTGGGATAGGTATTGCAGCTGTAGAACAGCTTGCCGTAACGGCTCTTGCGCTCGATCAGATGGCCGGATTTGCACTCCGGGCATTCCACGCCGGTGTCACGCGGCTTTTCCAGCGGTTCGATGTGCTTGCACTTGGGGTAGTTGGCGCAGCCGATAAACTTGCCGTAACGCCCCTTCTTGATGTGCAGCGCGCCGCCACAGTCCGGGCAGACACGGTCTTCAATCACCGTCGGGGCTTCGGCCTCTTCCGCTGCCTGTTCGGCGGTTTCACCCATATTGCGGGTGTAGTCGCAGTCCGGGTAGCCGGTGCAGGCGATAAAG
Source organism: Aquitalea sp. FG25 (assembly GCF_057809375.1). Taxonomy (NCBI): domain Bacteria; kingdom Pseudomonadati; phylum Pseudomonadota; class Betaproteobacteria; order Neisseriales; family Chromobacteriaceae; genus Aquitalea; species Aquitalea sp. FG25. The sequence continues at coordinate 213,956 of NZ_JBMDJV010000004.1, forward strand.
CGGCCACGCTTGCCAAACTTGATCGACAAGGGCTTGCTGCATTTGGGGCAGGCTTCGTCCAGGCTTTCGGTGGTGACTTCGGCGCGGGAAATGCTTTCCTTCTCGGCAATCTGCTTGGAGAAGCCCTTCCAGAAGCTGTCCATCACCGGCACCCACTCACGCTGGCCGCTGGCAATGTCATCCAGCTGGTTTTCCAGCTTGGCGGTGAAGTTGTAGTCCACGTACTGGCTGAAGTGTTCAGTCAGGAATTTGTTGACGATGTCGCCGGTATCGGTGGGCAAGAAGCGCTTCTTGTCCAGGATGACGTATTCGCGGTCTTTCAACGTGGAGATGATGCTGGCGTAGGTGGACGGACGGCCAATGCCGAATTCTTCCAGTGCCTTCACCAGGCTGGCTTCAGAGAAGCGCGGTGGCGGCTGGGTGAAATGCTGTTCACCGTACAGCTTGTCCACCGGCAGGCTGTCGCCTTCTTCCAAGAGCGGCAGCTTGGCGTTGTCTTCGTCCTCGGCATCGTCCACGTCTTCTTCGTAGACGGCCAGGAAGCCAGCAAAGGTCTGCACTTGGCCGCTGGCACGGAAAATGCCCTCGCCCATGGTGATGTCCACGCTGGTGGTGTCAAACTTGGCCGGGGCCATCTGGCAAGCCAGGGTACGCTTCCACACCATGTCATACAGCTTGAACTGGTCGGTGGTCAGGAAGGGTTTGACCGAATCCGGCGTGCGCAGGATGGACGTCGGGCGGATGGCCTCGTGCGCTTCCTGTGCATTCTTGGATTTGTTTTTGTAGGCAACCGGGTTTTTGGGCAGGAAGTCGTTGTTGAAGGTATCGCCGATATAAGTACGGATTTCTTCCACGGCTTCGTTGGCCAGTGCCACCGAGTCGGTACGCATGTAGGTGATCAGACCCACCGTGCCCTGGCCGATGTCGATACCTTCATACAGCTGCTGTGCGGTACGCATGGTGCGGTCGGTGGTCATGCCCAGCTTACGCACGGCTTCCTGCTGCAGTGTCGAGGTGGTGAAAGGGGCAGCCGGGCTGCGCGATTTCTTTTTCTTCTCGATGCTGGTGACGGTGGCCGGCTGGTCTTGCAGGCGGGCCAGAATGCTGGCGTGTTCGCCATCATTAGGGATGTCGAACTGATCCAGTTTCTTGCCGGCAAGCTGGGTCAGTTTGGCGGAAAACTTGGTACGGCCCTTGTGGCTGTCCAGATGCACCGACCAGTATTCCTGCTGCACAAAGGCCTTGATCTCGTTTTCGCGTTCGCAGATCAGACGCAGCGCCGGGCTTTGTACCCGGCCGGCAGACAGGCCACGGCGGATTTTCTTCCACAGCAGCGGGGACAGGTTGAAACCCACCAGGTAGTCCAGTGCCCGGCGTGCCTGTTGGGCATCGACCAAGTCCTGTGCAACCTCGCGCGGGTTGCCGATGGCTTCCAGCACGGCATTCTTGGTGATTTCGTGAAACACCACGCGCTGGGCAGTTTTATCCTTCAGCAGCTTCTTGCTGTTGAGGATTTGCACCAGGTGCCAGGAAATGGCTTCGCCTTCGCGGTCCGGGTCAGTTGCCAGATAGACGTGGTCGACTTCGGCCACGGCCTTGACGATGGCATCAACGTGTTTGCTGTTGCGGGCGATCAGCTGGTATTTCATGGCGAAGCCCTTTTCAGGGTCTACCGCACCGTTTTTGGGTACCAGATCGCGCACGTGACCGTAGGAGGCCAGGACTTCAAAGTCCGGTCCCAGGTATTTCTTCAGCGTTTTTGCCTTGGATGGCGACTCAACGATCAAGAGGCTGGAGGGCATGTTTTCGTTTCAGTGTGTACCGGAAACATCCGGCTGATAGCGGTTCTATCTATCAAATAAAGCAAGAGCGCAAATAAAACAAGAGCGCATTTGGCGCTCTTGTGCAAAATTCCCTGCCATTATCATCAGGCGAGGCGGGATGGTAAGCCCGTACCGCCAGTGCTGACAAGTTATTGCATGGTTGGTTCGCCGTGAATGGCGTCCAGCAGTTCTTCCCCCAAGAGGATGGGCAATTCCGCTTTTTGTGCCCACAACACCATCAGCGCCACCAGCTTGGCCGAGCCGACGTTGATGTCATCGTCGGGCAGTTCGCACAGGCGGTCTATCACCATTTCACGCTGTGAGGGTGAAAGGGCACCGTGATCTTCCAGAAACTGGATCAGGCCGCGCACTTCCGTGGGCAGGCGTTCCAGTTCAGCATCGGCGTAGATGCGCATGCCAACCGCGTCATCCGCGCTGGCATACAGGCCGTCCACCATATTGGCGACATTGTCCAGCCAATCCAGTGCGTCGTTGATTTCCTCATCCTCGAAGCCGGCGGCTTCGAGCTGGCGCATCAGGGAGCCACGGTCGCCAAAGGCATCCGGGTCACGGTATTGCTCAAACAAATAAGTGAGAACGTCAAACATCAGGTCTTCTTCAAATGGGCTGCCACACGATCTGGTCCGGGTCAGACCAGCCGCTGGACCTGCCCGCCGGGCAAGCTGGCCAGCTTGCCGGCAAGCTCCAGCTCGAGCAGCATCGCGTAAAGCTCCCCTTGCGTCAACCCGAGTTGTACGGCAAGTGTCTCACTACTGACCGGATCGAAACCCAGCAATGCCAAAACCGGGTGCTCGGCGGCGGTGCTATCCACCTGTGGCAGTGGGGATGGCGGGCGGATGACTGCCGGTCGGCCCACCTCTTCCAATACATCCTCCACAGTTTCGATCAAGCGGGCACCGTCTTTTAGCAACCGGTGGCAGCCACGTGCTTGTGGATTGTGAATGGAACCGGGAATGGCCATGACTTCCCGCCCGTACTCGCCGGAGAGCCTGGCGGTAATCAGCGAACCGGAGTTGATATTGGCTTCCACCACCAGGCAGCCGCGTGATAGTCCGGCAATGATGCGGTTGCGGCGTGGAAAGTGGCTGGCGAGCGGGCCGGCCCCCAGTGGGAATTCGGACAGAATCAGGCCGGCACTGCCAAGCTGGTGGGCTAGTTTGCGGTTGCTGGCCGGATAAACCCGATCGATACCGGTGCCGATGACTGCAATGCTGGAGCCTATTTCCTGCAGGGCACCTTGGTGTGCTGCGGCGTCAATGCCGCTGGCCATGCCACTGACGATGGTATAACCCAGGGCGGATAGCCGGCGGGCAAAGTCTTCGGCAATCTGCTTGCCTGGTGGGGTGGCGTTGCGGCTGCCCACTATGGCCAGCATGGGGCGTTGCAATAGTGCCCGCTGGCCACGGGCAAACAGTAGTGGTGGTGGCGACGCTGTTTCGGCCAGCGACTGCGGATAATCATCATCCAGCAGGCTGAGCAAGGTGCAGTCAGGCTGGGATGCCCAAGCCAGCGCGGCCTCCACGGCGGGGCCGGCCAGCCGGTCGCGCAGGGCGCGTGCCACTTCCTGGCCCAGGATGGGCGTGGTCTGTGCCGTCGTGGCGGCAAGGGCTTGGCTGGCCGAGCCGAAACTGGCAATCAGCTTGAGAAAGCCAGCCGGGCCTATGCCCGGCGTCAGTGCTAGCACCAGCCAGTCTTCCGTGGTCTGGCTCATTCGTCTTCCGGTGGTGCGATCACATCTCCGACGCTGGTGGCATCCGTGCTTTCCAGCACCAGCCCATAGGACACCTTGTCAAACACCCGGTAGACAAAAATCTTGCCGATAGTCTGACCCGGCAGAATGACTTCCTTCTTCTCTCCATCGGCCATCACCAGAGTGACGGGCTTGGCATTCTTGTAGATGCTGAACACATCACCAGCTTCTACTTGTTCGCGCTTACCACGGTTGATCACGACATTGGAGTATTGCGCTGCGCCATCCACACCGTCGTACACCGAGATGATCTGCCCACGGATATTGCCATCCGGGCTGTGTGGTACATAGCTGACAAACTGGTCCTTGGGGGCCTTGATCATGCGATCGCCCACCAGAATCTCGCTGTTCACCTTGGTCAGGTGCATGGCCTGGATTTCATCACCCAGCTTGTCCACCACCGCATCGCCGCCATACATCACCTCGTAGCCGAGGTTTTCCTTGGTGACCGGATCAATCAGTGGCTTGCTGGCGCGATAGACCTGCCAGTTGCCCATTTCGCCCACCCCATTGGCAAAGACGCGGTCTCCGGTGCCAAATGCCAGCCGCTCACCCGGACCGGCAACCAGTCTGGGTGAGGTGGCGAATTCTTCTTCGTTGACCACCAGCGGGCGATACAGGAATGGTTCGATCGCCTTGGCCGGAATACTGGAGACGGCCTTGTCGATGTCGGACATGCGCACCTGCGGTGACAGGCGTACATCACCCTGGCGGGATTTTTCCAGCGACAGGCGCGGCTGACCGTTTACATAAGTCAGTACCAACACGTCACCGGGATAAATCCAGTGCGGGTTCTTGATTTCAGCCTTGTTCATCTGCCACAGGCGGGGCCATTTCCACGGGCTCTTGAGATAATGGCCTGAAATACCCCACAACGTGTCGCCCTTAACCACGGTATAGCGCGCCGGTGCGCCGGATTTGATGGTCAGCGTGTCGGAAAAAGCCGGGAGAGCCAGTCCCAGAGCCAAAGCAAGCGATATAATACTTTTACGCATGAAAAGTGCCCCAATATTTGAGTGTAATGAGCGCCCGCGAGCGCTCCTTTGACAAACGAGCATGCGTCAGACACATCTATTATCGACGTGCTGATGGCATTACGACAACTTGGAGCAAGAAAACCGATGGCGCTGCTGAATATTTTGCATTATCCGGATGCGCGTCTGCATACCGTGGCTACGCCGGTCGAGACGTTTGACGCAGCCCTGCAGACCCAGATCGATAATATGTTTGAAACCATGTACGAAGCCAAGGGCATCGGACTGGCTGCCACCCAGGTGGATTACCACCAGCGTCTGGTGGTGATGGATATCTCCGAGGAGCACAACGAACGTCGCGTCTTCATCAACCCGGTCATCCTCGAAAAAGAAGGGGAAACCGTGTACGAAGAAGGCTGCCTGTCTGTGCCCGGCATCTACGACAAGGTCACCCGGGCCGAACGGGTCAAGGTGCGGGCACAGGATGCTACCGGTGCCGAGTATGTACTGGAAGCTGACGGTTTGCTGGCCATTTGCATTCAGCATGAAATTGATCATCTGGACGGCAAGGTGTTTGTGGAATACCTGTCCGAACTCAAGCAGGGCCGTATTCGTACCAAGCTGAAAAAGCGCGAAAAACAGAATATGTGATCAATAGCGCCGCTCTGCACAGGCAGGCGACGGTGCATCTGAAAAGGACAGGCCAGCCCTGTCTTTTCTTCTTGTGGGCTTACGATGAAACTGATTTTTGCCGGTACGCCGGAATTTGCCGCCGCCGCGCTGCGCACCTTGCTGGCAGCTGGCCATGAAATCGCCCTGGTGCTAACCCAGCCGGATCGTCCGGCCGGGCGCGGCATGAAGCTTAAACCCAGCCCGGTAAAGGAAGTGGCGCTGGAACATGGCTTGCGCGTGGAGCAGCCGCTGTCGCTCAAGACGGAAGAAGCCCAGGCGATGCTGCGCGACATCGGTGCCGAGCTCATGGTCGTGGCGGCCTATGGCTTGCTGTTGCCCAAGGCGGTGCTGGACATTCCGCCGCGCGGCTGTTTGAACATTCATGCGTCCTTGCTGCCGCGCTGGCGTGGTGCCGCGCCTATTCAGCGCGCCATCCTGGCTGGCGATAGCGAAACCGGCATCACCATCATGCAGATGGATGTGGGGTTGGATACCGGTGCCATGCTGTCGATCCATCCGCTGACCATTGCCCCCGACGACACCGCCGCCAGCCTGCATGACAAACTGGCGCGTTGTGGAGCGGAGGCCATTGTCAGCACCCTGGCCGGGTTGGATGGGTTGCAGGCACAGGCACAGCCTGAAGCAGGTGTGACCTATGCCCACAAGTTGACCAAGGCCGAGGCCGAAGTGAACTGGAGCCTGCCCGCCGCCGATATCGCCCGTGCCATCCGGGCCTATAACCCGGCCCCCGGTGCCTTTACCCAGTTGGGCGGCGAGCCGCTGAAGCTATGGCAGGCGCAGGCCATTGCCGGACAGGCCGAGGCGGGTGTCATCGTGCGTGCCGACGCCGAAGGTGTGGTGGTGGGGTGCGGCGATGGACTGGTGGTGCTTGGCCAGCTGCAAGCAGCAGGGGGCAAGCGTCTGAGCGCGCGCGACTTTGCCGCCGGTCGTGCTGCATTGGTGGGAACCCGGCTGGGGCAGTAAGCGTCTGTAAGGGTCACAGCAAAAGGAGGATGGTGTGAACAATATGTTCAAGACGGCCATGCTGATGGCCGCATTTGTCGCATTTCTTGGTGTGGTCGGTGCGCTGATCGGCGGCAAGAGCGGCCTGTTGCTGGCCTTGCTGTTTGCCGGTGGCATGAATCTGTTTGCCTATTGGAACTCCGACCAAATGGTGTTGCGCATGTACAACGCCCAGGAGGTGGATGCCCAGTCCGCGCCGGAATTTTACGGCCTGGTGGCCGAGCTGGCACAGCGCGCCGGCCTACCCATGCCACGGGTTTACGTCATCCACGAAGAGCAGCCCAATGCCTTTGCCACCGGGCGCGATCCGGAACACGCAGCCGTGGCCGCCACCAGCGGCATCATGCGCATGCTGGATTACCGTGAGCTACGCGGGGTGATGGCGCACGAACTGGCCCATGTCCGGCATCGTGACACCCTGATTTCCACCATTTCCGCCACCATGGCTGGTGCCGTGTCGGCCTTGGCCAACTTTGCCATGTTCTTTGGCGGGCGGGATGAAAACGGTCGTCCGGTCAATCCGCTGGCCGGCATTCTGCTGGCCATCCTGGCACCGCTGGCGGCCAGCCTGATCCAGATGGCCATTTCCCGTGCGCGTGAATTTGAAGCTGATCGTGGCGGTGCCGAGATTTCCGGCGATCCGCTGGCATTGGCGGCAGCGCTGCAGAAGATTGAGTACTACGCTCAAGGTATTGCCATGCCCACGGCACAGGCCCATCCGGAAACGGCACAGATGATGATCATCAACCCGCTGGCCGGGCTGGACGTGGGTGAGCTGTTTCGTACCCACCCGCACACTGAGGAGCGCATTGCCCGCTTGCACGCTATGGCGCGCGGCGTGGGCTGAACGTATCATGCGCAACTGAACAAATCACGGGCCGGTACCGCCAGGCGGGCACCGGCCGTTTTCATACGGCGAGTGTGCAGTGCTCGCCGTTTGCCATTTAAGGTTTTTACATGCATCGCATACAGCAACTGGCCGCCGACGTGCTGGGCCAGGTGGAATCCGGCCATACCCTGACCGAGGCGCTGGCCCAAGCCCAGCGCCAGGGCAGTGAACTGACGCCGCAAGAGCGTGCCGCCCTGCAGGACATCTGCTATGGCAGCCTGCGCCAACTGGCCCGCCTGCGCTTCTGGCTGCGTCGGCTGGTGCCCAAGGCCTTGCCGGAACCACAGCTGGAGCGCGTGTTGTTAGTGGCTCTCTATCAGCTGGTGTACACCCGTGCAGCTGACTACGCCATCGTCAACGAGGCGGTCAAGCTGGCCGAGCGGCTGGCGCGCGGCAAGTTCAAGGCGCTGGTCAATGGCGTGCTGCGCAATTTCCTGCGTCAGCGTGAAGAAATGCTGCGTCTGGCCGACAAAGATCTGGAAGCCGCCACCAATCACCCGCGCTGGTGGGTGAAAGCCATCCAGCAAGCCTATCCGCAGCAATGGTCAGACATCCTGCAGTGGAACAACAGCCACCCGCCGATGACGTTGCGCGTCAATGCCCGCAAGAGCACGGTGGCCAGCTATTTGGCCCAACTGGAAGCGCTGGGCATGGCGGCAACCGCGCTGGATGAGCAGGGCGGCATCCTGCTGGACAAGCCGGTCAATGTGCGCGAACTGCCCGGCTTTGCCGATGGCGTCGTGTCGGTGCAGGACTGGGGCGCGCAGCAGGCGGCCCGTCTGCTCGACCTGCATGTCGGCCAGCGCGTGCTGGATGCTTGCGCGGCTCCCGGCGGTAAAACCTGTCACATGCTGGAGCTGGCTGATGTCGACATGACGGCGCTGGACATCGACCCGCAGCGCCTGGCTCGCGTGGCCGACAACCTGCAACGTGGCGGGCTGCAGGCCATCTTGCATGCAGCCGATGCCGGACTGGCCGCCGACTGGTGGGATGGCAAGCCCTTCGACCGCATTCTGGCCGACGTACCTTGCTCGGCATCCGGCGTGGTACGCCGCCATCCCGACATCAAGTGGCTGCGCCGCCCGGGCGACTTTGCCACGCTGGCAAGACAACAGGCGCAAATGGTTGACACGCTGTGGGGGCTACTCGCGCCAGGCGGAAAAATGCTATACGCTACGTGCTCGATTTTTCCGGAAGAAAACCAACAGCAGCTGGAGGCTTTCCTGGCACGCCATGCCGATGCCGAATGCCAGAACCAGCAACAGCTGTTGCCCTGTGAGCGTCATGACGGTTTCTATTACGCGCTGCTTGCGAAACATTAGCCTGGTGTTATGGCTACTGGTCTGTGCCGTCACGACGGCGCAGGCCGACGGCATTCTGGCGCGCCGTGCCGATGCAGAGCTGACGCCAGATGGTCAGCTCTCGCTCAGTACCCGTTTTCAGACCAAGCTTTCCAGCAGCCTGAATGATGCCCTGGCACAGGGCGTTGCCTTGACCTTCCGGCTGGAGTTTGAACTAACCCGGCCCCGCAGCACCGCGTATTACCTCAATCTCAAAGAGTGGTTCGAACCCCACGCCAGCCTCACCTTCAAGCTGTCCTATCAGTCGCTGACCAGCCGTTACCGTGTCACCATCGGCAGCTTTTCAAATTATTACCGTTCCCTGGCCGAGGCCATGGGTGCGCTAGGCTCCATCCAGGATTGGCGCGTCTTGCAAAGTGGCGCACTGGACCCGCGCAGTCCGGGCAATGTGGCCGGTCGCGTACGGCTGATACTGGATATCAGCGAGTTGCCCAAACCCTTCCAGCTCAATGCGCTGGGTTCTGGTGAATGGAGTCTGTCCTCCAACTGGACGGCCATCAATATGAAAGAAGCAAGCTGATGCGCTATGCCGCCATTGCCCTGGCGACATTCGGAGCCATCATGCTCTACCTGCTGGCCGTAGCAACCGGCAATGCTTCCAAGCTGGCCGAGTACTACTGGTGGGTATTCGGGCTCAACAGCCTGTTGCTGGTTGGTCTGCTGGGCGTAGTGGGGCGGCAATTGCTGCGCCTGCGTCAGCGGGTAAAAGGGCGGGTATTCGGTGCCAAGCTGACACAGCGGCTGGTGATGATGTTTGCCGTGGTGGCCTTGGTGCCCGGCTTGCTGGTATTTACCATTTCGGCCCAGTTTCTGACGCGCAGCATCGAAAGCTGGTTTGATGTGCGGGTAGAGTCCGCCCTTGATCGCGGGCTGGAGCTGGGCAAAGGCGCACTCAACTATGTACTGGATGATGTCGCCCGCAAAAGCCGCGTGGTGCTGGATGATATCGATGGACTGCCCAGCATCATGCTGCCTTCAAGGCTAGAGCGCTTGCGCGAGCAACTAGGGCTGCGCGAAGTGGCCATCTTCAACAAATCCAGCCAGTTACTGAATTTTGCCAGCAGCAATGCAAAGCAGCTGCCCATGCCGCCGTCGCGGGACAGCCTGCGTGGCCTGAAACTGCGCCAGAGCAGCAAGTCGATCGAAAATGATGCCAGCGGGCTGGCCTTGCGCGTGCTGCTGTCATACCGCACCGCCGAAGGAGAGTGGCGCGTACTGCAGGTCATGCAGGCTGCCCCGCAATCCATTGCGCGCGATGCCGAGCAGATTGAGAGCGCCAGGTCCGAATACCACCAACTGCTATTGTCACGTGACGGCCTGAAAACCTTCTACATGCTGACGCTGGCACTGGCCTGTCTACTGGCGCTCACCTCGGCGCTGGCATTTGCACTGTTCTTGTCCGAGCGGCTGTCTGCACCGCTATCCGAACTGGCCGCCGGCACGCGAGCCGTCGCGCAGGGGGACTTTTCCAAGCGCCATCCGGTATATCGGCGTGACGAACTGGGCATGCTCACCACGCTGTTCAACCGCATGACCCAGCAGCTGGATGAAGCCCGACAGACCGCCAACCAGACCCAGCAAGCGCTGGAAAGCGGCAAGCTTTACTTGGAAAGCATTCTGGCCAATCTCTCCGCTGGGGTGATTGCACTGGATGCGGCCTGGCAGCTGCGCGCAGCCAATACCAGTGCCGGACGCATACTGGGTGTTGATTTCTCCGAACTGGTGGCCTACCCGGTCGAACAGTGGTCAACCCGAGTTCCGGCCTTGATTCCTCTGGTGGACACCATGCTGCAACATGGGGAAAACAAGCTGGAAGAAGAGTGGCAAACCCAGCTGGATTACGTCACCGGCCACGGCCAGCGCAGCCTGCTGGTACGCGGTGCCCGCTTGCCGGAACGCTCAGGAAGCGGTTATGTTGTGGTGTTCGACGACATTACCGAGCTGGGCAGGGCGCAGCGGGATGCGGCTTGGGGCGAGGTGGCCAAGCGGCTGGCGCATGAAATCCGCAATCCGCTCACCCCCATCCAGCTGTCGGCCGAACGACTGGCCATGAAACTGACAGCCAAGCTCGACGGGGCGGATGCCGACATGCTCAAGCGCTCCACCGATACCATCATCAAGCAGGTGGCTGCGCTAAAGAATATGGTGGATGCCTTCCGCGATTACGCCCGGGCACCACGCATCAAACTCAGTGAACTTGATCTCAATCAGGTGGTGCGAGAGGTCAGCACGCTGTACGAATCCAATCCGGCTGTTAAGATTGAGTTGGAAGACAGGCCGCTGATGATCATGGGGGATGCCGCACTATTGCGGCAGGTATTGCATAACCTGATGCAGAATGCGCAGGATGCGGTCCTTGACGTTGACATCCCGATGATTCACATTAGCAGCCGACAAGAAGGAAGAAACGCGATCGTCTGCGTGCAGGACAATGGTTCGGGCTTTCCGGCCGAGCTCCTGCCACGCGCGTTCGAGCCCTATGTGACCAGCAAGCCCAAGGGTACGGGGCTGGGGCTGGCGGTGGTGAAGAAAATAGCGGAGGAACACCATGGTCAGGTCACATTGGGGAATGGCGAGCAGCAAGGCGCGCGCATTCTTCTCACCCTGCCATTGCTGGAGGCCTAATGCGTAGCAGCGATATATTGATTGTTGATGACGAGATCGGAATTCGTGAACTGCTCTCGGAGATCCTGCAGGATGAGGGATACACGGTTGCCCTGGCGGAAAACGCCGAGGTAGCCAGGCAGTTGCGCAACCAGACGCGTCCCGCGCTGGTGCTGCTGGACATCTGGATGCCAGACTGCGACGGGGTCACCCTGCTCAAGGAATGGGCCAAGTCCGGTCAGCTGAACATGCCGGTGGTGATGATGTCTGGCCATGCCAGTATTGACACTGCGGTGGAAGCAACCCGTATCGGGGCTTTTGATTTCCTGGAAAAGCCGATTGCCCTGCAAAAATTGCTTACCACGGTGCAACGCGCGCTGAAGTATGGCGACATGCAGGCCAATACCTCGCTGAACCTGGACAAACTGGGACGCAGCGAACCGATTCAGGAGCTCAAGCGCCAACTGGAACGGGTGGCCAAGGTTAAGTCCCCGGTGCTGCTTACCGGCGAACCGGGTTCCGGATTTGAACTGGTGGCGCGTTTTTTCCATCAGGGCAATACGCCCTGGGTGACGCCGGCCAAGCCCGAACAACTGGCGGATGCGCCGCTGGAGTTGCTGCAAAAAGCCAATAACGGCGTGCTGTTCCTGCCGGAAATCGGCCAGTACAACCGCCGGGTGCAGCAGGGCCTGTTGTTTCTGCTCTCCAAACTGGACCGCTTCAATGTGCGCCTGCTCTGTTCTTGCAGCCGCCCATTGCAGGAGTTGCTGGTTGATCCTGAGTGCGACAACCGCCTGCTGACCGCACTGTCCAGCGTGATCGTGCCGATTCCGCCGCTGCGCGAGCATGCGGAGGACATCATCTTCATCGCTGAGCAGATCCTGATCGAGCTGGTGGAGTCGCGTCAGATTCCTAACAAGAAGCTGACCACGGCGGCCTTGAATGCGCTGCGTCAGTATGACTGGCCGGGGAATCTGGAGCAGCTGCGCAGCATCATCAAGAGCCTGGCGCTGACCTCTGAGTCGGATGATGTGGATGCACCGGAAGTCAACAAGGTGCTGGCGCAGTTCCGCCATGAAAAACCGGTGGAAGAGTCCGGCTTCGACTTCAACATGCCTTTGCGCGAATTGCGTGAACAGCTGGAACGTCGTTACTTCGAGTACCACATCTCGCTGGAAAACGGCAATATGAGCCGCGTGGCACAGAAAGTGGGCCTGGAGCGCACTCACCTGTATCGCAAGCTCAAGCAGCTGGGCATCAAGTTCGCCCGCAAGGTAGTGGAAGAATAATCCGTCCCTTGCTCCACCAAACGCCAGCCTTGTGCTGGCGTTTTGTTTTTCCGGCTAGCTCGCAGGAACTATGGCGTCTGGCAGCTGATTTGACTAAGCTTCACCCTCATGACAGATCTGAACGATGCAGCCCTGCTGCGCTATAGCCGGCATATCCTGCTGCCGGAAATCGATATCGAAGGCCAGCAACGGCTGGCGGCAGCACGGGTACTGGTGATTGGTGCTGGCGGCCTGGGCTCGCCGGTGGCGCTGTATCTGGCCAGTGCCGGGGTGGGCCAGATCACGCTGGCGGATGATGACCAGGTCGAGTTGAGCAACCTGCAGCGCCAGGTGGCGCACGATATGAACTCGCTGGGACAGAACAAGGCAGAGTCGGCACGTACGCGCATGCTGGCGCTTAATCCGGACATCCAGGTGCGGGCGCTGAGCGAACGGCTGGATGCCACCCGTTTGCTGCAAGAAGCCGGGCAGCATGATTTGCTGCTTGACTGTTCGGACAACTTTACCACCCGTCATGCAGTAAATCGGGCCAGCGTGGCTGCTAGGGTGCCGCTGGTGTCCGGTGCCACTGTGCGCTTTGCCGGGCAGTTGGCCGTGTTTGATCCACGTGTGGCGGGTTCACCCTGTTATCACTGCCTGTTTGCCGAGGAGGGCGAGGCATCTGATGGCCCATGCGCCACCTTTGGCGTACTGTCGCCGCTGGTTGGTGTGATTGGTAGCCTGCAGGCGGTTGAGGCGGTGAAGTTGCTGGCGGGGCGGCCGCCTGTACTGGGCAGTCTGACCTTGTACGATGCGCTGAGTGGAGAATTCCGTCAGATGAAGTTTGGTCGTGATCCGGCCTGCCCGGTGTGTGCTGCGGCCTGAGCTTCCCCGGTTCTGACCAACAAAAAGCCCCGCATTGGCGGGGCTTTTTGCTGACTGGGCTCAGGCTCCCAGTTGCTGGTTCAGTATCTGGTGTACTTCCTTGAAATCCATCACCCCGACATAGCGCTTGAGGATATTGCCTTGTTTGTCGATCAGAAAGGTGGTGGGAGCCAGCTGGATGTCACCGAAGGCCTTGGCAATGCTGCCCTGGCCATCCAGGGCCACAAAGAAGGGTAGCTGGTTCTTCTGCACGAAGGCTTGTACGTAATTGGGCGGGTCATAGCTCATGGCCACGGCCATGATTTGCAGTCCCTTTGCACCGTATTGCTGATGCAGCTTCTTGATCTCCGGCATTTCTTCCACGCAGCCTGGACAGCTGGTGGCCCAGAAATTCACCAGAACCACCTTGCCTTTGAGTGAGGCGGTATCTGCCTGCTGGCCATTGAGCGAGGTATAGCTGACCTGTGGCGCTGCATTACGGTCGAACAGGGTGGTGTAGGCAATCAGGCCGACTACGGCAAGGGCCAGGAGTGAGAGCAGAGCCTTCTTCATGCGTGGTAATCCAAATGGTGGAGAAACGACAGCCCCGCACGGGCGGGGCCTCCGGCGTTATTGGTCTTGCATGGACAGCAGGAGTTCCTTCAATTGTCCCTCAAGTGTCACTGCCTTGTTCTGCTTGGCGTCAAATACCACGAAGGTGACATCCGCTTCGGCTACCAGCTTGTCACTGCCTGCCAGGGTGACACGCTGGTGCATGACCGCACTGCGACTGCCAATGCTCTTGACCGAGGTGGCAATGACCAGTTCGTCGCCCATGGTGGCTGGATAGCGGTAGTCGATATTGATGTTGACCACCACCAGTGCCAGACCGGATTGTAAGAACCAGGGCAGGTCGCCGCGTTCTTCAAAGAAAGTCCAGCGGGCCTCTTCGAGAAATTCCAGATAGCGGGCATTGTTGACGTGGCCGTACAGGTCCAGATGATAACCCCGGACTTTAATGCGTGTTTCGTGTGACATGTTTTTCCCCTCGAGGTGGAGCTGGGTCTCAATCCTCGGCATTGAGGTCCAGCGGAACGAATGGCTCGCGCTCTAATGGCGTCTCGACCATATCGGTAAGAACGGAGTGGATTTCAACATCAAACCACTCCAGGAACAGGGCCGGTGTCAGTTGTTGCGGCCACAGTATTTCATCATCGCACCAGTCAGCCAGTTCGGCCTGAAACAGCATGCGGTAGTGCTGCAATACAAAGTCATGTGCCGATGCGTAGTCGTCTGCTGCCGGAATCAGCAAGGCATTGCAGTCCCGGGTGAGTGCTTCCAGCTCCAGCTGGTCATCCAGCTCGCCCGGCAGTTGCTGCAGCCAGGCCAGAAAGGGCGCACGCGGGCGAATCAGGGCAATGCTGCGGTTGACTTCAAACATGGTGAATCCTTGTGTTAATTGCTGGAAATCTGGTTATCGCGGGTGAAGGCGAAAGCCTGCACGATGATTTTTGAGCCCTGCTGCGCCAGTGATGGCGGGAAGGGACTGAAGGGTGCGCTCATCTGCACAATGCGCCTAGCACCGTCATCCAGCACACTTTGGCCGGAGCTCCGCAGGATGCGGCACTTGAGCAGGCTGCCATCCGCCGCAACCGTGACTTCCAGGGTGACGGAACCGTGAATGTTCAGCTGGCGAGCCTGTTCGGGGTAGTTGAGGTTGCCTATCCGTTCGATGCGCAGCCGCCAGTCGGTTTGGTAGCGCGACCATTCATAGCGGTGGGTACTGTCGCCGTTGCCGTTGTTGCGGCCCGATTCCAGGCTGCTGTCATTCATGGTGACGTCGCCACGTACGGAGCTGAGCTGGCCTACCTGAGCAAGCAGACTGCCGGCATTCACCGGTGTGGCTGGTGTGTCGGTGGATTCGGCGGAGGGCGAAGGCAGTGCCGGAGATTTTTTGTCTATTGCCTGGCGTATGGTATGAACCTGCCGTGGCTGTGGTGTGCTGTCGTTAAGCGATGCGGATGGGGTCTGAGCTGGCGGCTCGTTGGACTGGCGATGGCTGGCCTGCTTGTGTTTTTGCTCGGTGTTGCCGCTACCCTGGTTGTTGTCCAGGCCAAGGCGGCGGGTATCTGGTGGCGTCAGGCTGGGTTGGGTGGCCAGATTGACGCTGATGGTGTGGCTGTCCGGCAACTGTAGCGGACGTACCCAGGTAATCATGCTGGAGCCGAACAGCAGTACATGTGCCAGCAGCGATGCGGCAATCATGATGAGTGGCGTTAGCTGCGGGTTGCGGCTGACTGGGGTGCGCAGATGGGCGGTCATGGGTGTACGGCGGCCTCCATAGGTCTGCAGCAGTTTAGCATGGCTGAGGAAGTACCAGAAAAAACGCCGTGCATTGCACGGCGTTCTGCTGATGTTGACGGCTTACTTGTCCAGCATGCTGCGCAGCATCCACGCGGTTTTCTCATGCACCTGCAGGCGCTGGGTCAGCAGGTCGGCGGTGGGTTCATCCGCAGCACGGTCGGCCAGCGGGAAAATACTGCGGGCGGTACGGCAAAGGATTTCATGGCCATCCACCAGTTGGGCCAGCATTTCTTCCGCTTTAGGCACGCCACTGGCCTCTGCAATAGCCGTCAGCTTGGCGTAGTCGGCATAGCTGCCTGGGGCAAAGTGGCCCAGTGCACGGATGCGTTCTGCGATCAGGTCTACCGCCAGTGAAAGTTCGTTGTACTGCGTTTCGAACATCAGGTGCAGGGTGTTGAACATCGGCCCGGTGACGTTCCAGTGGAAATTGTGGGTTTTCAGGTACAGCGTGTAAGTGTCAGCCAGCAGCCGGGAAAGGCCATGGGCAATGTCCTGGCGGTCTTGTTCGTTGATGCCGATATCCATATGCAAACTCCTGGTTGATGGGTAAACCGGACCATGTCTGCGGGCCGGACTTGTCGGCCTGCGGCAGTTCTGGTCTAGAATTGCCCTTTTGCGGAAAAATCATCATGAAACCTTGGCTGGTCTGCAATGGCAGTGTTGTACGACTAACGCTGCACGTACAGCCCGGTGCCAGAAAAACGGAAGTCGCCGGTGAACATGGCGACTGCCTGAAAATCCGCCTTGCTGCCCCCCCTGTTGATGGCAAAGCCAATGCAGCATTGCTGGCATGGCTGGCCGACTGCTTTTCGGTTGGCAAGCGGGCAGTCAGCTTGCAGGCCGGCGACAAAAGCCGGCACAAGGTGGTGTCCATTGTGTCGGCGCTGGATGAAACTGCGGTACTGCAGTTGCTGCAGGTCCAGTAAGCGCCGTTGTTTTAGTGAATACGGCGCGGATCATTGCCCTTGGGTTCAACCCGGCTGAATTCACCCTCGATCACATCATCAGCCATGCCTGTCGGGCTGGTGACATTCTTCAGGCTTGGCCCCTTGAATGGCAGCAACAGCAGAATGGCCAGCAGATCGCTCAGAATGCCCGGAATGGCGAACAGCAACCCAGACAGGGCATAGCGCAATGGCCACAGCAATGAGTATAGCGACACCTGCTGGCCCTGGCGCAACACGCTGGACAAGGTAAGCAGGGCTCCCAGCTTCTGATTGCGCAGCATCCAGATGCCCAGCAAGCTGCTGGCCACCACCAGCAGGAACACCACACCGCCACCAAGGTGGTGGGCCAGGGTAACCAGGGTGGCGATTTCCAGCAGCGGATAAATCAGTAACAGCAATAAAATGGCGCGCATCGAATCAAGGTATCCGTATGAACTATCTGATGGTGTTTTGCAATGTGCCGGATGAAACAACGGCCAAACACATTGCCCATGTTCTGGTGCAGGAGCAACTGGCCGCCTGCGTCAATATCCTGCCCGCCTGTCGGTCGGTCTATATCTGGGAAGGCCTGCTGGAAGAAAGCAGCGAAATTCCCTTGCTGATCAAGACGACCCAAGCAGGCTATGCGGCTTTGCAACAGCGTCTGCTGGCATTGCATCCCTATGATGTGCCGGAAATCGTCGCAGTGCCAGTCACGCAGGGCTTGCCCGCTTATCTGACATGGGTATCGCAGGCGGTGGTTTCAAGAGATGCCGGCCACGCGGCAGGATAATTTTCGACTTGCCGCCATGTGGCCGAGTTCCAGCCGTTTAGCATGAATTTCTGGTCTATGCCCCGGTTTTTTCAAATTAATTCGGTAAAAGTATTGACTGAAAAAGGCTGTTTTATTATAGTTGCGAACTCTTTCGTGGGTCGGTAGCTCAGCCGGTAGAGCAGCGGACTTTTAATCCGTTGGTCGCGAGTT